>JAIDTT010000059.1 GCA_029060545.1 Paramuribaculum sp. | reverse complement strand
AGTAGTTGATACGTACCTTGTGGTAGTAGTTGGTGTAGAGATCGGGCTGCTCTTCGGGCACGAGGATCGACTCGAGAGTGGAGAGCTTGGATACCTCTTTGGTGCGGAAGTTGGCGGGTTCGTCGAGCACGAGGCCGTCGCGGTTGCCGAGGATGTTGGTCGAGAACCAGCCGGAGAGGCCGAGGCAACGGGTGCCGATGATGGGTGCGAAACCGGATTTCACCAGAGTCTGGCCGGTCTTGAAGTCCTTGCCTGCGATAGGCATCTTGGTCTTCTCGGCGAGCTCCCACATAGCGGGGATATCGACGGTGGTGTTGGGGGCACCCATGATGAAGGGAGCGCCTTCGGAGAGGGCTGCGTAAGCGTAGCACATCGAGGGGGCGATGTGTTCCTTATCGTCGGCCTTCATAGCCTCTTCGAGAGCGGCGAGGGTGTAGTGTACGTTCTCGTCAACGGGTACGTAAACTTCAGTGGAAGCGGCCCAGAGCACTACTACGCGGTCGCAGCCGTATTCCTTCTTGAAGTTGCGGATGTCTTCGCGGAGCTGCTCTACCATTTCCCAGCGGGTCTTGCCTTCCATGATGTTGTTGCCGTCGAGGCGCTTTGCATAGTTGTGGTCGAAAGCGGCCTTCATGGGCTTGATGGCTTCGAGTTCTTCCTTCACGGGGTTGATATCCTTCTCCTTGAGCACTTCAGCATTGATAGCGCTCTCGTAAGCGTTTTCGGGATATACGTCCCATGCACCGAACACGATGTCGTCGAGCTTGGCGATGGGTACTATTTCGTCGTACTTGAGATATTTCTTGTCAGCACCTTTACCTACACGCATCTTGTCATACTGGGTCATCGAGCCTACAGGCTTAGCGAGACCTTTGCGGGCCATAAGCACGCCGGTCATGAATGTGGTGGTCACGGCACCAAGTCCTACTACGAGAACACCAAGTTTGCCGTCGGCCGGTTTTACGTTTGATTTCATAATTTACTTGATTGTAAAATAGATGATTATTGGTTATTATTGTTTTCCTATGGTGATCGGTGGCGGATGGCCACAGATTGGAGCGTAAAAGTAATGATATTCCTACGTATGTAAAAATATTTTTACTTTAATAAATTCTTATTTTTGTTAATGAGAGTGAATGATGCTGTGATTTGCACTCAAAATGGTTAATGATTGCAAATGTAATGGTCTTTTCGCTAAATAAGTGTTAACAGAGACTTACCCTTATAGAATCTCGGGCAGTTGGGTGATATGTGTGATTACTGTAGTGGCTGAGGGTAGGCGTGGATCTTCGGAGGATAGTGTTCCGTCCCATCCACGGCCGTCGACGAGCACGGTGCGGCATCCGAGGCTTGCAGCAGGCAGAATGTCGTTTTTCACTGAGTCGCCTACCACTACTGTTTGCTCGGGCCGGAGCGCTATAGCATCGAGAGCGAGGCGGAATATTTCAGGGGAGGGCTTGCGCACCCCGGCTTCGGTGCTGTCGATCACCACCTCAAAGAAGCGGTCGATACCGAAGTCGGCGAGTACGGAGCGTATATTGCCGTAGAAGTTGCTCACCAGAGCCAGGCGGCAGCTGCCGGACAATTCGCTGAGCACGGGGCGTGAGCTCTCCACGCAGCTCCGGGCGTAATTGTAGCACTTCTCAGCTATCGGCTCGGCAAGAGACGGGTCGGCTCCTTCGATATACTTGAGTTCAAGGCGTATCTTCTTGATCATCACCTCACGGAAGGTATCGGTGGGCTCCACTATCGGCTTGCGCTCCATCTCGCGCTCCGCCTCCACATAGGCGTGGCGGAAAGTATCGTTGTCGACGTCCAGACCGGATTTGGCGTATGCATCGGCTATCACGTGGCTCCAGTGTGTGCCTCCTGTGTCGAGTGTGCCCCCGTAGTCGAATATTACTCCGCGGAGGGAGCCCTCACGAAGTTCGCGAGTAAGCTTGCGGCATATACGTTCGTGGCGGCAGCGCATATAGATGAGCATGGCATTGAATATCGTGAGCTCTACCACGAAGTAGATCCACGGGCGGCCTATGAGCAGACATACGAGCAGGGTGATGGTACGCCAGTTGAATGTGAGGGCGTTGGTCCACTTCATCAGCGGCAGGCTCAGGCGGCGGAAGCGCCGGCGGAAATCTTTCGGTATCTCACCGTCGGGGTATCGGCGGTGAAGTTCGGCGCGCAGAGCCTGCATCGAGCGGGTAGTTACCTCCTGATTGGCGGTGTAGTTGGAGTAGAAGAGCAGAGTGATTTTGCGCCAGAAGTTACCCTTCCAGGGTATGGCGCGGAGCTGTCGGCGCAGATCGTCGCAGGTGTCGAGTTCGCTGCCTGAGGCGCCTTTGAGGAAGTATAGGTGAAACTGGCGGTAATAGTCGGCCAGCGCCGCCTGCTTGGCATGGCAGATACCGGCAGCTACGGCCACGGCCCATATCACCCATGGATAGTGGGAAAACCAAGCGGTGGTATGATTGGTGCGCAGGCAGATGGATATGTAGATGGCTGCAAACCAGAAGTCGCCGCTCAGGCCGTCGAGTATACGGCCTATCCGCGAGTATTGCCGGGTGAGTCGGGCGAGTTGGCCGTCGGCGCTGTCGAAGGAGTTGGCCAGTACAAGTAGCAGGAAGCCCCCGAGGTTGACCCACAGATCGGCGGGATAGAAGGCCACGCCGGCCGCGATACCTATGAATATGGAGGCTATGGTGATGGCATTGGGGGTGATGTGAAGCCGACGTGCGATGCGTGCCCATAAGTAGCCGATAGGGCGATAGAAGGCCAGGTCGATACCCTCTTCGGTATCGAGCGACTTCAGCGAGTCCATATAGTCACTGTCCGACGACAACTTCTTCCGGCTCATATCAGTGGTAGAGTTTGCGGAGTTCGTAGGTCTTTTCGCGCAGATATCGTCCGAGTGCCTCGGGGGTGGCGTAGATACGCTGCTCCTCCACGCTTATGGGATTTCCGATGGAAATGTGCATCTCCTTGCCTACCTTGCGCCATACTTCGGCCGGGAGGCGCAGCGAGCGTGCCGGCCAGCAGATATGACCGAGGATATTGAACCACCAGCTGTTGGTGCCGTGGAAGAATATCGGAATCACCGGTACACGGGCCTTGTAGATGAGTTGGAGCACGGTGGGTTGCCACTCACGGTCTTTGAGGCGTCCGCGCCAGTCGGTCTTGCTCATGGCGCCGGCGGGGAAGAAGCCCATCGGCTCACCTTCGCGGAGCTGCTTCATGGTCTGGCGGATGCCGTTGACCGAGACCTGACGTTTCTTCGGGTCGTCGGAGGCCCAGGCGTCGACAGCGATGAAGTTGGGGCGCATGGCCGAGATCTTGTTGAGGATCATATTCACCATCACGCGGTATTTGGGTCGGCGCGATGAGATGAGGTAGATCAGGGCGATACCGTCGAGAGCGCCGAAGGGATGATTGCTCACGGTGATGAAAGCACCTTCGGGCAGATTGTCGAGCACTTGCTCATTGTCGATGCGCAGCTTGATCTTAAATTCTTCAAGCAGCAGACGGCGCACGAATTCCGGTCCGGGGGTGTCGCAGCATTTGGCGTGCACGGCATTGACTTTGTCGACCGACAGGAAATGCAGCAACCGGTTCACGAGCTTTTCATGACCGTCGAGCCGAGGTACCATCTGCCGCAGATCTTCATAGTTGAGCACATCGGGGCGAATCTCTTCCGCCTCACTATTATTTATTTGATTTTCTTCCATATTCGGGTGATATAAAGGATGTGTAGCGGCTCACGAAGCGGCTGAATCCGGGGATGCGCATCAGGCCGTATTCAAATACGATGAAGCTGGCGATGGCGCAACTTATTCCGCCGAGCACGTCGAGCAGATAGTGGTGGAACGTATAGATGGCCGTACACCATATACCTACGGTGACGATGCCGAGTATCCATCGCCACAGGGCGGCAACGCGATAGCGTACGGCATAGATGAAGGCCACCAGAGTGTAGGCCGAGTGGAGCGACGGCATTGCGGCGAATACATTGGCATTACGTCCGTAGATACCTTCGAAGATGCTCAGGCCGGTGAGTGAGTCGAAGGCGCCCAGACCCGCAGTCTCGCCATGAGTGCCGGGCAGAAAGTCGAATCCGTATTGAGCCACGTACCACGGTGGCGCGGCCGGGTGGATGTAATAGAAGGTGAAGCCGATGAGGTTGACGAGCAGAAACACTATAGCGAAGTGGAGGTACTCGCCGCGGCGACCGGTGAAGTATAGCCAGAGGCCGAAGATAATAGGCAGTGGCACCCAGCAGAGGTAGAAGATGCCGGCAAGGATATCGGCGACGGTGGAGGTGTGGAGCGCGCACCATTCGTTGGGTGTTAGCATGATACCTCCGGAAGTGATGCCGAAGAGCGATTTTTCAGTCTCGTAGAGTCCACGGATGTCGACGCTGTTGACCATATAGTTGGGAAGCAGGTTCATCCAGTCGTAGGAGACGCCGAATAGCGCGAATGGTATCAGTGCCACCACAAGCCGGCGCGGAGCCGGTCCGGCGAAGAATAGGGCTGCGATGAGTACAGCCAGTACGAGATGCTCCGGGCGGAATCCGATGAAGAGAGCCGTCACGCCAAGCCATACGGCGAGGGCGGCGATACACCAGAGTGTCTGCGATCGTGTGGGAAGTATGTGCTTACGTGCCACCGGCATTATTTCTTCTCTTTAAGGGTAAGTTGGCGGCGGCTGTAGGCCAGACGGGCGAAGGCGGTGATATTGGCGAAGAGCGCGATGAAGCCCATGGCCCACACCAGAATGAGGTTGGCATCGAATCCGGCGCCGCAAGAGCCGGCTATACCGGTGGCCAAAGTGGCCAGAGAGGTGATCACCACTCGCTCCGGACGCTGCAGGAAGCCGATCTTGCACTCAATACCGAGACCTTCGGCACGTGCGCGCACATAGCTCACCATGATACTGCCCACGAGGGCGAGGAACGTGAGCAGAGCGCCGAGCATCAGGTCGCATGAGAGCATATAGAGCGAGAGAGCGCCGAGGGTGAGCAGTTCGCAATAGCGGTCGAGCACTGAGTCGTACATAGCTCCGAAGGTCGACGCCATATTGCCCAGACGGGCTACCTGACCGTCGAGCATATCGAAGAGGGAGAAGCCGATGATGAGGGCGCCGGCCCACGTGAGCATCGAGAAATCGACAGGGGCGCCGGTCGGACGCATTGCGGCCCATACGATCACGGCGGCCGCGGCCAGATTGCCGAGGAAGCCGATCGTGGTGACCACGTTGGGGGTGATGTGGAGCTTGATCATCCCCTTCACTAAAGGATTGATCACAGCGTATATGCCCATCTGCAGATGGTTGCGCGAGTTGGTTGCTGTCTGTTTGATTCTCATATCTTATGATATTATTGTTCGTTGTCGGATTTGTTGCGGCGGAAAGTGATGAAGTTGACCAGACGGATGGCTACAGGATCGAAGCGCGTCACTCGATACACGAAGTAGCGCTGGAGGATGAAGTTCCAGAACCACGATACGAGTAGCGACGTCGACAGGCGGGCGGCTGCATAGTAGCCGTCGCGGTTGAAGCCTATTGTCTCGAGCCAGTCCCAGTGATCGAGCAGGTAATAGAGGCCTGCGGTACCGTAGGTATTGAGCAGCAGGCTGCCGATCCACACCATAGTGTACTTCACGGCTACGGCTCGCCAGGAGCAGTCCTGAGCGTGAAATGTGAATTTGAAATTGATGATACAGTTGATCACACCGCCGAGCAGAGCGCCTATGGCGGTGGAGAGAGCTGTACCGAGCCCGACCCACGCGAAGAGGGCAAAGCCGGTGAAGAGATCGACCCACGATGCCGTCTGCGAAGCGGCGGCGGCGCGCACGAAGGAATATACGAGCTTGTCGCTCTTGATGATATTCTTACCTACATTCTTGATTCTTTTCATAGCGCGTAAGGGTCAGACGTGAAAAAGTAGTTGGATAGCCACCAGTACCACTACGGAGTAGATACCCGACAGGATGTCGTCGGCCATCATGCCATAGCCGCCGGGCAGGCGCTCCATCGACCGTATGCCCAGAGGCTTGAATATGTCGAAGAGGCGGAATAGAGCGAGCGATACGAGTATCATCCACCAGGGGCTGAGGCCGTTGAGCGGAAGGAGCGATACCCACTGTCCTACGGTCTCGTCGGCACACGCTATCACGGGGTCTTTGCCCCAGTAGCGTTCGCTCACGGAGGAAGCCCATGTGCCGGCTATCGTGTAGATCACGGTAGCACATAATGTTGTCCAGAAGGTTACGGCCGGTGAGGCCCAGATATAGAGCGGCAGCCAGAGCACTATGGCGAGCAGCGCTCCCCAGGTGCCGGGTGCTACCGGAAGGTAGCCCACACCGAACGAGGTGGCGAGCAGTCGCGGAATCAATGGCATTGGTTCCGACGTGATGGGTATTGGGCGACGTGACTTCAGTTTCATTTCTCTACGGATTCGTGTTGGCGGATGATGCTGATGATGCGTCGGGCGATCAGTGGAGCGGCCTGTGCGCGGCAGGGAGCAAACGATGGCCAGTCGTTGAAGTCGATCATCGTGATGGTGCCGTCGGGACTCACGATGCAGTCGCCTCCGTAAATGTCGATATCCATCTCGTCGGCGGCGCGTCGGCTTATGGCGATAAGGCGTTCCTGATCGAAATTTACGGTCTGGGTGCACTCGGCGGCTGTATTGCCTCCCATGGGGTTAAACCAATAGAAGAAGTTGGTGCCGCGGATGCCGTAGAACTTCACTAGCTCGCCGGGGATATGTCGGTTGATGACGGCGCGTGTGATGCCGCGCATGAAGTATTCCTGAAGCAGTTCCTGCGCCTCCTGCGGATGGCGGGCGAAGCTCACATCCTCCTTGTGCATAGTGTGGAAGTCGCCGCGCTTCACCCAGCATTGGGTGATACCGGCCTTGGCGAGAGCCGATGAGATGGCCTCGTTGGTGTTGACAATGATGCTCTCGGGATATGGAATATTACGCCCCATGAGGATGCGAGCCATACGCTCGCGGGTACAGTTTTCGATACCGTATCCGGAGTTGATCACTATGGCGCCGTCGTCCTCCATTGCCTGGAGGGTCTGAATGGATCGCTGCTCGCGGCACATATTGACCACGATTTTCTCGGTCACTTTGCCGGCGGCGAGCTGCTCCTCGCTGTAGATATTGACTACACAGCCACGCTTGCGCAGCTGGTCAGCCACGAGATTGAATATGGCCGCGTCATTGCCTATATGATTGGGGGAGAAGGCAGCGGCGCGCATTATACCTGCTATGATTATTTCGGCCATAAGGAGTGGGGTTGGTGGGGGATATACTGATTGAGTTTGTGATTACGGTTGGGCTATGAGCCTACGGGCCTTGTCGAGGTCGGAGAGATGATCCACATCGATCACCTGCGGGTAGATGAACGACTCTACACTCAAGCCACTTTCGACAAGTAGTTTCTGATATTGGCGCATACGTGTGAATCCGCGGCGGCGGCACTCTGCGAGCATCGACAGTGCGTTTGGTGCCAGGCAGTAGATGCCGGCCGATGCGTACACGGCGTCGGTGTCGGCAGGCTCACTGTCGTAGTAGCCGGTGACGCGGCCCGATGCGTCGGTAGTGGCATAAAGAGGCTTTTCGTCGTCGATGTAGGGGGTGAGTCCCATCAGTGCGTCGGTATCCATCTTCTCTCTGAATTTCTCCACCATGGAAAAAAACAGCGTAGCGGGAAATATAGTATCGGCTGTGGTGACGATCCAGCTTCCGTGTTGACCGTCGAGCAGCACCATAAGGCTTTCGAGAGAGCCGGAAGTGGAGCGGCACACGATTTCGAGCGGATACTCGTCGGCGAGGCTCTCCAGATACTCTTTGAGCTGAGGCGTGTGAGCGTTGACTATGACGCGTATGCGCAGGGCGCCGCAGTCGGTGAATATATTGAGCAGTCGGCGAAGCATCGTAAGCCCCGGGGCGATTTCGGCCATCGGCTTGGGTACGGCAAGTCCTTCACTGGCGAGCCGCTCACCGTTGCCTGCTGCTATGATGGCGAAATTCATGGGCTACGGGTTATTCGTCGGAGGATTTGGAGAGATCGAGGACTACATTGTCCTTCTTGTTTTTCTCCACATATTGCTTGCGTAGCGGATTGCGGGTAGCCTGAGCGTGGAAGCGGCGGCTGCGCAGGATGTCGACGGCGCGGTACATGGCCTCGCGCATCGATTCGGCATCTGCTGTGCCGGTGCCGGCAATGTCGTAGCCGGTGCCATGGTCGGGCGAGGTGCGCACGTAGTCGAGGCCGGCGGTGAAGTTCACACCCGAATTCATGGCAAGCGTCTTGAAGGGCGCCAGACCCTGGTCGTGGTACATAGCCAGTACGCCGTCAAACTTACGCCACTGCCCCGAGCCCCAGAAGCCATCGGAGGCGAATGGGCCGAAGCAATTGATGCCCTTGGCCGAGGCCTCTGCTATGGCGGGTGCTATCACTGATTCCTCTTCGGAGCCGAGCAGACCGCCGTCGCCGGCATGGGGATTGAGGGCGAGCACCGCGATGTGGGGGTGCGGGAGGGAGAAGTCGCGTGTGAGCGATGCATTGAAGTCGGTGATCTTCTCCACGATGGCCTCTTGAGTGATGGCGGCCGGTATCTCGGCTATGGGTGTGTGGATAGTGACAAGAGCCACTCGCAGATCGTCGTTGCAGAGTATCATCAGCGCGCGCTGGTCGTCGTCGGCCAGTTCGGCCTGCAGATATTCTGTATGGCCGGGAAATTGGAAGTCGGGGCTCTGCATCGAATGCTTGTTGATTGGAGCGGTGACCAGAGCATCGATATTGCCGCCGCGGAGATCGGCCACTGCCGCGCGCAGGGCTTCGTAGGCTGCAGGACCGGATACGGCAGTCTCCTTACCGGGTTCGGCCTTTACCGCCGGGTCGGTGACTTCCACGAGATTGATGCGCTCATCTACGGCGTCGGACGCATCGGTAGGCAGCGAATTGATATTGAGGTCGGGTATATCTGTGCCCTGGCGGTAGAATTCGGCGATGCGGCTCGAACCGTAGATCACGGGGGTGAAAAGCTCGAGAATGCGCGGATCGGATAGGGCGCGGAGTATCACTTCGTAGCCCACGCCGTTGATGTCGCCTTGGGTGATACCCAGTCTAATCTTTCGGTTTGACATATCAGGATTTATGTATTAGTGTGCGAAATTACGTATTTTTCTCCAAAAATCCTATTATGGCGTTGCGCTTGAGGCCATCAAGTTTTGCACGCTTCATGGCCGAGCCGCGGAATATCGCGGTATATCGGGTATGATCCATCGTAGCCATATCTTCGGCCGTGAGTGTCATCACTGCCTCGCGAGGCTGAAAATCCACGATAGATGTAGCCGGAGGAACTGCATTGTGGGGGCACGCTTCGGCGCATCTGTCGCAGCCGTAAAATGTGGCGTGGAGATCGGTGTCTGCAGGCAATTCGCCGCGATGCTCGATAGTGAGATACGAGAGGCAACGGCGGGCATCGAAGGTGCCGTCGGGAGCGAGTGCGCCCGCGGGACACGCGCGGATGCAGCGGCCGCAGTTGTCGCAGGATTCCTCACATGGTTGTGATGCGGGAAGGGGAGCCGTGGTGAGTATTTCGCCGAGGAAGAAGTAGCTCCCCGCATCGGGTATAATGAGCTGGCGGTTGCGGCCGATGAATCCCACACCGGCTTTCACGGCCCAGTAGCGTTCGAATATCGGGGCGGTATCGACACACACTCGCGTATCGCCGCCGTAGTGCTGCCGTATGTATTCCGCTACTTGCTCAAGCCGCTCCCTCACTATGGTGTGGTAGTCGGCCCCGCGGGCATAACGGGCTATACGCAGATGCGGCTCTGCCCCCGGGGTATAGTAGGGTAAGGCACAGCTTATCACCGATGTGGCACCGGGCAGCAGTGTGCGCGGATCAGAGCGCAGGTCGGCATAGCGTTCAAGATAGCTCATCGTGGCGTGACGCCCGGAGGTGATGAAGTCGGTGTAGGCGCGGACGTGTTCCTGATCCACAGGTGCCGCTTCGGCTATACCGTAGCGGTACACTCCGGCTGCAGCCATAGCCTGCGCCAACCCTGCATCACTGCATCGGGAGGGTGTGGAATTCATATCCTTGCTTTTTGAGCCATACGATAGCGTCGTCGAGCACAGCCATCATGTTGCGCTGACCCTTCAGTGAGTCATGAAACACGATTATAGACCCATTGCGCGTATATCGCTTCACATTTTCAAGCACCTTCTCGGGTGTGAGCCGCCGGCTGTAGTCGCGTGTCACCAGATCATACATCACTATGTTGTAGTGATTTTTGATAGCGGCTGCCTGACTCCAGCGCAGCAGGCCGTGGGGCGGACGGAAGAGGGGGCTGCCTATCAGCTCGTCGGCTTCGGTGAGATCGCGCAGATAGCGGCGTGTGGTCACTTTCATACCCTGGAGGTGGTGCATGGTGTGATTGCCCCAGCTATGGCCGCGTCGGCGTATCTCCTCAAATATTCCGGGATTTCGCCTCACGTTGTCGCCCACCATGAAGAAGGTGGCTTTCACTCCGTTGCGGTCGAGGCAGTCGAGTACCCAGGGGGTGACTTCCGGCACCGGGCCATCGTCGAAGGTAAGATACACCACGCGCCGCCCTTTGTGCTTGATGCGCCAAAGGGCCTCGGGAAAGAGTAGGCGGTAGGTAAGAGGTGGCTGCTCTATCAGCATCAGTCCTTGGCAGGCATCGATGGTGTGAAACCATACTCCTGACGGACACGTTCGATCAGAGCCTTGGTGTCGCCGCCGATATTGGAGTAGGTGCGGAGCAGGGAGTCGAAGAGCTGTACGCCGAGGCGGTCGTAGGAGCTCAGCAGGCTGCGCTTGTCGGGCGACAGGCTGTTGTAGTAGCGCACGTAAGCAGCATAACGCATAGTCTCGGAGGCCACGACTTCCTGAAGCTGTGTGAGCACGGCGGGATCATCGGTGGCTTCATATAGGGCGTGGAGAGCAGCCTGCAGAGTCTGGAGCTCGAAGGGGGTGTAGGCCATCACGGCGCTCGGGAGCTTTTCTTCCTGAAGGGCGAGTATCTCCTTGGCGCGATCTACGGCCTGATCGGAAAGGGCCATCAGCGAGTCAGCCTCGGCCTTGTCCTCGGTAAGTTGGGCAAACTCACGGTAGTCCATCGATTCGAGCGAGAGATAGTAGGCGAGTTCGAGCATAGCCTGACGGTTGGAGGTGACCATTCGGCGCACCGTCTCATCGAGGTAGATATCCTTTGATGATTTGGCTTTGTCGAGGCCGCCCCACTTCCATTTGTTCACGACGTTGTCGTACATCTTTGCGGTGTTGATGCCGGCGTCTTTGCCCTGAATCACCGGAGTCACCTGATAGGCCAGACCTGTCTGGGCGAAGTAGGGATCGAGACCGAGATAATACTCGGAGGGCACGGTCGAGGCGAAGTAGATCGGGCGGTCCCATCCGCGTGCGGCCGATGTGGAGATAAGGTCGAGCACCATCAGGTTGTTGATGTAGATGCTGCGCTTGCCCGAGAGGTCAACAATGATATCGGTAGCGGCAGGCAGGAGGGAGGCATCGATCACACCGTTGGCAACGGCAGCTTCACCATTGGCGGGAATCCTTACCACCGGGTAGCGCAGAGTGTCGCTCTCGCCGCCGAGATTGGCGTAGAGATCGGCAAGCGCGTCGGAGAGTACCACCGGCTCTTTAGAGCCTTCGGTGTTGATGAAGAAGTAGGGATGCTTATTGTAGGCATAGAGCTCGCCGGGAGCCTGGATATTGATAGGCATGGCATCGTACGACGGGCGCAGAAGCTGATCGATATACCAGTCGGTGGTGAGATACGAGAGGTTGACTACCTTCACATCGGTGCGCACACCCTCCACTTCCTGAGCATACCAGAGGGGGAAGGTGTCGTTGTCGCCATAGGTGAATATCACAGCGTTGGGATCGAGTGAGTTGAGGTAATTCATGCCGAAGTCGCGCGCGGCCGTGCGGCCGGAGCGGTCGTGGTCGTCCCACGTCTGCGACACTACCTGCAGAGGCACCAGTATGCCCACTACGGCAGCCACTACAGCTGATATCACGTAGATGCGGCGGTTGCTGTTATCCTTGGCAGGCTCTTCGGTGAGGTATTCCTCCTTATATTTGTCCTTGCCCTTGCGCGAGAAGGTGTAGATCATGTGCCAGAGGCCTGCCACACCCATACCTACCCAGATGGCGTAGGCGTAGAATGATCCGGCGAAAGCATAGTCGCGTTCGCGGGGCTGCGAGGGAGTCTGGTTGAGGTAAAGCACGATGGCCACACCCGTCATAAAGAAGAGGAAGAAAATCACCCAGAACTGCTCGATGCCTCTCTTGCCGGCCGAAGCCTGGAAGAGAAGACCCATCAGACCCATAATGAGGGGAATCAGGAAGAATACGTTGTGGCCGGGATTGTCTTTGCCAAGCTCGTCGGGCAGGAGCGACTGGTCGCCGAGGCGTACGTCGTCGATGAATGGAATGCCCGAGATCCAGTTGCCGCGCGTAGGTTCGCCGCTACCCTGGATATCGTTCTGGCGGCCTGCGAAGTTCCACATGAAGTAGCGCCAGTACATATGGTTGAGTTGGTAGTTGAAGAAGAACTTCAGGTTTTCGCCGAATGTGGGCTTCGGCACAGTCTTGGT
The DNA here is from genome assembly GCA_029060545.1 of Paramuribaculum sp. GTDB lineage: Bacteria > Bacteroidota > Bacteroidia > Bacteroidales > Muribaculaceae > Paramuribaculum. The sequence continues at coordinate 24,459 of JAIDTT010000059.1, read as the reverse complement.
CATCGTCTGGCCGTTGCGGTAGTGGATATATGTGGCCTGCACGTCGTCGCCGAGACGTCGCTGACCCTGAGCGCCGAGATAGGAGCCTCCGCCGATCCACGAAGCATATTGCTCGGCGTGTGCGCCACTGTAGATACGCGGGAAGAGCATATTGAGCTCCGGAGCGTAGGTATAGTCGTGCTTGTTGCCGGTGAATACATAGCGGTCGGTCTGTGTGGCGTCGGCCTTCACTTCGGGAGCGTACTGAGCCGGACCCTCATCCATCACCGCCTTGAAGTCGCCCGACGGGGTCTCCTCATATACCACGGCATAGGGCGACAGCAGTGTCTCGCCGTAGATGAGCGGACGGTCGCCATACTGCTCGCGGTTGAGATACGAGTCGAGGGCGAACACGTTGTCGGGGGCATTCTGGTTCATCGGTGTGTGGGCCGATGAGCGGATAAGCAGAAGGGCGTAGGAGGAGTAGCCGATGAAGATCACGAGGATGCCGGTGGCTACGAGATTGAGCACACGCACCGGAATCTTCTGCTTGTACGCGATGAGGAATACGGCGGTGCCGATAAGGAGCAATGTGGGCACCCACCAGCTGTCGCCGATCATGAAGATACCGGATAGTATAAGGGAGATGTAGAGAGTGAGGCGGCTCACGAGTCCGTCGCCCTTCGTATAGATATTATATATAGTCCATGCGAAGAAGCCTACGGTGAGTATGGCGTAGATGAGCACGCCGGTATTGAACGACATACCCAGCGAGTTGACAAACAGGAATTCGAAATACTGCGCCATCTCCACGAATCCGGGCACGAGGCCGTAGAGGATCAGACCTACGAGCACAAACGATATGAGCAGAGCCACGAGCGTGCGCTTGAGATTGACCTTCTCGGCCTTGCGGAAGAAGATCACCAGCACGATAGCCGGGATGCAGAGCAGGTTGAGCAGGTGCACGGCTATCGATATGCCTATCACGTAGAGTATGAGAAGGAGATACTTGTCGCTCGACGGACGGTCGGCGCGGTTTTCCCACTTGAGGATGAGCCAGAATACCAGAGCCGTGCAGAAGGAGGAGAATGCGTAGACCTCAGCCTCTACTGCGGAAAACCAGAAGGTATCGCTCCAGGCATACATCAGCGCTCCGCACACACCGGATCCAAAGATCACGAGCATCTTGAGCGGTGTGATCTCCGTTGCCGAATCCTTCACGATGAGGCGCTTGACGAGATGCGTCACCGTCCAGAACAGCAGCAGGATAGTGGCGGCCGATAGCAGAGCCGACATAGCGTTGACCCACCACGCGGCCATCGAGAGGTCGCCCATGGCGAAGTTGACGAAGAAGCGGGCCGTGAGCATGAATATGGGGTTGCCCGGCGGGTGTCCCACTTCGAGTTTGGTTCCCTGGATTATAAACTCGGGGCAGTCCCAGAAGCTGGCCGTGGGCTCGAGCGTGAGCAGATAGGTCACGGCGGCTATCAGGAAGCAAGCCCACCCGATAGTGTTGTTGAGTAAGTTGTATCTTTTCATTTATGCAGAAAATGTGCGGATTTTGGCCACAAAGATAGTTTATTTGATGGGGATGGACAAAAATATTATACGCCCCATAGCAGCTTGGTGCGCAGTGTGTCGATGAAGTTGCGTCCGGGAAGGAGCGCGAGCTTGAGCCTGTGGGCGGCCTTGGCTATGGCTATGCGGCGCGATGCGGCGATAGGCGTGGCTTTGCCGTCGATGCTCAGCAATACGGTGTCGGAGCGCGATTCGATGCCTAAGGAGAGGCTCGACGTGTCGGCCACCACGAGCGGACGCATATTAAGTGTGTGGGGTGCTACGGGGGTGATTATCCATATCCCGGTGTCGGGGGCGGCTATCGGGCCGCCGGCCGAGAGATTGTAGGCCGTGGAGCCTGTCGGGGTCGACACTATCAGACCGTCGGCATGGTAGGAAGCCAGACATTGACCGTTGAGAGTGGCGTCGACGGTGATCATCGACGCGGTGTCGCGGCGCAGCACCGCCACCTCGTTGAGTCCGTAGCGCACCGGTTGCTCCGTGCCGTCAGGGTCGATCACTGTCACGGCCAGAAGCGAGCGTTGGCGCGTCAGGTAGTCGCCGCGGGCTATGGCGTCGACCAGCTCTGCTGCCTCGCTCATCTCCGCCGCCGACAGATAGCCTAAGTGACCGGAGTTGATACCCATTACCGGAGTGGGGCTGTCGGCCAGCATGTGTACGGTAGAGAGGAAAGTTCCGTCGCCGCCGATACTCAGTGCCAGTTCTGCTGCCTCGGAGGGGCGTACATCGAATATCTCCGCTCCTTCGGGCAGCGGTATGCCGGTGCGGTGCAGGAAGTCGGCGAAGGAATGCTCTATGGTGATGGCACACCCGGCGAGGCGTCGGGCTATCGTGCGCAGCAGATTGTCGAGCAGCGACAGATCGGTGCGCGGCTCCGTGGAGCCGTATATAGCAAGATGATTCATACGTTGAGATGAGCCATGAGCTCGTCGAGGCGCTCGCGGGTGAGTTGCATCATTTCGTCATGGCCGCTGATGCGGGTCACGGTGTAGCCGTAGCGCTCCACCGAGCGGGCCACTGCCGAGCCGTGGCGGTGGGAGATGCGCAGCTCCACCGTGATACCTCCCTCGAAAGGCACCTCGTCGGTGATGTTGAGATTGAGGATATGGGCATCGGCGTCCTCTACGGCATGGCTCAGGCGCGATGCACTGTAATCCTCGCGCCGGCACACGATTGTGAGCCGCGAGCTTTCGCCCGCATCCGGGAATAGATGACGCATCTCTGTGTCGGCCGAAGTGCCGCAGGGGGATAATATGGCAGGATTTGAATTCAAAATCTTTTCTAAAACGATATTTCTGTGTAAATTTGTAGCCTAAATGAGCAGCTTGGTAGGCCCAAAGGCATGCGCCACCGCTTTCGGCTCTGCAAATGTAGATATTATATCTCTATATTTCAACGCCGGAGCGGCTCATTAAGTTTTTTTGATAATTCACACACAGTATTGACCCATGACAAAAACGAGTCTGAGCATCAACATAAACAAGATTGCCACGCTACGTAATGCGCGCGGCGAGGATGTGCCCAACGTCGAGAAGTTTGCAGTGAAGTGCGAGGCTCTCGGTGCCGACGGTATCACCGTGCATCCCCGCCCCGACGAGCGACATATCAAATACGACGACGTATATCGCCTCCGTCCCCTGATCAAGGGCGAATTCAATATCGAAGGATACCCTTCGCGCGCATTCCTCGACCTCGTCACCAAGGTACACCCCGCGCAAGTCACCCTCGTGCCCGACGCGCCCGATGTGCTCACCTCTACCGAAGGCTGGGACGTGGCAGCCAATGCCGAGCTCCTCACCGGCGTGATCGACCATCTGCGCGAGGCCGGCATCCGCACCAGCATATTCGTGGGTACGGATATCGATAATATCGCTGCCGCCGCCCGCGTGGGCACCGACCGCATCGAGCTATACACCAAGCCCTACGCTGACCTCTTCCCTACCGATCCCGAAGCCGCCGTAGCCCCCTACGTGGAGGCCTCCAGAGCCGCTCGCCGCGCAGGCCTCGGCGTCAATGCCGGCCACGATCTCAATCTCGACAATCTCGCCTACTTCGTGGAGGCACTCCCCTACCTCAATGAAGTGTCGATAGGCCACGCCCTCATCTCCGACTCCATCTACCGCGGACTCCCCGAGACCGTACGCGCATATAAGGAAGCCCTCAAGAAGAAATAATCCCCTCCCTCTTTTCACCAATCCATACCCCCCCGCCTTATGTTACTTACAGCAGCTACCGAAGCCACAGCGGCCACTACCATGAATTTCTGGGATCTGTGTGTCAATGCCGGCGTGATCATGATTCCCCTCGCCCTCCTCGCTCTCATCAGCATCTACGTATTCGTAGAGCGTGTGATAGTGATACGCAAGGCCTCGCGCCAGGACAATACTTTCATGAGCCGCATCAGCGACTATATCAACTCCGGCGACATCGAAGCCGCCCACAAGCTCTGTAAGACCACCGATACCCCCTACGCACGTCTTATCAACAAAGGTGTGAGCCGTATCGGCCGCCCCATGAACGATGTGCTCGTGGCGATCGAAAACACTGGCAACATCGAAGTAGCCGCCCTCGGCAAAGGGCTCCCCTGGCTCGCCACCACTGCTGCGGGCGCCCCGATGCTCGGCTTCCTCGGCACCGTGGTAGGTATGGTGCAGGCATTCTACAACCTCGCCTCATCCGGCTCGTCGGCTTCGATCGACGTGCTCGCCGACGGCATCTACCAGGCACTCGTCACTACAGTGGCTGGTCTGGTGGTAGGTATCATCGCTCTCTTCGCCTACAACTATCTCGTGGCAAGCATCAACGGTGTGATGCGCTCCCTCGAGACCCGCACTATGGAATTCATGGATATGCTCAACGAGCCCTCCGGCAAGTAATCCCTATCCGGCCATGGCACTCAAGCGACAATACGATATGACGGCCCTCTTCTCGATGGCCTCGATGACCGATATCATCTTTCTGCTGCTGATATTCTTTATGGTCACATCCACGCTCGTGTTTCCCACGGCGCTCGAAGTCAACCTCCCCCAGAGCACCGAGCAGACAGCCATAAGGCCCGCCGCCCGGCTCTATGTGATGGCCGACAGCACTATGCTTGGCCAGATCGGCGATGCCGACCCTCAGCTGCTCACCCTCGCCACCCTCGATCAGTTTATCGCCGCAGCCGGTGAATCCCTCCCCGAAGGTCAGCCATGCAGCATAGCCATCTATGCCGACGAGACCGTGCCCTACGGACGCATCGTGCCCGTGCTCGACCGCGGAGCCAAATCGGCCGTGAAGATGGTGCTCGCCACCAAAGCCCCCGGTGCTACCGCCAATACGACCGACATAGCCGACGAATCAACTCAGCCAGCTCAATGAGTCAGTACCGAATCAATCCACGCGTCGTAGCCGCCTGCGTCACCGCTCTGATAGCCGCGGTAGTAGTGTTATGGCTGCTGATGTCGAGATTGCATTTCACTCCGCCCGAAGGAGCCACATGGCCCCCCGAGCCATACTCCGAGATCCTGATGGCCGACGAATATGTGGAGGTAATCGAGATGCCCCTGTTGCAGGGCGGTGATAACGCCGACGCTGCCGAGGGCGCTCCCTCCGCGCCGCCCGAGGGTCTCGCACCCGTCGATGCCGGCGAGCCCGGCGAAATGCCCTCGCCCGTCAATACTCAGGTCAACCCCTCCGACGTCAAGGAGAATCCCGCACAGCCCGATCGCCGTACAGGTCCCGTTCAGTCTGAAGTGCCGCAGGCCAATACAGCCGAGCAACGTCGCGACGACGCCCGCAATGATGCTAAGAATATGCTTCGCTTCCACTCCGGAGCCGACAACACCGGCTCGGGCGAAGCCACCCAGGGCAGCGGAGCAGGCAACGCCCCGACGGCCGGCACACATGGCGGACGTGTAGGCCGTGGCAACCTCGGTGGCCGCACCCTTAGCGTACCCTCGGTATCGCAGAAGAGCTCGCGTCCCGGCAAGGTAATAGTGCGCATCTTCGTAAATCGCGAAGGCATACAGACCCAGCAGCCACGCATTCTGTCCAACACCACTGGTGATAAGACCATCGAGTCCGACTGCCTGCGCATCGCCCGCGGCGCAAAAGTCAGCCCCTCCGTCGACGCTCCTGCCGAGCAGTACGCCGACATCGAAATCCTCTACCAGTAATCCCCCACCCACCTCCCCTATATGTTTGCACTTCCGGTAATCATAGGTAATACTTGTGGGTTTTATAGTTTTATTTTCAACTATTATTGCTATATTTGTAGCATAATGGTTTAATTTTAGGCTATGGATGACAATATTTACATACTCGCCGATGCTGAGATATGTCGCAGGATGGGTATGCGAATCAGACAACTTCGGTTGCGCCAGAACATTACCCAGATGTCTCTGGCCGAGCAATCGCAGATTTCAGTGTCGTCAATCAAGAAGATTGAGAATGGAGAGATTGGCTCCTTTGATTCCCTGCTACGCGTACTCCGTGTCTTAGGAGAACTGGATGCGCTTACCTCTCTATTGAAAGAAGAAGAATTGAGTCCCAATGAATATCTGAAATTTGTGGAGTCAACCAAAAAGAGACAACGCAAAAGAGCACGATCGGATAAAAGTCAATCAATAGCCAATAATCAGGAAGAATCAGAATGGTAGATATCGCAAAAGTCAATCTATATGGTCAGCAGTTGGGCGCAGTCCGCTGGGATGACAGGCGAAATACTGCATCGTTTGAATATGCAGATAGTTTCATAGGAAAAGGACTGGAGCCATCGCCTATACTCATGCCGGTGCGTCCGGGACGCGTGTATTCGTTTGGGGATATTGGGCGCGAGACTTTCAAGGGCCTGCCCGGCTTGCTTGCCGATTCATTGCCCGACACTTATGGCCGTGCGTTGTTTGAGCGATGGCTTGCTCTTACCGGGCGCCACAGCGGTAATGCTGTGGAGACTCTGTGTTTCCTCGGTAAACGCTGTATGGGTGCCTTGGAGTTTGAGCCGGCAATGGATACACCTTACGGCGATGATGTAAAGATTGAACTCGACTCATTGGTTGCGGTTGCGAGTGAGGCTCTCGCGGAGAAGGAGGATTTTGGGGCAAATCTTGCAGAAGATAAGAAAGCCGCGATAGCGGAGATTGTACGTCTCGGAACATCTGCCGGCGGCCAGAGAGCCAAAGCGATTATCGCATATAATAAGCATACCGGGGAAGTGAGATCCGGACAAGTCGATGCCCCCGATGGATTTGATTACTTTCTCATAAAACTGGATGGAGTGACGGCAGAGGCCGGATTTCGCGAAACACAGAATTTCGGAAGACTTGAATACTCCTTTTCACGTTTGGTCAGAGATTGTGGAATTGAGATGTCGGACTGCGGCCTTATTGAAGAAAATGGTCGTGCTCACTTTATTACCAAGCGATTTGACCGTGTCAATGGTGAGAAAGTCCATATGCAGACCCTTTGCGGAATCGCTCACTATGATTATCGGTTGCCGCGCTCATATTCGTATGAGCAATTATTCAATGTTATGAGAACATTGCGTCTGCCATATTCGCAGGCTCAGGAGATGTTCCGCCGAATTGTGTTTAATGTTGTGGTCAGGAATCAGGACGATCACACAAAAAATATATCATTTCTTATGGATAAGTCGGGTAAGTGGCGCCTCTCGCCGGCTTATGATATGGTATTCAATTATAATCCTAAAGGGGATTGGACTTCAAAACATCAGATGTCGGTCAACGGTAAGTTTGATGATATAACGCGACAAGATCTGCTTGAATTTGCTCGGCGAAACAATATCAAGGAAGCAGCCGAAATCATCGACCGTGTCGCAGACACCGCATCACGTTGGCCGCTCATAGCAAAGGAATGCGACGTGCCTCAGTCAATGATAGACGTCATTCTGCCGGAAATGAAATTGACTATCTGAACACGCGCCCCCGTGCGACAAGAACGCCGTTGAACTCACCATCGTATCCGATGTAGTCGAAGCGTATGAGAAGAAGTATTATCCGATAGCTAAACCGACTATTGGCGAGTTGATCAGTCTATCGATAGCGGAGCGTGGAATGACGCAGAAACAGCTTGCCAATGAACTTGGTATAAGCCCGTCGCGCGTCAGCGATTATATTTCCGGACGTGCCGAGCCCACACTTCGCATTGCCCGCGCACTATGCCTTGTCCTTGGCATAGCACCTGCCTCAATTCTCGGCCTGTAGTTTCCCGATCTTCGGAGCTTCATCGCAGTGGAGCAATCCCCACATAGTTGAAAAAATTACGGGGCTGCCGGCAGACGTTGGCAACCCCGTAAATCATATACATATATCCGGTCAAGAAAATTAGTTTAGGCTACGTATGCCTTATTGACGGAGATATAGCTCACCATCAAGTATAAGCTGTTTGCCGTCGGCGGAAATTGAGTAAGGAGCAATCCAGGGATCTGAATCATCCTCATAATTGAGAGTGACGATAGTTTCCGTAGCAGTCCAACGGAAAGTCTCGGAATCGCTACCCCAGCTACCGCCATAGTAGTGTGTGCCGGTACCGTTTGCATTAAAAGTGATTCTTTCAGAGTCTTCCGAATCGATGTAGACCCATGTACCTACGAGTTTGCTGCCATTTTTGTTGTCATCTTTGTCATCGCTGCAGGCAGGTACGATCATTACCATTGCGAGGAGCAAGGTGAAAAGCACTGAAAAATGTTTGATGTGTTTCATTTTCATGAAAATGTTAAGAAGTTTGATGACCCGTAGCCTCCCCGGATTAAGTCGATAATAGATTGATTACTTGATAAAAAAGCAAGCGTAGGAGTCTGTATCTGTTGCCATCCGACGAACAGAGGCTTCTCGCATTGCCCTATCAAAATCGGACGGCAACGCAGAAGCCCACGCTTAATATGTAAATCGTCTCCGGACATATCTTTCACAAGACACCGGTCCGGACACAAAATTACACACCACGGGCATCTACCGTTGCTCAATCTTGACTTTGATATGAAATTTTGCGAGAATTTCTGTTCATCAAGAATCAGCGCGGATAAACGCTTTCAAAATGTCTGCCGCCCCACCCGCTTTGCCCTTGACCGAGGCTTCTGCAAGGCGGTCTGCGTCGCAAAGTTACGAAATATTTTGATTTAAATTATCGCCGGCAATAAAAATCGGCTGCATCCCATAGTGGTGATACAGCCGATAATATTGCTATAGTGGCTTCTTAATCGGTAGTCGACTGCTCGGTCTCCTCGCGGTCGGCATTATGCATATAGAAGCAGGGCATCATAGCTTTCATCTTGCCGTGGATAAATGCACCGAACATAGCGTTTGTTATCGACACTTTCTTCAGAGTGCATATCTCAAGATCGTTGAGTTTGAATTCCACTTTGCCGTTCTCGCGGGTCATAACGATCGTATAGGTATTCCCTTTCATCTTCACCAGGCCGGTTTTGACCGACGATACGGTACCGTCTTTTACTACGAAGTAGTCGAATTGCTTTTTGTAGATAGCCAGAGCTTTGTAGTTGCGGGCGTCTTCGTAGTCGAAGATTATACCGAGACTCTTCTTGTCGTCGAGTTTCGGTCCGACAAGCGTCACACCAAACATAAATTCGCTACCCTCTTCGATGTCGATGGGGAGTTCGGCGATGGTGAATGCCACGCCATCCTCTTCTTTCGATTCGAGCACGAGGCCATCGCTTTTTAGCTCTACTTTTATTTTCTTAGATTCGGTCTGGCTCCAGTCGTATTCAGGGTCAGACACGTCGAATACGATATTGGAATCATCCTCGCCTCCGACTGTAGGTATGGATCTGTTTTTCATAGCCTCTTTTGAAACACTAACAGCTTTCGAGAAGTCGAATGCGTATGCCTGCGTCGATGCAGCACATATGAGCGCACCGAGGATAATTGCTGCTTTTTTCATATTTATATAGTTTTGGGTTTAGATTATTCGCCGCCGCCTACGGTGGTCTGGAGTTCCTGAATCATTGGCTCGAAAGTGCGGAGCACGCGGTCGTAGGTCTTATAGCAGTTTTCACCGCGGCAGTCCTTGTCTCTCTTTTCCTGTACGGTGAGCCTCACGCGATAGGTGATCACATCTTCGCCGGTAAATGTCATACGTACCTCCAGACGTGTACGTACGGATTGCTTTCTGAAGTGAGTGATTCGCCAGCCGGTCTTGATCCATCCGGCCGTCTTGTCGCGTACCTCGATATTATCGAAGTAGTTGGTGCAAACGCTCATAAGGCGCTTCCATATCTGGTCTTCGGTGAAACCCTTGCGGCAGGTCACGTCAAACCAGCGGTTGGCCAGATCCACACCATCTTCGCTTCCTACGGATGCAGCCATGGCTTCATCCTCACTAAGCGTGTAGAGCACGGTATTCTTCGGATTGTCCTTACGCAGGCGGTAGGTCTCTGAGATGTAGCCCGGGGCTTCGATTTTCACCACATAGAAGTCGGTGTTTCTGTCAAACTTCACCTGATATGAGCCGGTGCCTACCATCTGGCCGTCGATGTAGATATTAGCCGTCTCCGGGATTGTGTTGATTGTGATTTTTTTCGCTGCTTCCGATAGCTGACAGCCCAGCGTCAGAAGCATCAGTAGCAATAGTGCTTTTTTCATTTGGTTTGTTTCGATGTGCATCTATGGCTCCGGGATGCCGTTTGGGATGTGAGTGACTGTGTAGACGCACAAAGAAAGGTGAAGCCATATTTTTCACATATTCATTGCTGTGGCCTAGGAATACCATGATATAAGAATATGCGAACGCAGAGCCTCACCTTCTGACTGGATATATGTATGTATATGCAAGCCAAAAGAGAAGCGTACTTTCACCATCATTCTTTATATCAATTGTTGAGATTCCTAGTTTCAGCAATAGAATGATGAGAAAAAACACTTTTCCTCGTATGTCTGCTCCCCCTTTTCTCGGTGGGGTAGCGATGGCAAAGATAGTGCTTTTCCACGAAAGTACGCCTCTGTGAGAGCGTTTTTATTTGCGAATCCCATCCCCTCAATATGAGAGAGAGGCCGCATCGCTACCGATGCAGCCTCTCCCATTCTTATCTTACCGATTGGTATTGGGCTACTTTACTGACCACTCGACGCCCTGCTTGGTGTCCTTGACGTCGAAGCCGGCGGCCGCGAGGCGGTCGCGGATAAGGTCGCTCGTGGCCCAGTCTTTGTTGGCCTTGGCCTGGGCACGCACTTCAAGCAGCAGATCTACGGCCTTGGCGTAGGGCTCAAGATTGGTATCTGAGGCTCCTGAGGCGCTTTCGGTGCGTATGCCGAGTATCTCCACCAGGAAGGTGTCGAAAAGGCGCTGAAGGGCTTCTATATCGCTTTGAGTGGCATGCTCGGTGCCGTCGTTGATCTTATTGGCGATGGCACACGCCTCGAAGAGGTGAGCCAGGAGCACCGGAGTGTTGAGATCGTCGTCGAGCGCCTCGTAGCATTTGGCCTCGAGAGCGGCGATGTCGACGGTGGAGTGATCCGATGGCTTGAGGTTCTTGGCGCGGCGGTAGCCTTCGAGCATACGCTGGAGCGCTTTCTCGGCTCCCTGCAGAGCTTCGTTGCTGAAGTCGACAGTGCCGCGGTAGTGAGCCTGGAGTATGAAGAAGCGGATCGTCATGGGCGAATAGGCCTGCTCAAGCAGCTTGTGGGAGCCGGTGAAGAATTCGTCGAGCGTGATGAAGTTGCCGAGCGACTTGCCCATCTTCTGGCCGTTGATAGTGATCATATTGTTGTGCATCCAGTAGCGCACGCTGTCGTGGCCGTTGTGGGCTACCGACTGCGCTATCTCGCACTCGTGGTGGGGAAACTTCAGGTCCATGCCGCCGCCGTGGATATCGAAAGTCTCTCCGAGATACTTCTCGCCCATCGTCGAGCATTCGAGATGCCAGCCGGGGAAGCCGTCGCTCCAGGGCGAGGGCCAGCGCATGATGTGCTCGGGCGACGCCTTCTTCCAGAGGGCGAAGTCGGCCGGGTTGCGTTTCTCCTGCTGTCCGTCGAGGGCGCGTGTGGTCGACAAGAGTTCGTCGATATTGCGGCCTGAGAGCTTGCCGTAGTGATGGTCAGCATTGTAGCGGGGCACGTCGAAATACACCGATCCGTCGCTCACGTAGGCATATCCGCTGTCGAGTATCTTCTTGATATACTCGATCTGCTCTATGATGTGGCCTGAGGCGTGGGGCTCGATCGAGGGGGGGAGCACATTGAGGCGCTCCATAGCCTGATGGTAGCGGTTGAGATAGTGCTGCACCACTTCCATCGGCTCCAGTTGCTCGAGGCGTGCCTTCTTGGCTATCTTGTCCTCGCCCTCGTCGGCGTCGTGTTCGAGATGGCCCACGTCGGTGATATTGCGCACGTAGCGCACCTTGTAGCCCAGATGCTGAAGATAGCGGAAGAGGATGTCGAAGGTGATGGCCGGGCGGGCGTGGCCTAAGTGGCCGTCGCCGTACACCGTCGGGCCGCACACGTACATGCCCACACGCTCCGGATCGAGCGGCTTGAATAGCTCCTTGTTGCGCGACAGCGAATTGTAGATCGTAAGATTATGTTGACGCATAAGAGTGTGGGATCAGTTGAGTTTACCGCCGTTGGCGAAGGGGTTGGGAAGATCAGTGGGGCCGCCGAAGTTTTTGGGTACGATATGCTGGATCTCGCCGAAGATCGATTCATACTTCTTCACGTTCTCGAGCAGAGCCGACAGGAGGTTCTTGCAGTTTTCGGGCGACATGATGATGCGGTTGTTCACCTTGGCCTGCGGCATATTGGGTGCCAGAGTGATGAAGTCGATGAAGAATTCATTGGGCGAGTGGGAGATCACTGCGAAATTACTGTACTGGCCCGAAGCTACTTCAGCGGGCACCTCTATTTTCAGTTCTTTAGGCTTGTCCATAGGATTTGTGTGTAGATATTATTTCTTGAATGTGAATACTTTCTGAGCGCCTGTGGAGGCGGAATTGTTGATGTGTACGGTCACCGACTGCGTCATGCCCGAATTCCAGATCTGCGACATATCGTAGCACGACAGGGTAGAGAGACGTATACCCGACGGCTCGTCGGATTCGGTGATCGACAGGTAGAGCTGCGGATTCGCCGTGTAGGCCGTCTCGCGGTCACACAGCAGCGTGTAGGTGTGGCTACCCTCGCCCGGGAGCATCGCATATAGATTGAGATATGGACCCTGTCGGTCGATGCTCTTCACATTGATAGGCTTATTGTTGGCCACGGCCTCTTCGGTGTCGACGATGCTCACCGTAGCCGTGGGCACCAGGCGCCATGTGGTCACGCTTATACTGGTGGCGTCGTCTACATGGTATCGCAGAGCCACGCGCTTGCCCATATCGGCGGCCGTAAGCCCCTCCACTTTTGGCGATACGTATATCTCCGGCACGTCGGAATTGGTGGCGTAGTACGTGAACGTCGACGTTTCACCCGCCGTGCCGTTATACGTCATCAGATTGCTGAACGCGCTCGTGTCCGGGCGGTTGAGATCATTATCTTTGGAGCAGCCGGTCAGAGCAGCTGTTGCAGCCAGAGCCGTGGCTATGATTGTAAATTGGCGTGTCAGCATTATTTCGTGAAATTGAAGGTAGAGTATCTTGGATTAGTCGAATTGTTGATCTTTACGGTGAGCGTCTGTGTGGCCGGATTGTCCCACACCTCGCCTACGTCAAACGATGCAGCATAGTTGGTCGCATAGCCAGTCGGCTTATCCTCCGGCACCGTGGTGGAGATATAGAGCGTCGGGTTGGCCGTATTCTCCGTCGAGGCATCAAGCTCTATAGTAAACTCGCGTCCCGTCACCAGAGCCAGGCGGCACCACAGATCTATGTATCGACCCGAGCGCACCAATACGTTCACCCCGATCGGAGCGAGCGACGTCACCGCCGGTGCCGCATCTATCGTTGCTAATTCGGCCGTGTATGCCTTCTGAGCCGAATATATCTCTATCTGTCCATTGTCGGGGAAACTGCCTCCTTCGGCATAGCGGTAGCTGAGCACAAGGCGTGTGCCCGCGGGAATCTCCTCCTTAAAAGATGCGTTGCACCACAGATTTACCGTGCGGTCGCTACCCTGATCCTCCATCGTGTAGGAGAACGTCAGCCCCAGCCCCGGTCGCTCCCCGTCGTATGTCACCATCGTAGTGCATACCGAGTTCGATGGCCCGGGATCATCCTGATCATTGCAGGCTGTCAGGCTTATTATTGCTAACAATAGCAGTATTTTAGCAGTCAGTTTCATTGATATCGGTAATAATATTGGTGGAGGGCACTGTGATACTCGACACCACGCCGTCAGTGATATTGATCATACGGTCGGCGCGTGTTGCCAGATCATTGTCGTGGGTCACGATTACAAACGTATGGCCGAAATCACGGCGCAGATCGAAGAAAAGGCGGTGTAGCTCGTCGCGGTTGTGCGAGTCAAGCGATCCCGACGGCTCGTCGGCCAGCACCACGCCCGGATTGTTGATAAGCGCACGGGCCACGGCGGCACGCTGGCGTTCACCCCCCGACAGTTGCGAGGGGCGGTGCGACGCCCGGTCTGCCAGCCCTAAGTATTCGATGATCGGGGCAGCTTGATGGAGCGCTTTAGAGCGCGACAGGCCGCCTATCATAGCCGGCAGAGCCACATTTTCCGCGAGCGTAAACTCCGGCAGCAGCTGATGAAATTGAAACACGAACCCGATCCGGGCGTTTCTCAGCCGCGCAAGCCGGTTGGGGCTAAGCCTACCCATATCCTGACCGTCGATCACCACGCTGCCCGCGTCGGGGCGGTCGAGTGTGCCGAGGATCTGCAGCAATGTGGTTTTGCCCGCGCCGCTCGGCCCTACTATCGACACTATTTCGCCCTTGGCGATGTGGATATCGATGCCACGGAGCACCTCCAGACCGTCAAATGATTTCTTGATTCCGGTAGCCTTTATCATAACAGCCACAAAAATAATAAAAAAAAGTGAAGACCCATACCTCCACAGGCACGGGTCTTCGGCGTAGAATCTCAAAAATGCTTCTTTTTAACAAAGGTAACGTCCAGTTACATTTCGAGAATTTAGGATTTTGAACTTGTAATATTGAGAACTTTAGTGAGCTACTATTACTTCCAGAACGACATATACTTGAGCGCTGCATCCCAGCCGTAAGCATCGTCACCGTTGACGAAGCGCAGATAGCGCATCTTTGCGGGCTTCGAGAACACTATGTAGTGTGTGGATGCATACGTCATATCATCAGGTAGTTCCATATTACCCCATGAGGTCCATGAATTACCATCGACACTGGTTTCGATATTCTCCAGATTGACGAGAGCATAGTACCATGCATACCAGTACATAGCGAATGCTGATATGTTCTGTACTTCACCGAGATCAACCGTGGTGGTATAGCCGGGATAGAACCAGAAGTAGTCTACCGGAGCATCGAGCACATTGGTGAAGTCCTGATTGCCGGAGCTGCTGCCGGTGGTTGCGCTCCAGTTAGTGCTTTCAAACTGGGTCAGACCGTCGGGAAGGTTGACCATGCAGGTCACTACTTTGGGAGCTGCGGTCACTTCGATATAAGCTACCTGGAATGCTTCGGGAAGCAGAGCGCCGTCGCCCGATACGAAGTTGATCTTCACGGGAATCAGATACTCGATGTCGTTGGCTACACCGGTGTAGTTACCGAGCTTCATGCTCAGGTTGGCACTAATTTGGCCTACGGGAATCTCGAGCTGGGTAGCGCCGAGAGTAGTACCGGCCAGAGCCTGATAGTTTGTGCCGTTTGTGGTATTATAGGCAGCTATCAGAGAGTTGTCGATGGCAAGTGTCACCTTTACAGCATCGTCAACTGCCCATTCAGCACGAAGGAAGTCGGTGAAAGTGTAGTTGGTGTTGGCTGTTTCCCAACCAGCCTCATCGATATCGTTGAATATCGACAGGTCGCTGGTAAGGGTGAGCACGTTGGCATGATAGGTGGAGTTGAAGGTGAGGAAGATACGGCTGCTCTTGCTTATCACAGCGCCACCGTTGGCCGACTTCACCACAACGGGCAGGATCAGATCTTCAGTCTTGTCGAAGAATCCGGTGTGATCGGTAAAGCCGAGAGTAATCACGTCGGAGAGATATTCGCCCTTCTTGATAGTGAGCGTCGGATTGAGAACCTCGGCTCCTTCGAGGAATACATAGTTGCCGTCGTTGGCCTCATTGTATTCCTCTACGAGAGTGGGATCGATAGCTATCTCTACGGTCATGTCGCAGGGTGCGGGCTTGGTGAGGCGCACGGGCACGAGTGCCAGAGGATCCTCAAGACCGGAGAGGAAGTCGCCGTTGAACTTGTACTCCACATTGGCGTACGTGTCGTTGGGCTGACGCATATATACGTAGTTGATGCTGTAGGGATCAACTTCATCGTTGTCGGAGCAGGCGGTAAAGGTCGGAGCCGATACTGCTATGGCTGCTGCGGCGATCAGATATTTCCAATACTTTTTCACTTTGGTTATAAAGTTTGTGTTTAGTAATAGTTTGCTTTACTCAGCCGTAGCTGCTTATTCCCAGGTGTATTCGGTCCAGGAGTGAGCCTCGTTGTTGCCGCCGTTGCTTGCGGAGCCGATCACGAGGTCGTAGCCGTTGCCGGTCACGTCGTGGAGTGTAGAGCCTTCACCTTCGTTCATCGGGATGTAGAAGAGAAGCGAGGGATCGTTGTACTTAACCTCTTTCTTCATGAACTTGGCGATCTGTGCGGCTGTACGGGTAGTCTTCCACATACGTACCTGACACATTTCGATGTAGTCGCGGAAGTAGGTAGAGCCGGAGCCGCACATGGTCAGACCGGTGAAGGTGAATACCTTGCCGGCACCGCCGTTGTTGCGGTTCACTTCCTTGCCGTTCATGTAGAGCACTACGTCGCCGGTGGCGCTGTCGAAGGTATGAGCGAAGTGGATCCATTCGCCCCACTGCAGCGGGTTCTTGTTGGGGTCACCCGAGTCATAGTTGGCATCGATGCCCATAGTTTTGATCTGGAGGAAGTTGTAGGCATTGCGACCGTTCACGGTGTACACGATATCACCGAAGCGGATATAGAGCTCGTAGTTGGCCTGGAAGGAGAACATTGCCTGGTTGTTGATCGAGAAGCCGCCGTTGCCGTAGCGGTTGGTGCAGCGTGCCCACCATTCGAGAGTGAAGTTGGGGAGCTCTGCGTCGGCAGGCCAGGTCATCACCATAGCGTTGTCGTAGTAGAACGCGGGAGCTTTCTGCACTAAGGGCTTGCCAAAAGTGTAGATGAAGCTGTTGGCGCCGGAAGAGATGAGTTCGCCCGATGCGTCGGTGATCTTGATGGGAGCTGCGTAGTCCACACCCTTCTCACCGTCAAACGAGGTCACTTCTACAGGTACGGTCACATTCGACGAACCGGCGGGGATCACTACTTCAGAGGGGAAAGAGAAGTATTCTGCAGGCACCATTTCATATTCCGTAGCGTTGCGGCGGTTGTAGGTGTCGAGAGTAGCGGGGTCGAGAGCCAGTTTCACCTTGATGTCCTTGGCTGCTACCTGACCCATGCTTACGTTAAACGATCCGGTGCTGGTAGTTCCGGTGTTGCCCATCACGATTTCCTCAGAGGGCGAGTTGGTAGCACCTTCGGTGATGTACACCATGTTTTCGATTACATCATTCTTGGCGTCGTTACAGGCGGTGAAAGCCAGTGTGCCGAGGCCGAGGGCAATGAGATTGATTGCGATTTTTTTCATGTTTTCAATTCTTAAATTAGAGTTAAAGATATGGTTTATTCAGTAATAGGTGGATTCTGTACTGTGATACCCTTACGCACGTAGGGATAGTCGGGATTGCCGGGGTAGTCATACTCGATGTGGTATGCGCCCTGACCGGCGTGGGGAA
Source organism: Paramuribaculum sp. (assembly GCA_029060545.1). Lineage (GTDB taxonomy): Bacteria > Bacteroidota > Bacteroidia > Bacteroidales > Muribaculaceae > Paramuribaculum. The sequence continues at coordinate 7,044 of JAIDTT010000059.1, read as the reverse complement.
GACCGCGGTAGTAGTTCCAGGTCGACTGCACGGGGAAGAGGTCCTTGTCCGAAGCACGTTCGAATGTGGCTGTCACGATCGACTTGGCCAGCACCTGCGGGAAGATTGCGGGCTTATAGCTCTCTACATAGTCGAAGAAATTGTTCAGACCCGAGTGACCGAGCTCGTAGGTCTGCCAGCAGATATAGTCTACCGACTCCACTACGTCGTCGTCAAGCTCGTTGTAGTAGCCCAGCCAGCCTGTACCGCCGGGGATGTCGAGCACCAGCATCTGATCCTTGCCGCTGAAGCGCTTGCGCAGTTCGCGGAGGAATTCGTTCATCACGGTGCGCTGCTCTTCGCCGCCGCCGCAGATCAGGGTGCCGTGAGCCTCGATGTCCATATCGAAGCCGTTCACACCATACTTGTCGCAGGTATCGGCGATAGCGTTGGCGTAGCGCTTGGCAGCCTCTACCATCGAGGGATAGTCACCATTGGTGAATCCCCAGAATTCTTCAGCTGCTTCAATCGGGGGAACACCGCTGTAGCCGGGAGTGATATTCTCACCGATATTGGTGGCGAGCCAGCAGAGCACGGCCTTGCTGCCACGTGCCTGGAAGGCCTTGAGGTCGGCCTGCTGCTCCGGAGTCAGAGGACCCCAGGTGAGCCAGAGGCTCACGAAGTCGATCGAGTCGGGCAGACCGATAAGTTTGTTCGACATTGCAGCTGCCGACCAGCTGCCGAACCATCCGAACATCACCTTGTGGGGTGAGTTCAGGTAGTCCTTGATATTTTCTTCATAGGCCGGAGTGAGGGGCTTGAAGAAATCCTCAGCCTCGGGCTCGGTCCAGTCCGAGCAGGAGCTGATCAGAGCGGGAGCTGCTATCAGTGCTGCTGCGGCAAATATGATAGATTTTAATCCTTTCATGTTTGTATGTGAATTGATTGCTTTGTTACACAATTGTTGGATAGATTAGTTCTTCAGAGCCCACCAGAGGTCGGTAGCGCTGTTGTCGGGGCCGCCGAGCATCTGTACGGCTGCCTTCACGTTGGTTTCGTTGGTATTGAACTCCGACTGCGGGAAGGGCAGACGACGCATACCGCGTGCATCGGTCACACCGTCGGTCGAGAGGTTGCTGACAACCGGGAACCACTTCGGATAGCCTGTGCGGCGGAAGTCAGCCCACGATTCCCAACCGTTGGGATAGTTGCCGATCCACTTCTGCACGATGATACGCTCCAGATTGGTCTCGAACGATGCGCTCTCGTCGTAAGCGGGGCATACGGTCGAAACGGCGTTCATCGAGTTGGAGCCGTCGTTGGGGTCGGTATAGTTGGCGGGCTTGGCGGTCGAGCTCAGGTAGTCGCCGATAGCGGCGCCGCGTTCCTTCATCGAAGTCTCGATACCCATTTCATAGAGTTCCTTGGCTGTGCCACCCATGCTCCATCCGCGCAGAGCGCCTTCAGCACGGCTGAACCATGCCTCGCTGGCCGAGATGCTCAGCAGGGGCGATTGCTCCTGTACGTTGGGAGTCGAGTAGTTGTTATTGTTGAGGTCAGCGTGGTAGATACCGCTGCGCAGACCTACGTAAGTGCCGTCTTCGAGAGCGTTGGCATATACGGGCAGACGCGGGTCGCTGTAGCCGTTCATATAGCTGGTGAGGTCGGCGGAGATACGGCCTTCGTTCCAGGTGATGTTCACCTTACGGAAGGAGTTGGTGCCGGGGAGGAAGGTCGACCATGCGCCGTCCGTTACCTCGGTGATCACACCGATATTGTCGCTTACGGCCTCTTCAGCTTTCTGCTTGGCCAGTGTGGGGTTCACATTCACCAGACGCATAGCCAGACGCAGTTTCACGGTATTGGCATATTTCACCCACTTGGTGATGTCGCCGCCGTAGATGAAGTCAACGTCGCCGAATACTTCGGCACCCGAACCGCCGATACCGGTCTTCAGACCCGCGATAGTCTCGTCGAGTTCGGCAAACATTGCGTTAAACAGGTCGGGCATATCATCATATTCTACCTTGTATTCGGTACCCGTACCGATCATAGAGAAGGGTGTGGGACCGTAGCAGTCGCTCACGCGCAGTGTGCCGGCGATACGCATCAGGTTCGCCCAGTAGTACACGAGGCTTTCGGTACCCGACATACGACGGATCTGGAAGAACGAGGTATACATCTTAGGCATATTCGTGTCGAAGCAGTTGCCTATCCATCCCACCGGGGGATTGTAGGTTGCGTAGTAGGCGTTGGAGCCCCAGGCGTTCTTGGCAGATGTCATGCGGCCGAATTCGCAGCCCACCATCTGGTCGATCATCTGGTAGTCGTTTTCCTGGCCGAGCACCAGCACAGGCATCATAGTGTTGAGGAGGGCGGCGGTAGCGGCGAAGTCGCCTTCCATCTGTTCGGGAGTCGGAGCCTTCGGGTCGGTGTTGAAGTCCTCGAATTTGTCGGTACAGCCTGCCGAGCCGAAGAGGAGGCCGGCGCCCAACATTAAGGTGGCTATTGATTTGATATATTTGGTGTTCATGATGTTATCCTGTTTGTAGAGATCAGAATGTGAGTTTTACGTTGAAGCCGTAGGTGCGGAGGCTGGGCTGCTGGAAGTAGTCTACACCCTGATAGAAGTTGTTGGTAGTAGCAGAGGTGCTTTCGGGATCGTAAGGAGCCTTGCAGTAGATCATCCAGAGATTCTTGCCGGTGAGGCTTACGGTGAGGTCGCATACGTTGCCGAGCCAGGAGCGGGGCACGCTGTAGGCGAGGGTAAGGTCAGCCAGACGCACGTTGGTAGCCGAGTAGATGTAGTAAGTACCGGGGGCTGCCGAGATGGTGCCGTAGTAGTTTTCGGGATCGGCCATGCCGTTGCCGTAGATGGGCACACCGCCGTTGTCGCGGGCTGCTGCCGATACTTCCGATACACCGTACTGGTCAAGGATAGCCTGTGTGTCGGATACTACCTGGCCGCCGAAACGTCCGGTCACTGCCCACGACAGGTTGAGGTTCTTCCAGCCCACATTGCCGGTCCAGCCCATGTGGAATTTGGGAAGAATCGAGCCTACCTTGAAGTATTCTACAGTCTCGAGTTCTACCTTGCCGGTCTGGGGATCTTTCCAGATGTAGCCGTTGGCGCTCTGACGCAGACGACGGTTGGAGTAGAGGTCGCCCATTGTGCCGCCCTCATACAGACGGATGGCGGGACCACCGTTAGAGCCGAGGCAGCCGGTAGCTGCGAAGTATTCCATTTCGATGGGTTCGCCGGTCTCGGGATCGGCTACGCCGTTGGCGAGGCGGATCACCTTGTTGCGGTTCCATGAGTAGGTGAGGCCGGTGTTGAAGCGCCAGTCGCCCCATGCATTGTTGTAGTTGAGAGTAGCTTCGATACCGTTGTTCTGGATGTTACCGGTCTGGATAAGGTTGGTCTTGTAGCCCGACGATCCGGATGCGGGGATTTCGAAGGTCTGGTTGAAGGTATTGGCTTTGTAGTAAGTGAATTCGAAGCCGAGGGTGTTGTTGAAGAACTTCGAGCTCAAACCGATTTCATACGACTTGGTGTTCTCGGGCTTCAGGTTGGGATTGTAGTGCTTCGAGGGCCATTCATACTGGTTGGTCTGATCGTTGTAGGTATACTGCATGCGGGTCAGATAGCGCGAGGGCGACGAAGCCACTTCGGCCCACGAACCGCGAACCTTCAGGTAAGAGATCTCCTGGGGCAGATAGTCGCGCAGAGTCTCGCTGATGAGCCAGCTGGCACCTACCGAAGGATAGAAATAGCTCATCTTGTCGGTGAAGGCAAGCATCGAAGCCCAGTCGTTACGGCCGGTGAGAGTCAGATAGTACTGCGAATCCCAGCCGAGTTCGGCGCTGGCGAAGATCGACTGTGTCTGATCGTGCCATGCAGCGTCGGTCACCTTCGTTTCATCCTTCTTGATGTTACCGAAAGCGAAGAAGTTGGGGATCGTGTTCAGACCGCCGCTGTAGGAGGTCGATTCTTCGAGCATATCGTTGATAGAGGCACCGAGCTGTGCGTTGACGCTCAGACGGTTGTCGAGGAAGTTCTTGTTGAACGATGCCATCACGTCGGCGTAGGTCGAGCGGTCCATCGACTGACCCTTGTAGTAGGAGCCTTTGCGGTAGCCGCCGAGCGTACGGGAGTTGGTGGCGTGGTATTTTCTTTCTTCGATAGTGTACATATTGTCCACACGTACACGACCGATTACATAGAGGTAGGGAGTGATGTCAAATTTCAGAGAGCCGTTGAACATATAGCGCTGCTTGCGGGTCTCGCGGAGCTGACGCTTCTGTGTCCAGTAGGGGTTCTGCATATCGAAGGGCGAGGGATATTTCTGCTCCCAGTACTGGGTGTAGATACTGCGGGCCGGATCCCAGCGCTCAAACATACGTACGTCGTCGAAGTCCTCGCCGCGGGGGAAGAGCCACAGTGCGGGGATCGGGTTGAAGTACTGACCGGATGCTACCATCTGCTTGTTGTTCTGGATGATGTAGTTGGCACCGAGATCAAGGGTCAGACGGTTGTCGAGGAAGTTGGTGGTGTTGCGGATCGAGAAGTTGTAGCGGTTGTAGTCGCTCTCGGGCATCACACCGGGGGAGTTGGTCACGGCAGCCGAGGCGAATGTCTGGTTGCGCTGTGTACCATAGGTGAAGGTCAGTGAGTTGATTTCAGTCACACCTGTGCGGAAGAAGTCCAGAGGATCGTAGCTGGTAGGCTTATCCATAAGGTCGCCCCACGATTCGAATTCACCGGGACGGTTGCTGTAGCGGTTCTGGAATTTGGGTGTCATCCACACGTTGGAGAAGTGAGTGGTGTTGCTGTAAGAAAGACGGGCACGGCCTTCGCTACCTTTCTTGGTGTTGATGAGGATCACACCGCTGGCGGCTGCAGAGCCGTAGAGTGCGGCTGCAGAGGGACCCGAGAGTACCGACATTGATTCGATATCGTCGGGGTTGATGTCGGCTACGGTCGACGAACCGGGCTGATGACCCATAGTGCCGCCGGTTTCCGAGCCTGAGTTGATGTCAAACATAGGTACACCGTCGATTACATACAGCGCGTTGTCGTTGCCGGCGAGAGATTTCACGCCACGCATGATCACACGTGCCGACGAGCCCGAACCGGCTGCACCGGAGTTGATGTTCACACCTGCTACCTTACCGGTCAGCGAGTTGATGAAGTTGGCGTCCTTGTTCGACGAGAATGCCTCGCCGCCGATGGTCTGCACGTTATACGAAAGGGCTTTCTGCTCACGCTTGATACCGAGAGCCGTTACCACTACTTCGTCGAGTGCCTGGGCATCTTCCTCCAGTACCACCAGGAGGTCCTTCTGCCCGTTGATCGTCACGGTGTAGGTTTTGAAGCCGATGTAGGCTACCTTTACTACATCGCCGTTTTTCACGGGAAGCGTAAATTCGCCGTCGAAATTGGTTTGGGTGCCCTGATTGGTTCCCTGGATCGTAACGGATACACCGGGGAGGGGATCACCTGTACTGTCGGTCACTGTTCCCTTCAGTGAGTAGCTTTGGCCGAAGGCCGTAAGCACGGGGAAGAGCAACAAGAATAACAATGTAGTTATCTTTGACTTCATAATGCTTGATGATTGATTAGTAAATTATTTAAGGTTAGTAATTATATATTTCGGTTGGTTATTAATAGGTGCCGACGCCATAAAGGCCGGTACTTGCGTGGAGTATCGGTTGGAAGCCGGTTGGTATTCTGTCAGTGTCGATAGGTATATACTGGTATTGGATTGGTTGAGAGAATTTGATTAGGGAGAGAGTGTTTCTGAGAGTGTTGGGTTACTGATTTTAGGTTACGTGTTTGAGGTATTTTTGGTTGTTTTTTAAGGTGTAGAGGCCATAACATTTCCTCTTACTTTTACAAAGATAATACAAAGAATTTAGAAATAATTAACTACCCCCCCCTGTTTTAGTATTATTTAACAGACGTTGTGAGCCGTTTTCTACCCGAATCATTTTCCGGCCTCCCCCTTAACGTATGTTTGGTGAATAAATCCTCACATATATTTATATGTATATATCGCCGGCCGCTGTCGATTTTATAGATTTTTCTCCCCGGAAGTGAAAAATTACTCGTAGATTTGCAGCTTTACGCAATCATCTTACGATATGGAAAATAACGACGAAATTCGTTTAGGCCGAAGGGTCACGTGGGTAGGCTTCTGGGCCAACACCATGCTTGCGATCCTAAAGACCGCAGCCGGCATCATCGGCCGCTCGGGCGCTATGGTAGCCGACGGCATTCATTCAGTCTCCGACCTTGCCACCGATGTAGCGGTAATCTTCGTCATCGGAGCCTCCCGTAAGCGCGCCGACTGCGACCACGCCTACGGTCACGGCAAGATCGAGACACTCGTCACATTCATCATAGCCATAGTGCTCGGATTCGTCGGACTTGCCATCATGGCCGACGGTGCGGCGCGCGTCATCGGCTCCATTCGCGGTGAAGTGCTCGACCGGCCCGGATCCATTGCTCTCATTATGGCCATAGTGTCCATACTGGTGAAAGAAATACTCTTCCGCTACACACGTGCAGTAGCTTCCCGCATCGATTCCCCATCCATGCTTGCCAACGCCTGGCATCACCGCTCCGACGCCCTCTCGTCCATTGCCACACTGCTCGGTATCGCCGGAGCCATGTTTCTAAGCGAGCAGTGGCGCATCCTCGACCCCATCGCCGCCATATTTGTCAGCGTCCTTATCGTGGTCATGGCCTATAAGATAGGTAAGCCCGTAGTCTCTGAGCTGCTTGAGACATCCCTCCCGGCCGACGAACTCGACCGCATCCGTACCATCATCTCCACCACACCCGGAGTCAAGGACTTTCATCACCTCCGCACCCGACGCAATGGCCGCCTGCGCATCGTCGACTTCCATATCAAGCTCGACCCCTCGCTCTCCCTCACCGACGCCCACGACATCGCCACCGAAGTCGAAAACCGCTTGCGCGCCGCCCTCGCCCCCGTTCAGACTACCATCCACATAGAGCCCTACCCTGTCTCTTATACACAAAACCGAGCCCACGAGCCG
>JAIDTT010000058.1 GCA_029060545.1 Paramuribaculum sp. | reverse complement strand
GGTATCGTGCTCCGCCCCTCACCCCCTGTCAATCAATCGTGCATCGTGAATTATGCATCGTGCATTGGCGGGAATCCTCGCACGAAAAGCGTACAATGACATTTTTACCATAAATTTTATCAGGTTTCCGCAACTTTGTATAGACATCGCTTCGCGATGTAAAATACGCGATGTAGCAGATTACCAGCAGATTGTAGGGATGTACCCTGGTGCATCCTCCTTTTCCGCATCCACTGCGTCAGCACGGTGCAGATACTACAGCAGCGGGACGCCGCCTGCTTCCGCGAAATTCATACGGGCAGATCTACGAGTCGGAGCCAGGCGCTACGCGCTGTAGGCTCCGATCCAGGCTAACGCAGCAGTATAGCGAGACGGCGGCTCAAATGCCCCCCCTACATTAATATGAAGCGGGCGCAAACTCGTATGAGCCGCGCCCGCTATAATGCGATATTAGTAAGCCTTAAAGGGCGAGGCGGAAGCCTAGGTCATCATAGCGGCAAGATGGAGGAATAAAGTCGCGACGAGCCGAACGGCAGCTCGTGGCAAGGTTGTAATAACTACCGCCGCGACGCACGCGACAAGAGCCGGAAGAACCACCGTTTCGGTAACTATTATAGTTAGAGCTCCAAAGATCCGATGTCCATTCCAATACATTGCCGCTCATATCATACAGTCCGAGCTCATTGTCGAGTTTGCTTCCGACAGTGTGTGTGCAACTACCCGAATTATCAGAGTACCAGCCGACGCTCTGGAGATTATTGCTGCCGCTGTAGGTATAGCCGCGCGATTTATTACCGCCGATCGCCGCATACTCCCATTCGGCTTCGGTGGGGAGACGGAAGTTTTTGCCGGTGATGCGGCTGAGACGCTCGCAGAACTCCATACAATCGTTCCACGACACATTTTCCACAGGAAGATTGGCTCCTCGGAAATGCGACGGGTTGCTTCCCATCACAGCCCCCCAAAGCGCCTGCGTCACCTCGGTCTTGCCGATATAGAATGTGGCGACGGTTTCCGAGTGTACTGGCTGCTCGTACGAAGTACCCGTATAAGAGCCCATCATAAAGGTACCGCCGTCCACGCGCACCATCTCAAAGCTCACCCCATTGACCGTGAAGGTCTCGGTCGGGGCACCGCCTGATGAAGCCGGAGCTGAGCTGTTATTATAATTATTGCTACCCCCTCCGGTAAGCCCATTGGATACTTTTTCGGCGATACCAATAAGTTGATTCATTGACTCAATGGTATCATAAGCGGATGCGGTGGCAACGATCTCGCTCGTTTCGACATTGATAAGACGCGCATCCACATACACCTGATCGAAATCAGGTATCTCCGATACATCCACCACCGCAACGAACTTCACGCCCAACTGCTGACCAATTTTGGCAATCTGACTGTCGCGAACCTCGCCCGACACATCATATATATGTGACTTTTTCAGAGCTTCAAGGAAGTCGGCGGTACGCTCCACTGCCGTATATGCCGCACTTTGTGTGATTTTCTCAACCATCTTTGATGCTATCACCTTCTTATATGAGGAATTGACATCTGTTTCGGTGAGATATACAGCGACTTTCTTTTTTGGTTCCTGCGCGTAGCCGATCTCCGGAACAAGAGCCAAAAGCGCAAGAAGCAGAAAGAGATATCTTTTCATCTTGGATACGGATTACTTGGAATTTTTGGAAAAGAGTCGGTAGGCCAGCATATTGGACATAGCCTGCAGGGTCTCAGGATTCTCATATTCGCGAGTCTCGGTACAGCTTTTGATTATCTGCGCAGTCTCTATGTTAATAATTCGCGCAGTCATAAACACGTTCTCCATTACAAATTCCACCTGCACTACGGCCACATAATCGACCCCCATACGGCTGCCTAACGAGCGGATCTCGGATTCGGGCACAGTACCGTTGACCTGATACTCCTGCTCCTTGGTAAGGGCGTTAAGGAAGGCTTTGTTGCGCTCGAACACTACATAATCACTGTTGCCCGACAGACGTTGCATGAATGCCGACGATACGATGTCGCGCGCTGCATCGTTGACATTTCCGGTAACGATCACCGACATTGAGTACTTCTTGGCCCCTGCCTGCATCCCGATGCCGCCCAATACGCAGAGCAGCATGATCAATACTAACTTTTTCATCGCATTAAAATCGAGCCGGCGATCCCTACCGACATATCTTATTAAGTAAGATAATAAAAAAGCCTACGTGAGATCCTTACTGTCGCTTATCTCACCTTCGGAGGCTGTGGCATGCCTTACTTCTTAAGATAAGCAACATGCAGAGGCCCCACGCAGATTATATGATATAGCCCGACGTCGGCCTCGAATGCTCACACACTCAAGGGATCGGGATATATGCATATCCACATAGGCATCTACCGTTGCTACATCAATGAAGAAGTGGGAAACTGCCACATTTCCAAAGGTCAAAGATGCAGCGCATCAGTAAACGCGCTTTCAAAATATGTACTGCCTACCCACCCGCTTTGCCCCGACGGGACCTCTGCGTGATAGGTCTGCGATGCAAAGATAGTAAAAGATGCACAATCTATTCACTCACAAAAATAAAATTTTATAAAATCACTATCCGAGCCGCATTATCTGCGACAAATTACTATTTTTGTATTCACTACCCGATAAAAATATCGAACACTAAGCCATATAATCCTTATGGGACTATTCGACATCTTTAGAGCTAAAAAGGATAATTCGACCGATCACCGGCCTGCCGATAAAAAACTCAGCGGTGTCGGCGACACTCCCCTCAATGCCTCATATACTCCTGAGGCAATCACCACGCTGGGGCCCAATGATATATTTGTATTTGGCAGTAATCTTGCCGGACGGCATGGCGGCGGCGCAGCCCGGATAGCATACGATAGATTCGGGGCTGTATGGGGAGAAGGTGAAGGGCTTCAGGGCCATACTTACGCCATTCCCACTATGCAGGGCGGGGTAGATACGGTGCGGCCGTATGTAGATCGCTTCATTGAATTTGCCAAACGCCAACCATTGCTGACATTCTACGTAACAAAGATCGGCTGCGGCATAGCAGGCTTCAGTATTCTCGAGATGGCGCCATTGTTTCGCGCGGCTCGTGAGTTGCATAATGTAATATTGCCGCGAGAGTTCGTGGATGTGATAGAGAGCGAAGATCCTTCTGCCCTGGCTCAATATGCCCGGAAGCCCCACCGCGGCATCCCGCGGCGCTTCTGACCTCTTTTATATTAACTTTTATATTAATAATGTGTATGAATGTTGCTCCGTTTCTCCGAAAAATGGAGTATATTTGCATTGCGTAATAATGCGGACGCACCAATCAGCCACATATTCATCATTATTATATTTATATCAATCATTGCCTTATGAAAAAATCACTATTTTCAGCACTCGCCTGCGGATGTGCCGCCGTACTTCTCGTGGGCTGTAACGGCAAGATGAAGCCTTTCCAGGCCGAATACTTCTCGACCAATCCCAATCCTCTGGAGCTTGTTGGTCAGAACGTACCGGCTACCGTGACGGCCAACATCCCTGCCAAGTTCTTTAAGAAAAACGCTCAGGTTACCGTGACCCCCACCCTCGTCTACGGCTCCGGTGAAACGACTTCGACACCTTTTGCTCTTCAGGGCGAAAACGTACGCGGCAACGCTTACTCCGTAAACTACAACAACGGTGGTGTGGTGACTATCCCCGTAAACTACGTTTATCAGCCTGCGATGCAGAAGAGCGAGCTCTACCTCGACTTCAACGTAACTCAGGGCAAGAAGCAATATGTGCTTCCCCGCGTGAAGGTAGCCGACGGTGTCATCGCCACCTCCGATCTCGCAAATGCTGCTACCGTCAATCCGGCTGCCGCAGCTGACGCCTTTCAGCAGGTGATCAACGAGCGCTATTCGGCCGACATACACTTCCTGATCAATCAGGCAGTGCTCCGTCCGACCCAGCTCCATACCCCCCAAATGGTAGAATTCCGCAACAGACTGATTGCAAGCCGTGATGCAGATTCGCTCGTAATACGCGAAATCAACATCGACTCGTACGCGTCGCCCGACGGCACATACGACTTCAATGCCCGTCTGGCCGAAAACCGCCAGAATACTACCGATGCATATCTTCAGGATCAGCTGAAGAAGGATAAGATCACCGAATTCGGCGAACTCACATCGCAGTTTACAGCCGAAGACTGGGAAGGCTTCCAGAAGCTTCTCGCTGCCAGCAACATTCAGGACAAAGAACTTATCCTCAATGTACTGAAGATGTATAAGGATCCCGAAGAGCGCGAACGCGAAATTCGCAACCTCGCCACTGTGTTTGAAGCCGTGGCCGACGATATCCTTCCCCAGCTCCGCCGCTCTCGCCTGACCGCTTCGATCGACGTGATCGGTAAGACCAACGAAGAAATCAATGCCCTCATCGACAGCGATCCCTCCAAGCTTTCCGTAGAGGAGCTCCTCTATGGCGCTACCCTCACCGATGATCTCGGCCGCAAGCAGAAGATCTACGAAGCAGTAGTGAAATACTTCCCCAACGACTACCGTGGCTTCAACAATCTCGGTATGGTTAAATACGTACAGGGCGACTACACCGCTGCTACCGACAATCTCGCTATGGCTTCGCAGCTCTCCCCCGCCAGCAAGGAGGTGAACATGAACCTCGGCCTTATCTCCCTCCTCGACAAGGACTACTCCGATGCCAGCCGTTGCTTCAGCAATGCCGCCGGTCTCGATGGCCTCGGCGATGCTCTCGGTGTATATTACCTCAACCAGGGCGACTACGCTGCCGCAGTAAAATCGTTTGGCGCAAGCAAGACCAACAATGCCGCTCTTGCCAAGATCCTCACCAAGGACTATGCCGGTGCGAAGTCGACCCTCGCCGCCGTTGCCAATCCTGATGCCGTAACCTACTACCTCACTGCAATCGTAGGTGCCCGCACCAACAATGCCGGTATGGTGAAAGACAATCTCGCAAAGGCTGCCAAGCTTGATCCCGCGATGGCCACCCGTGCTGCCAACGACCTCGAATTCGCTCGATTCAACTAATCGACTACTCCCCTATTGATCGTAGGCCGACTCCCCTCACGGGAGCCGGCCTCTCTTTTTGGCTCATTCGGTTGCCGGAGCGAATAGTGCTGCCACGTATTTCAACTTATATGAGGCCAGAGGTGGATACGATGCTTCCGGCTCACAATTCGGTTGCATTAGCCGTCGGTCGTGATATCGGCACAAATAATTGAAAGATTAAGGCTCCGACATTGCTGCCGGAGCCTTATGGATATCTTATGAGTTAAATTATTCTTTCAATCTTATTACTCTCTGAAGAGCAGACGCCGATTGGGATAGTCGATCACGATATTATAGCCCTGCATATTGAAGGGATTAGTGGCATAGGGCTCTTCCTCGTTATCGAAATAGTAGACACTCGTCTGCCCCTGACGGGTACCGATCTGAATCATAGTATTGACATCGAGCTTCGCCGGGAACTCACCCAAAAACGAGGTCATAGCGGTATCAACATACGTGGTAATCGAATTGTCGATATCCGACATCGGCAACTTTATGAATGCGCCACGCATACCTGAGTCGATAAAATAGCTGTCGGAATTGTGGGAAACAGCCATATTGACATAATAGCGGTGACCCATAAGAGGCCAGAACATCGGCGACTTACGTCGCTCTATCACCTGGCACTGCTCATAATCCATAGGCGACAAATCGCTATACAGCGCTATGCTATTGGAATTGACGCGATGCTCAACCATAAAGTTTTCAAGAAAGTCGATACCAAGCACCGAAAAGTCGGCGGGTGATACAGCGAAGTCTACGTTATGAAACACATTCTTAGTATCTTCAATAGGTTGAGGTATGGAATCGCCGCTCCAGCAATATGCCGGGAAGTCTACACGATAGCGGGTAATCGCATAGTCATATTTACCTAAGGTGTTTCGGCCGATAGCGGGATAAAACTTCTTCTCGACCTTATATCCCATAGATTCGAGAAGCGCGAGATCGTCAGGAGTAATATAGCTCATATCACTGCCCGTGTCGATGCGGAAACGCAGACCGGGAGCTACCGTAACGAAACCGGCCTCGCCATCAAGCGGAGCATCGAAAAGCATTCCTTCGGTACGCTCCACGCTCATCTCCTGCTGCGATGTGCGAGTACCTAAAAAAATATAGGTCAGAGCCACGAGTGCCGCAAGACCAAATAAAATATATGTACTTACAAGTATCGTTTTCTTAACTTTCATTGCAAAACACTTATTTTCAACACAAAGATACTTAAGCACCCACCCAAAATCCAAATAACCCAATTAGATTGTAATACCTTTTTCAATCTTATTACATACCCTCCACACACATGTTTCAAAAACTAAACGCAATCGTTACAAAACCTTTTTTGTGTTAAGCGCGTTACAATATCAAAAGATCTCTTTCCCACATAAACCTAACTAAACTTTATATATTATGGCAACCAAAAGTATCAAAGGTACACAGACCGAAAAAAATCTCGTGATCGCTTATCTCGCCGAATCGTCGGCATACACCCGCTATACATTCTACGCACAGCAGGCCACCAAAGAAAGCTATTACCCCATAGCTGAGATATTCAACGAAACAGCAGCCAATGAGCTCCACCATGGCAAAGTGTTCTTCAAATTCCTTGAAGGCGGCTCTGTAGAAGTACCCGTCACTGCAGATGCAGGCGTGATCGGCGACACAGCGTCTAACCTTGCTACTGCCATTGAAGAGGAGACCAACGAAGGCGTAAAACTCTATACCGAAGCAGCCGACACGGCAGATGCCGAAGGCTTCCCCGAAATTGCAGCCCACTTCCGCGCCATCGCCACGGTAGAAGATCATCACCGTCGCCGCTTCGAGCGCTATCTTAAGCAGGTACAGGACGGAACCGTATGGAAACGCGATCACGCAATCCGTTGGAAATGTCTGGTATGTGGTTATATCCACGAAGGCACCACACCTCCCGTAAGCTGCCCCGGCTGCGACCATCCCTATCAGCACTATATGGCCCTCGATGAAGCCGACGAATAAATACCGGCACAGTCCTCATTGAGGAAGCAAAAAATATAGACAACCCACATGACAGGCACAGGCCTCATTCCGAAGTACATCCCGGAATGAGGCCCGCAGCATTTTCTTGAAGAGTGCGCGCGGGGGGACTCGAACCCCCACGACTTACGTCACTAGATCCTAAGTCTAGCGCGGCTACCAATTACGCCACGCGCGCTCGGTGGATTTCGGATGCAAAGTTAGGTATAAATTGTGAATCGACAAAAAATCGGCTTAAAATGCTTCAGTCCTCTTGCACATTTTAAAAATAATCCATACCTTTGCATCGCTTTTTAACAAAAGCGCCCCATTTAAGATGATTCGCTAGCTCAGCTGGTAGAGCACAACACTTTTAATGTTGGGGTCCTGGGTTCGAGCCCCAGGCGGATCACCAAGCCACAATACAGTGGCTTTTTTTATATGTCGGTGTTCGCCTATACTCAGTTTTTTGTAGATTTCGTGGTTATAATCGCAGAAATTTGTACTCCGGAGGGTGTTTAACCGCAGTTTCTTGTATGGCAGTTAAAGTTGACACCCAAAAAGAGATTATTTTCGGTTCGTCTGACCCGAATGTTTCCCGTGTGCTCA
>JAIDTT010000057.1 GCA_029060545.1 Paramuribaculum sp. | reverse complement strand
ATTAAATACAATAGGGACTGCTCCGGCGCGCCGGAGCAGTCCCTATGCGGATATATTTATTATGTATATCGGGATTAATATTCCTGCCAGGGGCGGATGGCGATGCGGTCGACGGGCTTCGAGAGGAAGGCCTTGACGTAGGTGCCGGCGAGGCGGGCGTTGGTGATCAGAGGGATGTTGTGGTCGATTGTCCATCGGCGGATGCGGTAGCCGTTGGTCAGTTCGCGCTTGGTGTGATTCTTAGGAATGTTGATCACGAGATCTACTTCGTGGGAAGAGATCACATCAAGTACGCTGCGACCCTCTTCATCGGGCCAGCATACGGCTTCTGCCTCGATGTCGTTGTCGTTGAGGAAGCGGGCGGTACCCTCGGTGGCGTAGATCTTGTAGCCGTGGCGGTGGAGCTGGCGGCAAGCCTCAAGCATATCCACCTTGCCGCGGATGTCGCCGGAGCTTACGAGTACACCCTTCTGCGGTACGTGGTGGCCTACGGAAAGCATGGCGTTGAGCAGGGCTTCCTCGAAGTCGGCGCCGAGACAGCCTACCTCGCCGGTCGACGACATGTCGACACCGAGCACGGGGTCGGCCTTGTGGAGACGTCCGAAGCTGAACTGCGATGCTTTCACGCCTACATAGTCGATATCGAATGTAGAGGTGTCGACGGGCTCAACCGGCTCGCCGAGCATGATGCGTGTGGCGGTGTCGATAAAGTTCTTCTTCAGCACCTTGCTCACGAATGGGAAGGAGCGGGATGCGCGGAGGTTGCATTCGATCACTTTCACGTCGTTGTCGCGGGCGAGGAACTGGATATTGAAGGGACCCGAGATGTTGAGTTCTTTGGCTATGCGTGCGCTTATGCGCTTGATGCGGCGTGCGGTGGCCATATAGATTTTCTGCGCGGGGAACACGAGGGTAGCGTCGCCTGAGTGTACGCCGGCAAACTCTACGTGCTCGGAGATGGCGTATTCTACGATCTTGCCGTTGCGGGCTACGGCGTCGAATTCGATCTCCTTGGTGTTCTGCATGAATTCGGTCACAACCACGGGGTATTCTTTGGAGACTTTTGCTGCCTGGCCGAGGAAGTTGTGGAGCTGATCGTAGTCGTAGCATACGTTCATGGCGGCGCCGGAGAGCACGTAGCTCGGACGGATGAGCACCGGGAAGCCTACTTCGTTGACAAACTGATGGATGGCTTCTTCGGTGGTGACTTCCTTCCAGCGGGGCTGGTCGATGCCGAGCGAGTCGAGCATCGCGGAGAACTTATGACGGTTTTCGGCGCGGTCGATCGACACGGGCGATGTGCCGAGCACGGGCACCTGACTGCGATAGAGTTTCATAGCCAGGTTATTGGGTATCTGACCGCCTACGCTCACGATCACACCGCGGGGCACTTCAAGGTCGAGCACGTCCATCACGCGCTCGTAGGAGAGTTCGTCGAAGTAGAGTCGGTCGCACATATCATAGTCGGTCGACACGGTCTCGGGATTGTAATTGATCATGATCGACTTATATCCGAGGCGGCGGCAGGTCTGGGCGGCATTGACTGAGCACCAGTCGAATTCCACGCTGGAGCCGATGCGGTACGCTCCGGAGCCGAGCACCACGATATTGTTGTGAGCCGGCATATCGTAGGATATGGCGTTGGCATCGAGGCCGTATGATACGTAGAGGTAGTTGGTGAGGTCGGGATATTCGGATGCTACGGTGTTGATTCGGCCGATGTGGGGCACCACACCGAGTTTCTTGCGGTGTGCGCGCACTTTGTTGACCTCGGCTTCCATATTTGACTCGGGTGCTTCTACGAGGCGTGCGATCTGGAAGTCGGAGAATCCGAGACGCTTTGCCTCGCGCATAGTGGCTTCGTCGATGTCCTCGACTTTATTGAAGCCGGCGGAGAGTTTCTTGGAGAACTCGACGATGTTGGCCAGACGCGACAGGAACCAGGGATCGATCTTGGTGAGTTCTTCGATGCGCTCCACGGTGTAGCCCTCTTTCAGAGCCTGAGCTATGGCGAAGATACGCAGGTCGGTGGGGTTGGCGAGAGCGTCGTCGAGGTCGTCGAAGTGGATATCGTTGTTGCCCACGAAGCCGTGCATACCCTGACCGATCATACGGAGACCTTTCTGGATGATTTCCTCAAACGACTTGCCGATCGACATGATTTCGCCTACTGATTTCATGGACGAGCCAATACCGCGGTCCACGCCGGCAAACTTGGTGAGGTCCCAGCGGGGAATCTTCACGATCATATAGTCGACCGATGGGGCTACGTAGGCGGAGTTGGGGGTACCCATCTCGCCGATCTGGTCGAGGGTGTAGCCCAAAGCGAGTTTGGCGGCTACGAAAGCCAAAGGATAGCCCGACGCCTTGGATGCGAGAGCCGACGAACGGCTGAGGCGGGCGTTGATCTCGATGATGCGGTAGTCGTTGGTCACGGCGTTGAAGGCAAACTGGATGTTGCACTCGCCTACGATGCCGATGTGGCGCACTACTCGCTTTGATATCTCTTCGAGCATGTGGATCTGCTCGGGTGTGAGCGATACGATGGGAGCTACCACGATCGACTCGCCTGTATGGATACCCAGCGGGTCGAAGTTTTCCATCGGCACTACGGTGAAGCAGTGGTCGTTGGCATCGCGGATCACCTCGAATTCTATTTCTTTCCAGCCTTTGAGCGACTCTTCCACGAGAATCTGCGAGGCATAGCTGAGAGCGCTTTCGCAGTGGGTGATAAATTCCTTTTCATCACGGCAGATGCCGGAGCCGAGTCCGCCGAGTGCGTAAGCGGAGCGCACCATCACGGGGAAGCCGATACGGCGGGCTACAGCCAGAGCGTCGTCGATATTCTCCACGGCTTGCGACACGGGAGTCTTGGCGTCGATTTCCGAGAGTTTCTTCACAAAAAGGTCGCGGTCCTCAGTGACCATGATCGCTTCCACAGATGTGCCGAGCACCTTCACTCCATACTTGTCGAGCACGCCCGACTCGTAAAGTTCCGTGCCACAGTTGAGCGCGGTCTGACCGCCGAAGGCGAGCAGTATGCCGTCGGGGCGCTCCTTCTTGATCACTTCCTCAACGAAGTAAGGGGTGATGGGGAGGAAATACACCTTGTCGGCCACACCATCGGAGGTCTGGATTGTGGCGATGTTGGGGTTGATAAGTACGGTGGAGATACCCTCTTCGCGCATAGCTTTGAGAGCCTGACTGCCTGAGTAGTCGAATTCGCCGGCCTGCCCTATCTTTAGGGCGCCCGAACCGAGAAGCAATACCTTTTTGAGCATAATGATTAGCTGAATGAACTTGATTATAAATCAACTCTGCAAAGGTACAAATTTTCGCCGAATAACTCGGCATACGAGTCATCCGGATTTTACAATATACCGATCGAATTGAGTAATATCAGTGCGATACCCGCCGGAGCGATCCAGCGGAGTGAGAATACGATGAGGCTGAGAAGGGGGAAGCGGAAGGCTCCGCCGTTGGTCATCTCGCGGCGTATCACGCTGCGGGGCAGCAGCCACCCCACGAAGATGCTGATGAGCATACCACCGACGGGCAGCATCACGTCGGACGATACGGAATTGAATATGTCGAATATCGTCATACCTCCTATAGTGAAGCCGCTGAGGTATCCGAAGCTCAGACAGCAGAGCGCCCCGAACAGCATCGCCACACCAGTGGAGAGCCACACGGCGGTGCGCCTCTTCATCTTCTTCTCTTCCACGAGGTAGCTCACGCTGATCTCGCTCATCGAGATAGTCGACGTGATGGAGGCGAGCATCAGCAGGAAGAAGAAGAGAGCCGACCAGAGCGGGCCGAGAGGGAGCCGGTGGAAGATCGACGGTAGTACTTCAAACACCAGAGTGGGACCGCTCTCGGGCGACACTCCGAAGGTGAATACCGCCGGGAAGATGATCACACCGGCGATGATGGCCACAAGCGTATCGACCCCTGCCGTGACCATCGCCGTACGCCCCAGACGGGTGTCGGCAGTGAAATATGATGCATAAGTCATCAGACATCCCAAGCCGATGCTGAGGGAGAAGAATGCCTGTCCGAGCGCTCCGAGCACTACCCGCGGCGTGATGGCCGAGAAGTCGGGAGTGAAGAGGAAGCGCAGGCCTTCGCCGGCGCCGGGGAGTGTAAGTGAATGGATGCAGAATACTATGAGCAGCAGGAAGAGCACCGGCATCAGCACATTCGACATTTTCTCAATCCCCTTCGATACTCCGCGAAGAAGCACGAAGGCATTGGCCAGCAGAAATATGATGGTCCAGAACAGCGGGCGTAGATTGCCCGATGTAAAGTCGACGAAAGCATCGCGGTATGCATCCTGCGACGCGAGCTGAAGAGAGCCTGTGGCAGACTTCACGAAATATTCCACCGTCCAGCCGGCCACTACACAGTAGAAACTGAGTATCATCAGCGATGCAACGATACCCATATAAGCGGGTACGCGCCAGAATCGGCGCTTACTGTAGAGGCGGAAAGCTCCAAGCTCGTTGGAGCGGGCGGAGCGCCCCATGATAAACTCGGAGCACATCACCGGCACACCGAGTATGATTATAAACAGGATGTAGCATAGCATAAATGCGCCTCCGCCATGCGCTCCGGCCTCATAGGGGAAGCGCCAGATATTACCGAGGCCTACAGCTGCGCCGGCCGTAGTGGCTATGGCGCCGATACGGGTAGCGAAAGCCGCGCGGGCAGACGGTTTCGGCTTGTTGATAGGTTGATTCACTGATGTCGTACTATTATGTAATACGGCAAAGGTATGCAAAAATTTGTAATAATCAACAAAATAGCTACGGCTATTTGGGTGTGGCCACACCGATGGTGAGGATCGAAATCCGGGCAGATGGGTGAGCCGACAGCAGCGCCGAGGCGCAGGCTGAGAGGGTGGCGCCGGAGGTGATCACATCGTCGATAAGGAGGATATGCAGCCCTGAGACATCCGTATCCGGTGTCGCCGTATAGGTCGACTCGGCATTGGCCCATCGCTGCCATACGGTGCGGGCGGTCTGTGTGCCGTGGCGCGAGCAATCGAGCAGGTCTACGATCGGCATCCCGGCTACATCGGCCACTCCCCGCGCTATCATAAGGCTTTGATTATAGCCACGCCTACGCTCCTTCGACTTATGCAGCGGCACTACGGTGACGGCATCGATGCCGTCGAAAAAGCTCTTTGGCTTAAGCCTCTCCGCCACAATCCGGCCGAGGCTTCGGGCGAGTTTCGGTCGAGAGGCGTACTTGGCTTTCTGGATGAGCATAGCGTAAGGTGTATCCTTATAATAATAGTATAGCGATGCGGCGCGCACTATCGGTGTGCGCATCAGCCGACGGTGAATTTCGGTATCCGAGAAGTCGGCCGGCGAATAGAGCGGCATACCGGCCAGACAATCGAGGCAAAGCATCTCCTCCCCCTCTACGAGTGCGCGGCCACAGACCTCGCACACTTCCGGGTAGAGCATCCCCATCAGGGCGCGCCGGCAGCGGTGTATTACTTCCGCGACTGCCATAAGCGATCGCTGTCGAGAATTTTCATAATCAGTGCCGCCTCATATCCGCGCGAAGCACCGAAGCGGAGCAACTTCTCGCGCACCTTGCGCGGATCGTCGTCGGCCGGTATCAGCCGCAGGCGCGAAGCCACGGTGCGGAAAGCCGTGCGCACATATTCGCGCTGATCAATCTCCTCCATGGCATCTTCGATAAGCGATCGATCGATCTGCTTGGCGCGCAACGCTGCGGATATCTTGTGACGTCCCCAGGCGGAGAAGCGGTATTTGTCGCGGACGAAGGCTCGGGCGAAGCGGCCGTCGTCAATGAATCCACGGCTTCGCAGGCTGTCGATAATCTTAGCTATGTCGCCCGACGATAGCCCCTGGCGTATCAGCGAAATGCGTATCTCCGAACTGCAATGCTCGGCGGCGGCGCACTTGATCTCCATACGCACCAGCGCATCCTGTATGCTTACCGGCTTTTTTCTCATGGGCGTCGGGCTTTAAGGAATCGGATCACCTTGCGGAAATCGGGCCGAAGCTCCACATCCAGCCAGCCGTCGGCCTCCATCTCCGTCTGCAACCGCTCGGCGTAGAGCGGATTCAGCTCGAAATAGAGCGAACCGCCGCTTTTCAGCGCCGTCATGGCATAGCGGGCGATGGCGGTATAGAAGCGGAGCGGATCGGAATCGGGTACGAACAGCGCGGTATGCGGTTCGTAGTCGAGCACATTGGCGCTCATCGACGCGCGCTCATGCTCCGCGATATAGGGCGGATTGCTCACTATGATGTCGAAGCTGTCCGGCTCGGGCTTAACGGCCAACACATCGGCGTGGCGGAAATCGACTTTAGCGCGTAGCGAATCGGCATTGCGCCGCGCCACATCAAGAGCCTCGGCGCTGATATCTACGGCCTCGACGGTGGCAAAGCGCAGATTGCGGGCCAGCGCTATGGCGATGCATCCCGAGCCGGTGCATAGATCAAGCACACGCAGATCCGTAGCGTCAGATGCGTCGGCTACTATGAGGTCGACAAGCTGCTCCGTCTCCGGACGCGGGATGAGCGTGGAGCGGTCGACACTGAATTTCATCCCGTACCACCGCGCCTCGCCGATTATATACTGTATCGGTTCGTGAGCGAGCAGTCGGTCGATGATAGCGTCGGCTTTGCCGGCGATAAAGTCGCTCACTTCGTCCGATCCGTGCATTATCATATCGGTCTGCGTCCAGCCCTTGAGGTGCTCGAAGATGATTCGCAGAAGCATGGCAGCCTCGCCCGGTCCGTAGAGCGGGTCGAGACGCTTGCGCGATTGCCGGCAGAATTGGTCGAGTGTCATTTCACCGGCAAATATAGTAATTTAATTCTACTTTTGGGGGTCGTAGCCCTGCGAACGCAGTGCGGCGAGCATGTGATACGACATCGCTTCCGCATAGTAGCTTACGATATGGGCCGTCCAGTCGTTGGTGCTCTTCGATCCCGAGCGCGTACGGTTGTAGGCCTCTATCTCGCCGTCGTAGAACCGCAGCAGCGGCAACATCTTCTCGTCGGCCGAATAGGAATTGGAGTGTATGAGCAATTCCGCAGGCTGCTTGGGCTTCAGATCAGGCAGTTCGCGGGGCACGCCGATGGCCAGTCCGCACACGGCATACACCCCTTGCGGCAGTTTCATCAGTTCAGCCACAGCCTCGGGATTGGCAGTTCGGGCATATCCGATGCAGCAGGTGCCGAGACCGAGCGACTCGGCGGCCACCACAGCGCTCATCATAGCCAGAGCAGCATCTACAGTGCCTACTATCAGGCCGTCGGCCGTGTGGGTAAACTCGGGCATCTCCACACCCTTGTCGGCCGCGGCAAGAGTGATCTTATGGAAGTCGGCGCAGAAGAGCAGAAAGTGATTGCAGGTCTTGATCTGCTTTTGGCCTGTGATTTCGTAAAGTTTCTCCTTAAGCTCCTGATCCGATATGTCGATTACGGAAAATTGCTGTCCGTTGTAGCTCGTGGGTGTATTACGGATAGCTTCATAGATGATCTGCATCTGGTCGGGAGTGATAGCTTCGCGCTCATAGCGGCGTATGGAGCGGCGGTCGAGGAGTGTACGTTCTACGCTTTTCATATCTGTGTGCGGTTGAATTTTGGTCTGATATTATAATATATGTAAGTAACGCACCCGGCACCCCTGCGGTTCGATTGCATCGCGGCTGAGAAATTCTCAACATTTGTTGAGGATTAAGTTCCGTTTTATGCATATCTTTGCCGGCAAAATATATAAGCGTATGAAAACCAAGCACCTCTTACTCCTGATCATTTTCCTCCTTTCATTCGGATTGATAAGCTGTGACGACAAAGATGATGCCAGCCCGGTCGACCTGCAATTTTTCGACGGCGTGTGGGAAGTAGTGGATCAAGGCTCGCAGAATGTACTCCTCCGGGGATGCTTCCTCGATATAGCTCCCTATTATGCCGAGGGACCTTTGCAGGGACGTATCACCACCTTTTACATGACCGTCGGCGGCGTAATCGTCCACGACAAAGAGTATTACTGGAACGTCCGTAGATACGGCAACGAATTGCCATTATTGGATTTGACGTGGCAGGCCGACATCGACAGCGATGACCTGTGGGACGGCAACTACTTCTACACGATTACCCTACTCAACGACACCCATATGTGCTGGCAGGTGCGATCCAACGGCGACCAAAGCACCGTCAAATTCCGCCGCCGCACCGATATACCCCTTGACTGACGGAGGTGCAATCGCAATTAGGCCTTTAGGGTCGATTAAGTGGGTGCCGAAGAGGTGGATGCACCAGGGTGCATCCCTACAATCGGCTGGTAATCTGCTACATCGCGAAGTGATGGCCCTGCGAGGTTGTCGGGGGAACCAGAAAAAATTTATGATAAAAATGTCATTGTACGCTTTTCGTGCGAGGATTCCCGCCAATGCACGATGCACAATTCACGATGCACGATTGATTGACAGGGGGTGAGGGGCGGAGCACGATACCGCTATGGTCGTCGTCGCTTGTGGCGGGTGTCGGTGATGATCTTGGGATCGAG
>JAIDTT010000056.1 GCA_029060545.1 Paramuribaculum sp. | reverse complement strand
TCCATCTCCACCGCCACTTTTCTACCGTATAAGCCGCAGAATATTGAGTATCAACTATTAACAAATACGAGGATCTGCATTTCTTTAAGGAATGTTGAAATCGGAAATAGTATCACCACTATTGGTGCAGGAGCATTTCTACGATGTGATCTTTCAGAAGTTACAGTTCCACCATCGGTTGAGGAAATTGGAGCATCTGCGTTTGCAAACAATACGAACCTTAAGAAAATTATGATGGGTCATAATATGAAGCGTATCCAATGGAATGCTTTTGATGGTTGTCCTGTAGATGAAGTGTATATTACCGCTCAAGATCCGCCTATAGCATCTGAATATTCATTTTCCCAATACACGGGTAAGTTATGGGTCTCAAACGCTGAGGCGATGGAGGCTTATAAAAACGATAAAGCTTGTTGGTATCGGTTCAGTTCTTACGCCATGATAGAGCCGGAGGAGATCAAGATAGAGGGGGCACAGACTATCGACGCTGCCCCCGGCGATACCATCCGCCTCACGGCCAAGATCTCGCCCGAGAATGTCACCCTTCCTCAGATCTTCTGGCGCTCGACCAATCCTGCCGTCGCCACGGTCGACAACGACGGCGTGGTGGTAGTGCGCGGTGTAGAACCTGAACTCAGCACCTACGCGCAGGGCGATGCCGACAATACCGCTGGCGGTTGCCGCATCATAGCCGAATCGCTCTATGCCGATGCACCGGTAGCGGTGGTAGCCATCAACTCGGAGTTGGCCGACATCGAGGATATAGTGATCGACCGCCCGCAGTCGCAGACGATCGACTATACTGAGCCTTACGACGTGTATAATATGCAGGGCGTATGGCTCGGTCGCTCAGTCGATGCAGTAGCTCCCGGCTTCTACATCGTGCGTCAGGGCACCAAAGCCGCCAAAATCCTGAAGTGATGCACGATGCACGATTCACGATGCACAATAATTGCGGGCGCGACCTTTGCGGGTTGCGCCCGCTTCATAATATAATGTATGGTCGATCGCCATCCAAAATCCCACATTAACCAATCGTGCATTGTGAATCGTGAATTATGCATCGAAAAAAATTGTCGGAAAATTTTGCCAGTTCCAAAATTATACCTACCTTTGCATCGCAAAAGGGAAATCACCCCGCGCAACCAACGCGAAAATAGCTCAGTTGGTAGAGCACGACCTTGCCAAGGTCGGGGTCGCGGGTTCGAGTCCCGTTTTTCGCTCTCGTTCTTTGAAATACTTCCGATATAGCAATTAACCACATTTCTTGCTATTCTCGCGAAAATAGCTCAGTTGGTAGAGCACGACCTTGCCAAGGTCGGGGTCGCGGGTTCGAGTCCCGTTTTTCGCTCAAATCTGATTGCTAATATCGGATCCCTTGTCCGGGTGGTGGAATTGGTAGACACGCTACTTTGAGGGGGTAGTGGCCGTTGGGCTGTGTGAGTTCGAATCTCATCTCGGACACCTTGTAAAATCCGCAATACGTTGGTTTCAGCGATTGCGGATTTTCTGCGTTTATACACCTCGGCGCATTATCTCCGGAATTTTTGTAAATTTGCACTTCCCAAACCAATACTCTCTATGCACAATTTAGCAGACAAGCCCGACTTCGATGCCCTCACAGACCAGTGGGATCGCGATCATCTCTGGCACCCATATACATCCACTACCAATCCATTGCCTACTTATATCGTCGACTCCGCATCGGGAGTGCGCCTGCGCCTGACCGACGGACGTGAGTTGATCGACGGTATGTCGTCGTGGTGGTGCATGATCCACGGCTACAACTCTCAGCGGCTCAACGAAGCTGCCACCCGACAGCTCGCGCGCATGAGCCATGTGATGTTTGGCGGTCTCACCCACGCCCCGGCCATAGAGCTGGGCAAGATGCTCCTCGAAAAGGCGCCCGCTGCGATGAACAACATTTTTTATGCCGACTCCGGCTCGGTGGCCACGGAAGTGGGTATGAAGATGGCGATACAGGCGGCTGTGGCGCGCCACGGCTCACACCGACGCACCAACTTCGCCACGATTCGATCCGGCTATCACGGTGATACGTGGAATGCAATGTCGGTCTGCGACCCGGTCACCGGTATGCACTCCGCCTTCGGCTCCTCGCTGCCTATCCGCTACTTTGCTCCGCAACCCCGCAGTCGCTTCGGCGGAGAGTGGGATCCGGCCGACATAGCCCCGATGGAGGAGATAATCCGCGAGCATCACGAAGAGCTGGCCGGTGTGATCCTTGAGCCGGTGGTGCAGGGCGCCGGCGGTATGTGGTTTTACCATCCGCGCTATCTGCAGGAATTGCGCAAACTTTGCGACGCCTACGGTCTCTACTTGATATTCGATGAGATAGCCACCGGCTTCTGGCGCACAGGGCGCTTCTTTGCCTGCGAACACGCCGGGGTCACTCCCGATATCATGCTTATCGGCAAAGGGCTTACGGCAGGATACCTCACGATGTCGGCCGTGATCACTACCGGAGAGGTGGCCACCACTATCTCCAATGGTGAGGCCGGGGTGATGATGCACGGCCCGACGTTTATGGCCAATCCGCTTGCGTGCGCTATCGCCGCCGAGTCGCTCCGGATGCTCGACGAGCAACCGATGGCCGAACGCATCGCTCACATCGAAGCGCAGTTGCGCGAATATCTTGCGCCGGCTGCCGACTTCGCTAATGTGGCCGATGTGCGTGTGCTCGGCGCAATCGGTGTGGTGGAGATGAAGGAGCCGGTGAATCTGGCTGACTTCCAGCGCCGGTGTGTGGAGCGCGGCATCTGGGTGCGTCCGTTTGGCCGAAACGTCTACGTGATGCCCCCCTATATCATCTCCGACGAAGATCTGCGCTACCTCACCTCCAATATGCTCGACATAATCCGCCCCGAGGCATGATATACGACTACATAGACGGTGTGCTCGACCGGCTGACAGCCGAAGGCAACTTCCGCACACTTCCCGAAGGCATCGAGCCGGGTATGGCCGACTTCACCACTAATGATTACCTCGGTATCGCTCAGCGTCAGGACTTCGCCGAAGAATTTATGTCGACGGCTTTCATAAATTTCCGTGAGAGTTTCACAAATCACCTCACGCCGTTCACCTCCTCGGCTTCGCGTCTGCTCTGCGGTCATCCGTCGGAGCATATTCTTCTGGAGCAGCGTCTGAGCGAACTATACGGTGGTCGCGCCGCTCTGCTGTTCAATAGCGGTTACCATGCCAATACCGGACTGATAGCTGCGCTCGGCTCCCTTCGCTCCACTCTGATTGTGGCCGATAAACTGGTGCACGCCAGCATTATTGACGGTATGAAACTCGCCGACGCCCCCTCGCGTCGTTTCGCCCACAATAATTTCGATCATCTCGCGCGCATTCTCGAAAAGGAATCGAAAGAGTTCGACAATCTTATCGTCGTGGTTGAATCCGTCTACAGTATGGATGGCGACCGCACCGACCTCGATGCCCTCGTAGCCCTCAAGCGCCGCTATCCCGGAATGTTGCTCTACGTCGACGAAGCACACGCCGTAGGTGTGTGCGGACACGGCGGTCTCGGCCTTTGCTACAGCCATCCGGATTTTGAAGATATTGATATAGTGATAGGTACGATGGGCAAAGCACTTGCCTCGACGGGTGCCTACTGCATCTGCTCGGAGCGTATGAGGCAGTTTGCTGTCAACCGTTGCCGCAGTCTCATCTTCTCTACTGCGTTGCCGCCCGTCAGCTGTGCATGGAGCCGCTTCGTGATCGACAAGGTGATCGGAATGGACACCGAGCGTCAGCGCCTCGGGCGCATCTCAGCAGCTGTCTCTGCCGCGGCCGGCCTCAATGAGCCAAGCCATATAGTACCCGTCATAGCCGGCAGTTCGGCCAAGGCGATGGAATGGTCGGCCAAGCTTGCCGACCGGGGACTTAAAGTATTGCCTATCCGCACACCCACTGTGCCCCCCGGCACAGAACGACTGCGTATAAGCCTGTCGGCCAACGTGTCTGACCAATCGGTCAACAACCTTATACAAGCACTCGGATCGCTGCGATGAAGATTGATTTCCTTACATCAGGCGACAGCGGTCAGAGCCACCGCCTCCTGCTCCTGTTCGGAGGGTGGGGGAGTGATAGTGCCTTGGCTCACGGATTGCAGCGCGACGACTATCATCTCGCTGTTGCCTATGATTATATGTCTACTGAACCGACGCCGGCAGATTTCGCACGCATAGCCCGTTACGGTGAGATCATCGTTGTGGCTTGGTCGTATGGCGTAGCAGCAGCGGCTCTGTTTATGTCGGCGCATCCCGACTTGCCGGTATCGCTCAGAATAGCCGTCAATGGCACCCACACGCCGGTCGATGCTCATACCGGCATCGCCCCGGCGATATTCAACGGCACGCTCTCCGGCCTTAGTGAGACTACCCTCCGTAAGTTCCGCCTGCGTATGTGTGGCTCAGCAGATGCTTTCAAGCAATACTGTGCCGGCCAACTGCCCGACAGATCTCTCGACTCGCTCCGCACGGAGCTCGAATATCTCGGCGGCATCACAGCGCGCGATGTCGATACCGCCCTATGGGATGTGGTCTATATCTCCGATTCCGATATGATCATCCCTACGGCAGCGCAGCAATGCGCGTGGCAGGAGCATCCTGGTGTGCGTATAGTGAAGGGGAGTCATCTGCCCGACTTCCGTGGCATCATCGACCGGGATGTGGCCGACAAGCAGTATCTCAGCCGTCGCTTCGGGCGCAGCCAGTCGACCTACGACACGCAGGCGCAGATACAGCAGCATGTGGCTGAGCGCCTTGACCGGATGGTTAGACCGTTTGGTCAGTCGCGCGGCGATACACTCGAAGTTGGTTGCGGAAGCGGTATGCTCACGCGTCGGCTCACGTCATATATCGACTCGTCACACCTGACACTATGGGACATAGCGCCCATTCCCGACGGCCTGCCGGGCTCGCACCGGCAGTGCGATGCCGAGGCGGCGATCCGCGATGTGGCTTCGCATAGTTTTGATATTATCGCGAGTGCGTCTACGGTTCAGTGGTTTGATTCTCCCGGCCGCTTCGTCGATGAGTGCGCGCGTGTGCTCCGCCCGGGCGGTGTGCTCGCGATAGCCACCTATGGCCCTGATACATTTGCTTCTGTTCGCCCTTATGCCGTAGGCTTCGCTCCGCGATACTATAGCGTGGAGTGGTGGCGTCGACATCTCGAACCGCATTTCGACATTGCTGAATTGGAGACTGAAAGCCATATCCTTGAGTTTGAATCCCCTATACGGCTTGCGCGCCATATCAGTCTTACAGGCGTGAATGCTACCCGCCCTTCAGCTGCCGCCCTGCGCGATATGATCCGCGACGATGTGCGCCGGCTTGAGTATCAGCCTGTCTATATTCTGGCTATTGCGAAATCGAAATGAATGTTGTAATTTTACCCTCATGCAAATCCGACATATACTCGTAATCACAATAGCGCTGCTCACGGCGTTTGCGGCCGACGCAGCCAAAGCGCGCGCCAAGAAGAAACAGCCGCCCAAGCCCTCGCCGGAGGAACTGATGGTGCAGGCTGCCGAAGATTTTGCGGCATATAGATTTGATGCTGTGCTTGAGGCTATTGCCGATCTGGATACGCCTGAAGCGCGCGATCTTCACCGTCGTGCCGAGTTGGGTACCAATATGCTTGGCCGTGTGGAGCAGGTGGCGATAATCGACAGTATCACCCTCCCTCGCACCGGCCTGATGGCTCTTCTGCCGCTGTCGGAGGAGTCAGGAACGCTTTTTACCCCCACCCGCGGTATGCTCGGGCAGGCGTGTGTCGACGGTTCCGGAGCTTTCGCGTCGGCCGATGGCCGTAGCTTTATATGGTCGATGCCCGGTGCCGACGGCACTTCACATCTCGTCACAAGTTATCGCCTGGTCGACGGTTCGCTTGAGCCTGCCGAAGATCTCGGCGAAGAGTTGCACATAGGTCGCTACGTAGGTTATCCCTACCTGATGCCCGACGGTATAACGCTTTATTTTGCAGCCGACGGAGATGCGTCGCTCGGCGGTCTCGACATATTCATGTCGCGCAGTAATGGCTCCGATTTTCTTCAGCCTCAGAATCTCGGTATGCCCTACAATTCTCCTTACGATGATTATATGATGGCTATAGATGAGGCCACAGGCTATGGCTTTTGGGTCACTGACCGCAATCAGATTCCCGATTCGGTGACGCTGTATATGTTTCGCGTAAATGACTTGCGGCGTAACTATCCCGCTGATGAGGCCGAACTTATCGATCACGCGCGTATCACCTCCGTGGCCGCCACTCCCGGTGCTTCGGATCCGCAGTTTATGAAAGCCTACCGCAAGCCGGCGCGGAGCCTCAATCCCGGGAGGTCTAAGTCGGAAAGCGCCGGTTATGCCATTGCCGTGCCGGGCAGAGGAGTGATCGCCTCCGCTTCACAGATACAGACTCAGATAGGCATGGATGCCCTCACCCGATATCTGGGCGTGAAGCAGCGCTACGACAATATGCTCGATGAACTTACACGCCTTCGCGCCTCTTATGCTGCCGGCGACAAGTCGGTCGGCAGCCGCATCCTCTCGCTCGAACATGATTTACCGGCTATCGAGAAGCAACTGGTCGATGCGGCCAATGCTGTGATCAAGGCTGAATCCTCAACTACACATCGACAGTAATGACAGCTTTTTTAATCTCACTGGCCATACTCGTAGGCGGTTACGTCTGCTACGGCTATCTGGTCGACAAGGTGTTCGGCACGTCGCGATCCAATCCGGTGCCGGCATATACCAAACGCGACGACGTGGACTTCCAGCCCATGTCGACATGGAAGGTATTCCTGATCCAGTTTCTCAATATCGCCGGCCTCGGCCCGATATTCGGAGCCATAATGGGTATCCTTTACGGCCCGGCGGCATTTCTGTGGATAGCACTCGGCACCATCTTCGCCGGTGGTGTTCACGACTACTTCTCTGGTATCATATCTCTGCGCATGGGCGGAGCATCGCTTCCCGAAATCGTAGGACGCGAACTCGGCAACGGCATCAAGCAGCTGATGCGTGGTTTCTCGGTGCTTCTGCTCGTGCTGGTGACGGCAGTGTTTGTGATCACTCCTGCCGGTTTGCTCTCGTCGATGACCCCCGACTGGCTTGACCTCACCATCTGGACATGCGTGATATTCGCATATTATATTCTGGCCACACTTCTGCCTATCGACAAACTGATCGGCAATCTTTATCCCGTGTTTGGTTTCGCGCTGCTCTTTATGGCGGTCGGCCTTATGGGCGTGCTGCTTTTCGGTGGCGTCGATATTCCCGTCAGCTTCTCCTCCGGATTGGGCAGCCGCACGTCGGCACCCGTATTCCCGATGATGTTCGTGAGCATCGCCTGTGGAGCTATCTCCGGTTTCCATGCCACTCAGTCGCCTATGATGGCGCGGTGTCTGAAAAATGAGAAACTCGCGCGCCCGGTATTCTACGGTGCAATGGTGGCTGAGGGTATAGTGGCTTTGATATGGGCTGCCGCCGCAGTCACATTCACCCACGGATACTCCGGTCTGTCGGAGTATCTGGCAGCTCCCGATCACTCGCCCGGTACGCTCGTCCACGACATCTCTTTCAGCTGGCTTGGCACCTTTGGAGGCATCCTCGCCGTGCTCGGTGTGATCGTAGCACCCATCACTACGGGCGACACTGCTCTTAGAAGCGCCCGCCTCACTGTGGCCGATTTTATGAATATCGACCAGAAGCGCCTTTGGCCGCGAATGATGGTAGCCTTCCCGCTCATCGCCATTGTGGCTTTGATAATGCTTATCGACTTCAATGTGTTGTGGCGCTACTTCGCTTGGAGCAACCAGACTCTCTCCGTATTCACGCTTTGGGCAATCACGGTGTATCTCGCCCGCAACCATAAGGCATACATCATTTCACTTGTGCCGGCCCTGTTTATGACGGCTGTGACATCCACCTATCTCATGGCTGCTCCACGCCCCGAAGGCTTCGGTCTCGACTATGCCGTTGCCCTCGTTATCGGCGGAGTCGTCACCATCGGCCTCGCATTGATATTCTTCTTTAAGAAAAAAGCATGACGATACAACTTTCCGAACTCAACCCCGAAATACCGTATAATCTTCATAGCCATACGCAGTTTTGCGACGGACGCGCTCCTATGGAGGAGTTTGCCGCTGCTGCTGCTGCCGCCGGCTTCTCGCACTATGCCTTCACTCCCCATAGTCCGGTGCCGATAGAGTCACCGTGCAATATGAGCCTCGACGATGTGCCCGCATTCCTTGCCGAAGTTGAGCGCATGCGCGCGGCCTACGGTTCTGAAGTAAAATTCCTTTCG
>JAIDTT010000055.1 GCA_029060545.1 Paramuribaculum sp. | reverse complement strand
GATCAGATCCTCGACCCCAAGATCATCACCGACACCCGCCACAAGCGACGACGACCATAGCGGTATCGTGCTCCGCCACTCAACCCTCGGATTGAGTTTGCCCTACAAAAACTAACGCAACGACAAAGGAATTACAGCGTTAGCCCGTAGGCTTGTAGGGACGATTTTCAAATCGTCCGCCCTCAAATCCGAGAATCATTCGCACGAAAAGCGTACAATGACATTTTTACCATAAATTTTTCAGGTTCCCGGCAACTTCGTAGGGATATCGCTTCGCTATGTTAAATATGCGAGGTGGTAGATTTCAGCCTATTGTGTTAGCTGGTTTATTAGCCGTTCCTACTCAAATTCGCTACTGGATGCTGAGCTTATGCGAAGCACCTGTATCTTCGCAGCTTATCGCGAAAATAGTTTGAGATATATGATTTTGTGTGTATATTCGCAAATCCAATGATTCCGATATAGGATTATGACCCACAGAAAGATTTTAAAATTATTCGGCTGCTTAATTTTATGCTATCTGCTATCCTTGGTAGTGGCGCTATCTCCCATCATAGTCTATGATCAATATACGGGATTAAGGGATTATTTCACATTCGCTTTGGCCGTTTACGGTGTTATTTATATTGTGGCGCCGGTCAATGTGCTGTCTCTATGGCTATTGCTCGGGTTGAAAATTCTCCCGATTAAGTATTTATCTTTATTATATACAGTAGCAGAGACAATCCTCTATCTGGTATTGCAGGGCCTTTTCGGACGCGCGGTACTATCTTCTCTTTCAGGAGATAGCCTCAGTCTATTTTGGGCGGCACTATGGCCATATATCCCAATAGTCGGTCTAACTTTGCTCGCAAAATTTGCATATCATAACACCGCACAGACCACTCCCAGCGAATAAGTGAATACATAAAAAAAGCGGAAGCATAGAGCCTCCGCTTTTATTCAGTGTATAGTGTGCATTTATTTCATGCCGAGCTTCTTGAGAATTGCCTTGGGTACGCCGGCTTTGTTGACGTAGATGTCGAGAGTCTTGGCCAGGAAGTAGGGCACACTCACGTAGAAGTAGCCGCCATATACCTGATTGGTGTCCCATGAGTTTTTCACCTTATAGTACTGGTTGCCTTCCTGATCTACGGCGCGACCTACGATGACCATACCGTGGTCGTCGGTGGTCTCCTGACGGTCAAACATCTCCTGACGTATCTCAGGTGTAACCTCTATCTCTGCTACCGGGCCTTTCTTGGAGTAGCGTTCATTCTCGCGGTCGCGGTCGGAGAGTTTCACCCAGCGGGCGAGTTCGGTGCCGTCCATATCTGCCTCGTTGATTTCTTTGGGAATGTTGGCATAGCCGTCGGTCCAGTGGAACCCGTTTTCGCTCACGTCGGCTGCCCATGATACGGAATAGCCGTTGTCGAGAGCATAGTCTACGGTTGCTTTCAGTTCGTCAAGCGGAATATTGTAGTACTCGCCGAAGAGCCAGTTGTCCGACACTTCCATCACGAAAGGTTTGTAGTAGGGATGGTGGGTGAATGATGTGAGAGGCACATAGTCGGAGATCTTGATGGGGAGTGATGCGGCAAAGCTTTGGGGAGTGTAGGTCTTCCCTTCGTAGACGAATGTTTCGGGCAGTTCGCCGAAGTAGGCATCGAGTATGCCGTTATAGCCTTTGCGCCAGGCGGTGGATATGCGACGGTTCGGTTTGCGCACGATTGTCTTCACATAGCCGGTGAGAAGATCTGCCAACTCACCGTGTACGTGCTTGTCCTCGCCGTAGTTGAGACCGGGATATGCCTCTTCGGGCACGATACCGTAGAGATCCCACACGTAGGGCACATCGAGGGCGCTTCCGCCCTGTGAGAAGTTGAGAGCGCCGTACATGCGCACGTATTTGTCGGCCTTGTCATCGTAGCAGTGACGCACTACAAACATTTCTGAGAGATCCATCTCCTTACCGGTCGCGCGGAGTATCTCGTCCTCGAAGAATGATAGGCCGGAAAAGCACCAGCATGTACCTGACTTGTTCTGATCCTTGACGGAGGTGACGGGTACGGTGACCACGTCGGTGAATACGAATCCGGCTACGGTGTCGGCCGCGGCTGCGGTGGTGTCAGCGGCCTGAGAGGCTACTGCCGGGAGCGACATAGCGACCGCCGCAAGAGCGATGATTGATTTTTTCATTGTGGTATGCTAAATATATTGTTGGATTTTCTATGTGTATGCACGCAAAGATACGAAAAAAAACGGGATAGAACGGATTGTTTTCATTACCTTTGCAGAGTAATTTAAGATAATAGTAGATTTTCATAACCCATAGCTATGAAATTTAACGTATACGAAAGTTTCAATCTGTCGGATATCAACAAGGAGGTACTTGCCAAGTGGCAGGATACCGATCTCTTCAAGAAAAGTGTAGAACTTCGCAGCGGAGCCACTCCCTATGTATTTTTCGAGGGGCCCCCGTCGGCCAACGGTATGCCGGGTATTCACCATGTGATGGCCCGTACGATCAAGGATATTTTCTGCCGCTACAAGACTATGAAGGGCTGCGAGGTGAAGCGCAAGGCCGGCTGGGACACTCACGGCCTGCCCGTGGAACTCGGCGTGGAGAAAGCGCTCGGAATCACCAAAGAGGATATCGGCACCAAGATAAGCGTCGATGAATACAACGACGCCTGCCGCCGCGAGGTGATGAAGTACACCCGCGAGTGGGAGAGCCTTACTTCGCAGATGGGCTACTGGGTGGATATGAACGATCCGTATATCACTTACGACAACCGCTATATCGAGAGCGTGTGGTGGCTTCTGCGTCAGCTATACGACAAGGGCTATCTTTACAAGGGCTATACGATCCAGCCCTATTCGCCGGCAGCCGGTACGGGCTTGTCGTCGCATGAGCTTAATCAGCCCGGTTGCTATCGCGACGTGAAGGATACTACCTGTGTGGCGCAGTTTACCGTCACCGATCCTATCGAGCCGATGCAGGGCTGGGGCACACCGGCCATGCTCGCATGGACCACTACACCCTGGACTCTTCCGTCGAATACCGCTCTGGCTGTAGGTCCGGCTATCGACTACAATATCGTACGCACATACAATCCTTATTCGGGAGAGAAGGTCACTGTAGTTGTGGCCGCTGATCTGCTCCCCTCATTGTTCAATCCCAAAGGCGCCGAGACTGATCTCGAAGCCTACGAGAAAGGTCAGAAGCTGTTGCCTTATCGCGTGGTAGCTACCGTGAAGGGTACCGATCTGGTGGGTATGCACTACCGTCAGCTTATGCCGTGGGTGAGTCCCGGTGAAGGCGCCTTCCGCGTGATCCCCGGCGACTATGTGACCACGGCCGACGGTACAGGTATCGTACACATCGCCGGTACTTTCGGCGCCGACGACTTGCGTGTGTCGCGTCAGGCAGGTGTGCCGCCGCTTCACCTTATCGACCGCGACGGCAATATCCGTCCGATGGTGGATCTCAAGGGTCGCTTCTATATGCTATCCGACCTCGACCCCAAGTTTGTGGAGACTATGGTCGATGTAGAGGCCTATACCCCCTGGCAGGGCAAGTATGTGAAGAATGCCTACAATCCCGATCCTGAGGCTCAGAATGCCGAGACTCTCGATGTGGAGATCTGTATGTGGCTCAAGCAGCAGGGGAGTGTGTTCAAGATCGAGAAGCACACTCACAACTATCCCCACTGCTGGCGTACCGACAAACCGGTGCTTTACTATCCGCTCGACAGCTGGTTTATCCGCACCACTGCGGCTAAAGACCGTCTCATCGAACTCAATAAGGAAATAAAGTGGAAACCCGCTTCGACCGGCTCCGGCCGCTTCGGCAAATGGCTCGAGAATCTTCAGGACTGGAACCTGTCCCGCTCACGCTACTGGGGTACCCCGCTGCCTATCTGGCGCACCGAGGATTCGACTGAGGAGCTCTGCATCGACTCCGTGGCCATGCTCTACGATGAGATCGAGAAGTCGGTGGCTGCCGGCTTGATGAAGGAGAATCCTCTGAAAGCCCGTGGCTTCGTGCCCGGTCTTTACACCAAGGAGAATTACGAGAAGATCGATCTGCATCGTCCGTATGTCGACGACATCGTGCTCGTGTCGCCCTCCGGAAAGCCGATGCATCGCGAGCTTGACCTTATCGACGTGTGGTTCGACTCCGGTTCGATGCCCTACGCACAGCTCCACTATCCGTTTGAAAACAAGGAACTCGTCGACAACGGCCGCCGCTATCCCGCCGACTTCATAGCCGAGGGCGTGGACCAGACCCGCGGCTGGTTCTTCACGCTCCATGCCATCGCCGGTATGGTATTCGACTCCGTGGCCTACAAGGCTGTAATATCCAACGGCCTTGTGCTCGACAAGGATGGCAACAAGATGTCTAAGCGCCTCGGCAATGCCGTGAATCCCTTTGAAGCAATCGAGAAATTTGGCAGCGATCCGCTGCGTTGGTATATGATCTCCAATTCGTCGCCGTGGGACAACCTCAAGTTCGACCCCGCCGGTGTGCAGGAGGCCGCGCGCAAGTTCTTCGCTACAATCTACAATACATATTCGTTCTTCGCTCTCTACGCCAATGTTGACGGCTTCGATCCCAATGCTCCGCAGATACCTGTGGATGAGCGCCCGGAAATCGACCGCTGGATCATATCACTGCTCAACACGCTCGTCAAGAATGTCGACGAGGCATTGGCCGACTATGAGCCTACCCGTGCCGCCCGCGAGATAAGCGACTTCGCAGCCGACAATCTCTCCAACTGGTATGTGCGCCTCAACCGCAAGCGTTTCTGGGGTAAAGAGATGGACACCGACAAGCTTTCGGCTTATCAGACACTCTACACCTGTCTGCGCACCCTGTCGCTGCTTATGGCGCCGATAGCACCCTTCTTTGCGCATCGTCTGTACGATGATCTCACTCAGGGTGCATCGGAGTCCGTGCATCTGGAGCTCTTCCCCGAGGTTGATGAAAAGGCCATCGACAAATCGCTCGAAGAGCGTATGCGTCTGGCTCAGGTGGTGACCTCGATGGTGCTCTCTCTGCGCCGAAAGGCCGAGCTGAAAGTGCGTCAGCCGCTTCAGAAAATTATGATACCCGCTATCGACGACAAGCAGCGCGAGGCTCTGCTCTCGATGCAGAAGCTGATACTTGCTGAAGTGAATGTGAAGGAGATGGATATCGTGGCAGTGGACAGCGGTTTGCTCGTGAAGCGTGTGAAACCCGACTTCAAGAAGCTCGGTCCGAAGTTTGGCAAGCAGATGAAGCAGGTGGCAGCCGCCATCGCCGCCCTCGATCAGGCTTCGATAGCATCACTGGAAGTCAATGGCGTGATCGAACTCGATGTGGAAGGCTCGAAACTTCAGGTAGAGGCTGCTGATGTGGAGATCATCTCTCAGGATATCCCCGGCTGGCTTGTGGCCAACGAGGGCAATGTGACCGTGGCGCTCGACATCACGCTCACCGACGACTTGCGCAATGAAGGTCTGGCCCGCGAGATTGTGAACCGAGTGCAGAATATCCGCAAGAACCGTGGCTATGAGATAACTGACCACATCACCCTCTCCATCGCTCCCGCAGATGATATTGAGAAGGTGGTGGCTGACTTCGGTCAGTATATCGCATCGCAGGTGCTCGCCGATGCTATCCTCGTGCAGCCTCTTGGCGAAGGCAATCCCGACGCCGAGAAGCTCGATATCGACGGACGCATCGTGGACGTGGCTATCACTCTTGCCTGAAATCAGTAACCTACCGACGTAACTACGAATGAGCGATAAGACACGATACTCCGACGAAGAACTCCAGGAGTTTAAGGAGCTGATACTCGAGAAACTTGAGAAGGCGCGTCGCGACTATGAATTGCTCAAGGCTGCCGTGACCAATACGGAGGGCAATGATGTGGCCGACACGTCGCCCACCTTCAAGGTGCTCGAAGAGGGTGCAAGCACTCTCGGCAAGGAGGAAGCCGGCAGGCTGGCGCAGCGTCAGATGAAGTTCATACAGCATCTGCAGGCCGCATTGGTGCGCATTGAAAACAAGACCTACGGAATATGCCGGGAGACTGGCAAACTGATACCAAAGGAACGTCTGCGCGCAGTGCCTCACGCCACTCTTGGTATCGACGCAAAAAATTTAGGTAAGCATTGAATCGGATGAAGATCTCAAAAGGTACGCTGGCTGCCTTGATTATCGCAGCTGTAATTATAATCGACCAGGCTATCAAGATCTGGGTAAAGACGCATTTCTATCTCGGTGAGGAGTTGATGGTGACATCGTGGTTCCGCCTACTCTTCATTGAGAACAATGGTATGGCATTCGGTATGGAGCTTGGCAGCAAGCTATTCCTTACGGTGTTCAGACTGATACTGGCCGGTGCGCTGATATGGTATATCTGGCGTATACGCCATGCTGCCCGCGCTTCGCGTGGATATGTCGTGTGTCTGTCGCTGATCGTAGCAGGCGCAATGGGCAATATTATAGACTGTGTGTGCTACGGACAGATTTTCAATGATCCGCTTCCCCCGGCTGTGGCGCAACTCTTCCCGCCGGATGGTGGTTATGCGTCGCTATTTCATGGTAAGGTAGTGGATATGTTCTACTTTCCGCTCTTCAGCTTCGTTTGGCCTGACTGGATGCCTTGGGTAGGCGGCACGGTGTTTGAATTTTTCAAGCCTGTGTTTAACTTTGCCGATGCAGCTATTTCGGTCGGTATTATCGCTTTGATTCTCTTCTTCCACAAGAATATAGCATCGCCGGAGGCTCTGTCGGAGCCGGAAGTCGCTGCAGAAGAAACGAAGGATGACGACAATTAAAGGCATATTGCGGCATATCTCGCTGTCGGCGCTGTCTGTGTTGACGGCGGTGTCGTGTACGGGTGTGCCCGAAAGTGTGATCCGGCCCCACGATATGGCGGAGTTGCTTGCAGATATCCATACCGGCGAGGCCGTGGTGGAAACGAATTCCGCTTCATTCCGCACGGATTCGGCCAAATATCGTCTGAAGCTCGCGATTTTCGAACGTCACGGCGTCACGCCCGAGATGGTGGACTCATCGCTCCGATGGTACGGCTACCACATGGATAAGTATGTGGAGGTGTACGACGAAGTTGCCGGAATTCTTGAGGAGCGGCTGCTCCTTGCCGAAGATCGGGCTGGCGATGCCGCGCAGATGCCCGAACACTCGATGGCGATGGAGGGCGATTCGGTAGATGTATGGATGGGTATCCGATCGCGTCGCTTCTCTGCAGAAATGCCATCGCAGATCATGACCTTCAATCTCACTTCTGACCCCAACTGGGAGCGAGGCGATATTTATACCTTCCGCGGCAAGATGCTTCAGAACGATACACGCGCTATGCTCGCTCTGGCTATGGACTATAGCGACGGTACTGTGGAATACGTGACGAAGCCTCTGATCGGCGACGGATGGCACGAGGTACGCATCGCAGCCGATTCCACCAAGATGCTCAGAGAGGTGTACGGCTCATTTGCCTACGTACCTACCCCCGGGCATGTGACGTTTGTCGACTCTATTTCACTTACCCGCACGCGTTGGAAGCCCGACAAGGTGTGGGTGAGGGAGGATATGCAGAAACTTTCGCCCAAGCGCTATGCCCGATAGGATTGCCGCTCACACGATTGTGTACGGTGGCACGCGTTATAGGTTGTCGTCGGCTTACGTCGATGACGATGGACGCGTGAGGGTGGAACCTCTGAGGGAGGAGACACCTAATACGATATTCATTAATGGAACAGTGGAAGTCGAGGCTATCGGCGGTACTATTTGTGTGAAGCCCGATAGTAAAGGATCAGCGCTATGATGGCGTAGATCATATTGGGTATCCACATGGCGATGAGGGGCGAAGTATAGCCCGAGACGGCGAATGTGGATGTAACCGTCATAAATAGGATATAGCTGAAACTCAGCACGAGTCCGATGCCGATGTTGATACCCATGCCGCCCTTTACCTTGTGAGCCGACAGAGCCATACCGATCACGGTGAGGATAAAAGCGGCTGCTGTCATGGCGTAGCGGCGGTGGTATTCGATCTCAAATGATTTTATGTTGGCTACGCCGCGCTCCTTCTGATGGTTGATGTAGGCCCGGAGGTCGGGAGAGTCCATCTTCTCATGGTCGTTTTTGGAGATAAGGAAGTCGCGAGGCTCGATAGGTATAATGGTGTCGAGGCGGTTGCCGCGCTTGATCTCCTCGCGGTTGCCGTCGAATGTGCGGATCATGTAGTCTCTTACCTGCCATTGGTGAAGGGAGTCGTAGCGGATGGTCTGCGCGGTGAGCCTCGACTTGATGGTTTTGCCGTCGAATGATTCGAGGGAGAATTTGTAGCCCATCTTGGTGTTGTTGTCGTAGCGGCTCATATAGGCGACAACGCCCTGACTTACCTGAAGCTGGATATTGGAACCGTAGTCGACGCGTTTGTTTTTTACATAAGTGTTGGTAAACTCGATACGCTTTACGTTGGCGGGGGGGATGACGTAAGCCGAAAGGATGAATGTGGCGGCCGCTATGACGGCTGCAGAGATCATGTAGGGTCGCAGGAGGCGTCGGAAGCTCATGCCGGAGGAGAGCATGGCTATGATTTCGGAATTGTCGGCCAACTTTGAGGTGAAGAATATTACCGCGATGAAGGTGAAGAGTGGGCTGAATTGATTGGCGAAGTAGGGGAGGAAGTTGAGGAAGTAGTCGAAGATAGTGGCTTTGAGCGGCGCTTTCATGAAAGCGTCGAGCTTCTCGTTGATGTCAAACATCACCGTGATAGCCAGAATCAAGACTATGGCAAAAATGTAGGTACCAAGGAATTTTTTGATAATGTACCGGTCCAATATGCCTACTACGGGTCTCACTATGGTCTAAGTATTACAGTCGTCGGTTCATTTTTTCGATCATGGCGGCCTTCCATATGTGGAAGTCACCTTCGATTATGTGACGGCGCGCTTCGCCTACGAGCCATAGATAGAACGCGAGGTTGTGGATCGACGCAATCTGCATGGCAAGTATCTCCTGGGATATAAATAGATGACGGAGATAAGCTTTGGTGTATGCGCGGTCTACGTAACTGGGCCCGTCTTCTTGGAGCGGAGAAAAATCGTCGGCCCACTTCTTGTTGCGCATATTCATAGTGCCGTGAGCTGTGAAGAGCAGGCCGTTGCGTCCGTTGCGCGTGGGCATTACACAGTCCATCATATCGACACCGCGATCTATTGCTTCGAGAATGTTGGCGGGAGTACCGACTCCCATCAGGTAACGGGGCCGATCAGCCGGCAGGATCTCATTGACAACCTCGATCATCTCGTACATCACTTCTGTGGGTTCTCCTACGGCGAGACCGCCGATGGCATTACCCTCCGCACCGAGATCGGTGACGAATTTGGCTGACTCGCGGCGAAGATCGGGATAGCTCACCCCCTGCACGATGGGGAAGAATGCCTGACTGTGGCCGCAGAGCGGCCGGGTGGCGTTGAAATGATCCCATCCGCGCTGAAGCCAGCGGTGGGTGAGCGCAAGGGAGCGTTTTGCGTAAGTATAGTCGGATGTGCCGGGAGGACACTCGTCGAGAGCCATCATGATATCGGAGCCGATGATGCGCTGTGTGTCGACCACATTTTCGGGAGTGAAGATGTGAAGTGAACCGTCGATGTGCGAACGGAAGCGTGCGCCCTCTTCGGTGAGCTTGCGGTTGGATGAAAGGGAAAATACCTGAAAGCCTCCGCTGTCGGTGAGGATAGGTCGCTCCCATCCGATAAAGCGGTGCAGACCTCCGGCGCGACCGATAATGTCCATGCCGGGGCGCAGATAGAGGTGGTAGGTATTGCCGAGGATGATCTGAGCTTTGACATCGTCGGCGAGCTCATGGCGGTGTACGGCTTTGACGCTTCCGAGAGTGCCAACGGGCATAAAAATGGGCGTCTCGATCACTCCGTGGTCGGTAGTGATGCGCCCGGCACGTGCGTTGCCGACCGATGCTGTTGCTTCCAGTTTGAAATCCATACCGCAAAGGTAATGATTTTTCGCTGTTTCTTCGCCAAAAATCAGTATCTTTGTGGGCAAATATAAATAGATCTACGCAAGTCGATGCTTGGAATAAAGCGCCTATATATCTTTATGCTCAAGAGCTTTCTGCCGCTCTTTGTGATGACATTCTTTATCTGCCTCTTCATTGTGCTGATGCAGTTTCTGTGGCGCTATATCGATGATCTGGTGGGCAAAGGCCTTGGCGTAGACGTACTCGCCGAGCTTTTCTTCTATGCGGCGCTTACTATGATACCGATGGCGCTACCGCTGGCAATATTGCTCGCTTCACTGATGACGTTCGGTAATCTCGGCGAGCATTTTGAACTCACGGCAATGAAGGCGGCCGGTATCTCGCTGCTGCGTGTGATGAGACCGCTGATCATACTTATCACGTTGATAGCTATTGGCGCATTTTTCTTTCAGAACAATGTGTTGCCTATCGCGCAGACAAAGATGTGGACTCTGCTGTATTCGATTCGCCAGAGCTCGCCGGAACTGGAGATTCCCGAGGGCGTATTCTATGATCAAATTCCGGGCTATAATCTCTTCGTGGCTGAGAAGAATCGTAATACCGGTACGCTCTACAATATCATGATCTACGATATGTCGAAGGGCTTCGACAATGCCGGCATTATTCTTGCCGACTCCGGTCGTCTGGCTATGATGGAGGATAAGACTCATCTTTTCCTTAGGCTATGGGAAGGGGAGTCGTTCGACAATCTCAAGGAGGCAGGCCGATCGATGAATAATGTGCCGTATCGTCGCGAGACTTTCACTCTGAAGGATATCCTTGTGCCGTTTGATGCCAACTTCAACCGCCTCGACGAAGAGGGTATGCGCAATCAGTATGTAGGTAAGAATATTGCGGAACTATCGGAAACAATAGATTCGCTTAATCATCGCACTGATAGTATAGGTATTTCCTACGGACGTGAGTTGGTGAATACGCCTTATCTCGGTATCAGCAGCAGCGTGTCGGATGCTGATTCGACTGGTGTGGTTGATGAGGCGAAGCAGCTGCCATCGCTGGAGGTGATGGCTGCATTGCCGCCACTTAATGTGGATTCGATTTTCGCGGGAGCGTCGTCGGCTGCACAGACCAATTATCTGCGTCAGGCTTTAAACAAGGCTAATTTCAAAAAGCAGGAGCATGAGTTCCGCGGATTGGTTATAAAGGATGAGCGGCGACTTATACGTCGCCACGACATCGAGCTGCAGAAGAAGTTTACACTATCGTTTGCCTGTCTGATATTTTTCTTTATTGGAGCGCCGTTGGGAGCCATTATTCGTAAAGGTGGTCTCGGTATGCCGCTCGTGATATCGGTGCTTCTATTTATTTTCTACTATATTATAGATAATACGGGCTACAAGATGGCGCGCGACGGCCACATCCTCGTGTGGGCCGGTATATGGCTTAGTTCGGTGGTGCTTCTGCCGTTGGGCATATTTTTTACTTACAAGGCAGTACGCGACTCGGCTGTGTTTAACCGCGACGCTTACCTTATATTCTTCCGTCGTCTGATTGGCAGTAATCAAGCGCGCCACTTAGAGATGAAGGAAGTGGTGATGGATGATGTGGACACCGATATAGCCTATGACCGTCTGTCGGCGTTGGCTTCGAGTGCTGCTGATTATTTGGCGTCGACTCCAAAGAAGATCGGTTTTGTGCGTTATTGGTTGCACGGCTATCCGCGAACCCGACTCCGTGATCTTGCCACACAGATGGAAGGAACGGTGGAATATCTTGCCAATTCGCGATCGAATATGGTCATCAATAAGCTGATGGACTATCCTATACTTCGCAGTCTATGGCTGTATCATCCGACCAATTATGCCCCGCTGGCCTGGTGTGCGATAGTGGTGTTCCCTCTGTCGTTCCCGATTTATCTCGTAGGTAGGAATCAACTTCGTAAGCTGCGGGCAGAGATAGAAACGATTGAAAAAGTATCAATACAATTGCAAACATTAATCTCAGAATCATGAGCTCAGATAATAGCAAAATACAACTCGATACAATTGAGGAGGCAATTGAGGATTTCCGTCAGGG
Source organism: Paramuribaculum sp. (assembly GCA_029060545.1). Lineage (GTDB taxonomy): Bacteria > Bacteroidota > Bacteroidia > Bacteroidales > Muribaculaceae > Paramuribaculum. Next base: position 1,367 of record JAIDTT010000055.1, on the reverse strand, counting down.
GAAATTCGTGATTGTAGTGGATGATGAGGATCGCGAGAATGAAGGCGATCTGATTATGGCGGCTGAAAAAGTCACGCCCGAGCACGTCAACTTTATGATTACCAATGCTCGCGGTGAGCTTTGCGCCCCACTAACTATATCTCGTTGCCGCGAACTTGACTTACAGCATCAGGTTAGTGATAATACGTCAATGTTGGGTACTCCGTTCACGATTACAGTGGATAAGTTGCCCGGATGTACTACCGGTGTGTCGGCTCACGACCGCGCCGCTACGCTCCGCTATCTTGCCGATCCGCAGGCCAAGGCTTCTGAGTTCGGTCGTCCGGGTCATGTACATCCGCTGTATGCTCAGGATGAAGGCGTCCTTCGCCGCCCCGGACACACAGAGGCTGGTGTGGATCTTGCCCGACTTGCCGGATTGTATCCCGCGGCTACGCTGATTGAGATTCTTAATGAAGACGGTACGATGGCACGCCTGCCAGAACTTCGCAAAAAAGCGGATGAGTGGGGGCTGCACCTCGTATCAATACGTGATCTTATCGCGTACCGTATGCGCACTGAGTCGCTCGTGGAGCGCGGTGAACAGGTGGATATGCCTACTGCCTACGGGCACTTCAAACTTATTCCGTTCCGCCAGAAATCCAATGGCCTTGAACATATTGCCTTGATCAAAGGTGATGTTGAGTCGGGTGAACCTGTGTTGGTGCGAGTGCATTCGTCGTGTGCAACCGGCGATATATTCGGCTCACAGCGTTGCGACTGTGGAGAGCAGTTGCACAAGGCTATGGAAATGATCGATAAAGAGGGTAGGGGTGTGATCCTGTACCTTAATCAGGAAGGCCGTGGTATCGGCTTGATGGAGAAAATAAAGGCTTATAAACTGCAGGAGCAGGGCCTCGATACAGTAGACGCTAATCTTCATCTTGGGCATAAGGCCGATGAACGTGATTATGGAATCGGTGCGCAGATACTATATAATATAGGCGTTCGAGATATGCGTTTGCTTACCAATAATCCCGTGAAACGTAAAGGGCTTGAGGGGTACGGCTTGCGTGTTACGGAAAATGTGCCTATTGAAGTGACGCCCAATCCTTATAATCAATTCTACATGCACACAAAGAAGACCCGAATGGGGCACGATCTGCATGAGGTTGACTGATTATTGCTCCTAATTCAAGTACTAAAAATACAGATATTAGTTAATAAATGTTAAATATATGTTGTATAACATAATTTTAATTGGCTAATTGATAGGGGAGTCGTGTCAGGAGTGGATGAAATGCAGAAGAAGCGGTGTTGCAGGAATGGGAATAAAGGTGTAACTTTGCACCGCTTTTGAGAAAATGCTGTGGCGCGGAGGCGCCGCG
>JAIDTT010000054.1 GCA_029060545.1 Paramuribaculum sp. | reverse complement strand
ACGGAAGCAGGCGCCTGCGGCGCTGAAGCTTCCGTTCCCGGCTAACGCAGTGATTCCTTTGCTTTGGTGGTGCAAAGGTACGAGGGGTTTGGGGTGGGGGAACACATATTTTTACTGTTTGTGTCGGAGGTGGCGGTAAATTTCGGGTGTGTTTTTGATGGTATGTGGCTGGTGGTGTGATGGATGTGATATTGAATTTTTTTTCTACTGACCCCCAATAAGGAGATATAATTGAAAATAATAGAGGGTGACTACTTAGCGTGGCCACCCTCTGTTATTGATTAATGTGGTGATGATCAGATTACGCCCTGGCAGAGCATGGCGTCGGCTACTTTCATGAAGCCGGCGATGTTGGCGCCCTTCATATAGTTGAGGTAGCCGTCGGGCTCGGTGCCGTAGTTGACGCACTGCTCGTGGATGCTTGCCATGATGTAGTGGAGTTTCTCGTCTACTTCTTCGGCGCTCCACTGGAGGTGCATGGCGTCCTGGGTCATTTCAAGTCCGGAGGTGGCTACACCGCCGGCGTTGACAGCCTTACCGGGTGCGTAGGTCACGCGTGCGTTGATGAAGGTATCGATAGCCTGAGGGGTGCAACCCATGTTGGACACTTCGGCTACGAGGAGCACGCCGTTGGCCACGAGTGCTTTGGCATCTTCTTCGCCGAGTTCGTTCTGGGTGGCGCAGGGGAGTGCGATATCTACTTTCTGCTCCCAGGGCTTGCGGCCGGGGAAGAACTGTGATTCGGGGAATTTCTCAGCATAGGGGGCTACGATGTCGTCGCCGGTGGCGCGGAGATAGAGCATATACTGGATCTTCTCGTCGTTGAGGCCTTCGGGATCGTATATGTAGCCGTCGGGGCCGGAGATGGTCACTACTTTGGCACCGAGTTCGGTAGCCTTGAGGGCTGCGCCCCAAGCCACGTTGCCGAAGCCGGAGATGGCCACTGTCTTGCCCTTGATGTCGAGACCTTTGAGCTGGAGCATGCTCTGCACGAAGTAGAGGGCACCGAAGCCTGTAGCCTCGGGACGGATGCGTGAGCCGCCGAAGGAGAGGGCTTTGCCGGTGAGGGCGCCGTCGCATTCGTTGCGGAGCTTCTTATACATACCGTAGAGGTAGCCTACTTCGCGGCCGCCTACGCCGATATCGCCGGCGGGTACGTCGCGGTCGATGCCGATATTTTTCCAGAGTTCAAGCATGAAGGCCTGGCAGAAGCGCATGATCTCGGCATCGCTCTTGCCGCGGGGCGAGAAGTCGCTGCCACCTTTGGCTCCGCCCATGGGGAGTGTGGTGAGTGCATTCTTGAATGTCTGCTCGAAGCCGAGGAATTTGAGGATGGAGAGGTTGACAGATGCGTGGAAGCGGATGCCGCCTTTATACGGGCCAATGGCGTTGTTGAACTGCACGCGGTAGCCGATGTTGGTCTGCACTTCGCCGGCATCGTCGGTCCATGTCACACGGAAGGTGATGATGCGGTCGGGCTCCACCATGCGTTCGATGATCTTGGCTTTCTCGTATTCGGGATGTTCGTTGTAGACGTCCTCCACACACATAAGCACTTCCTTCACTGCCTGAAGGTACTCTTTTTCGCCCGGATGCTTCATCTCCAGGTCTGCCATAAGTTTGTTGATATCCATAATTGCTGTAATTAAGGGTAATCGTTAGTAATAGGGTGTTGTAGATTTATTGCTTAGGTTAACTTATACACTGACAAAGATAAGTATAATAATGCTGATTCGCAATAATTAGTTGACTTTGATAATATGATTATAATTTCGTATCTTTGCACTGATGCCCAATGAAGTGAGGGCATATTGCTTTATTACGAATATATTATCTCAATAATTCAGATAGACAGATGGACTTTATTGAAGAACTAACGTGGCGCGGCATGATACATCAGATGATGCCGGGCACCGAAGAACAACTTAAAAAGGAAATGACAACGGCCTATCTCGGTATCGACCCGACGGCCGACAGTCTGCATATCGGCCACTTGGTAGGCGTAATGATCCTGAAGCACTTCCAGCGCTGTGGCCACAAGCCGCTCGCCCTCATCGGAGGTGCCACAGGCATGATCGGCGATCCCTCGCTCAAGAGCCAGGAGCGCAAACTACTCGACGAGGAGACTCTACGCCACAATCAGGAGGCTATAAAGAAGCAGCTCTCCAAATTCCTCGACTTCGACAGCGATGCCCCCAATGCCGCAGAGATGGTCAACAATTACGACTGGATGAAGGACTTCTCCTTCCTGGCCTTCATCCGCGACGTGGGCAAGCATATCACCGTCAACTATATGATGGCCAAGGACTCGGTGAAGAAGCGTCTGAGCGGCGAAAGCCAGCAAGGTATGTCGTTTACCGAATTCTCCTATCAACTTGTGCAGGGCTACGACTTCCTGAATCTGTATAAGGAAAAGAATTGCCGCCTGCAACTCGGTGGTTCCGACCAGTGGGGCAATATCACCACCGGTACCGAACTCATACGCCGCACTCTCGGCGGTGAGGCCTACGCTTTGACCTGTCCGCTCATCACCAAGGCCGACGGCGGTAAGTTCGGCAAGACCGAGAGCGGTAACGTATGGCTCGATCCGCGCTACACATCACCCTATAAGTTCTACCAGTTCTGGCTCAACGTATCCGACGCAGATGCCGAGAAGTATATCAAGATCTTCACCGAGCTCTCGCGCGAAGAGATCGAGGCACTTGTAGCCGAGCAGGCTGAGAATCCCGGCGCACGTCCGCTCCAGAAGCGTCTGGCTAAAGAGATTACCACTATGGTTCACTCGGCTGAGGACTATGAGGCTGCAGTAGAGGCATCGCAGATACTCTTCAGCAACAAGGCCGGCGAAATTCTGCGCAAGATTGACGAGCCCACGCTGCTCGCCGTGATGGAGGGTGTGCCTACTTTCGAGTTCTCACGCAGCGAACTCGAGGCCGGTATCAAACTTGCCGATCTGCTCACTGACCATGCGGCTGTGTTCCCCTCCAAGGGTGAGATGCGCAAGATGGTGCAGGGCGGCGGCGTGAGCCTCAACAAGGAGAAAGTGACCGATCCCTATATGGAGGTTAAGACCGACAGTCTGCTCAACGACAAATATATCCTTGTGCAGCGTGGAAAGAAAAACTATTTCCTCCTCATAGCAAAATAAATCAATACCATGGCAAAGAAAGAAACAGCAAAGAAAGGCGCTCCCGCTGATCCCCGACAGGCTAAGATGGCTGCCCTCGGTGCGGCGCTCGACCTTATAGAAAAGAACTACGGCAAAGGTGCCGTGATGAAACTCGGCGACGAAGCCGTGGAGGATGTGGAAGTGATACCTACGGGCTCGATCGGCCTGAACTGGGCACTGGGCGTGGGCGGCTTCCCCCGCGGCCGTATCACCGAGATCTTCGGTCCGGAGTCGTCGGGTAAGACCACTCTGGCCATCCACGCCATAGCGCAGGCACAGAAGGCCGGCGGCATCGCGGCGATTATCGACGCCGAGCACGCCTTCGACCGCTTCTATGCCGAGAAGCTGGGTGTCGACGTCAACAATCTGCTTATCGCGCAGCCCGACAATGGCGAGCAGGCGCTTGAGATCGCCGAGCAACTGATCCGCTCGTCGGCCGTCGACATCCTCGTGGTCGACTCTGTGGCCGCCCTCACTCCGAAGAATGAGATCGAGGGTGATATGGGCGACCGCAACGTGGGATTGCAGGCGCGACTTATGTCGCAGGCGATGCGTAAGCTAACCGGCGCCATATCGCGCACCAACACCACCTGTATCTTCATCAATCAGCTCCGCGAGAAGATCGGCGTGATGTTCGGTCCGTCGGAGACCACCACCGGTGGCAATGCCCTGAAATTCTACGCATCGGTGCGTATCGACATCCGCCCGTCCAACTCGATCAAGCAGGGCGACGACATCCTGGGCAAACACACGAAGGTGAAAGTGGTGAAAAACAAGGTGGCACCTCCCTTCAAGCGTGCTGAGTTCGACATCATGTTCGGTGAGGGCATCTCTCACACCTCCGAGATCATCGACCTTGGCGTGGATCTGGGCGTGATCAAGAAGTCGGGCTCATGGTTCAGCTACAACGGCACCAAACTCGCTCAGGGTCGCGAGGCCGCCAAGGCAGTGCTTGCCGACAATCCGGAGCTTGCCGACGAACTCGAAGCCAAGATCATGGAGGCGCTCAATGCCAAAGGCAATACCGCTCCCGCTTCTAAGCCGGCAAAAGCGGCCGATAAGTCGGTCGAGCCAGAGGATTCGCTTGACGAACTCGATGAACTCGATGACGATTTCTCTCTCGAAGAAGATATCTAAACTGTTCTCATAATTTAAATGTCGACAGCCGGTCGCTCTAAGAGCCTCCGGCTGTTGTCTTTATGTTTCGGCAAAAAAAAATTACTCGTCATCACGACGAATAATCTTCTTACCTTAAATCTAATACCATGAAAAACTGATGCAAAAGTAGAATGATTTTTTATGTTGTACAACATATTTCTAAAATACTTTTCTGTAGTTAACTAATTTTAACCAAATAAGTGTGCGGAGCCTGTCGTGTCAACGGCAGACCCCGCACAAATACTTAGATATCCGGATTTATCTTGCGACTTTGATTATGCTGCCCCCTGAGTGAGCCGACATAGAGGGTGCATACTGGCTCTGGGCGGATGCTATGCCGGTGGTGAACTCGCCGGCATTGTTGACCCAGACATCGTAGCGTAGCAGGTAAGTGCCTTGCGGTAATCGGTCGATGAAAAGACGCGTTGAACTGTCGAGCGACTCACGGTAGAAGCAGATACCTTCCGACCAGATGGTGCCGGGGAGCTGGTCAACGGGTTCCAACGCTGCGGAGCGGTCGTCGACGATTGCCACATATTCCATATCGCGGGTAGCGCGCAATGTGAGTTGTATGGTAAGGCGGTCGCCCACGCGGATAGTGTCGGGGATGAGCAAGTCGTCGCCACGTCGTATGTAGATATTCTTTTCGATCGAGAGCTCTTCGCAGCCCGAGGCCTTTACTTCGAGCATCGGACGGATAGACTGCACGAATATTGCTCCCCACGACGGGTGCAGACCGCAACTGTCTATGGTCAGCATTTTATCCGATGGAGCCATGCTCGACAGATCGGTACGGATATATCCCAACTTGCTTTCGGCCGGGGTGGCTGCGATAGGTTCGCCACCTATGGCGATAGCAGGGGAGGAGGCATCGGTGAGCCAGCCCGAGGTGGCTTGAACGATGCGGGCTATCACTTCAGTAGCAATGGCCGATGTACCCCAGTTGCGTGTCTCCTTCTGGAGGAGAAGCCACTGAGCAATGGCATCGACAGACCGGCGAGAGCCTTCACCCATTATAGCGCTGAGTGCGCTCATCGCAGAGGCCGCCATCGATAGTTGAGCCATTGTGTCGCCGTTGCGTTCGTTGACCGACGGCCAGTACATACCTTTCTGCGGAGTGGATTCGGCAAACTCCATCACCGACTCCATTATCTGCCTGGCCACGCGTGGATAGCCATACTGCTTGAGCAGCATTGCTGCGCGTGGCTTTTCGCCGAGCGATAGTTTTTTCCAACCGCTCACAGTGCGCTGAACATATTTTGCCGTGAGGCTCTTGCCTGTCTGCGACTGATTGAATGCAGGCCACAGCGAGCATAATTCAACGTACTCGCTGTATGTTCCCTTCGGGTACTTGCGATATTGCTCCTCGGTCTGCTTTTCATACCAGCGGAGCGACTGGTTGATCATCGTGGTAAGCGCTTTGTTGTCGGGCATGAAGCCGAGCGCACGCAGGCGTCCGAGTATCGAGAGTGTGGACGATGTAGCCCACATCGACGAATGCTCATAGCGCCCAATCCAGCGCCATCCCTGACCATTGACGTGGAGTTTCGACAGCATTTCGATAGCCTGAGCTATTGATGCGTCGATCTGCTTCCGGTCGAGCAGCAGGGCAAGCCGCTGCATACGCTCGGTGTCGGAGTTGGCGTCCTGAATCCAGGGTGTGGCTTCGAGCATGAGCGTCTTAAGGTCGGAGTTGCGTTCGAGCATCGACACGAGGGTGGAGTCGGATCCGTCGCCCGCTACCCACTGGCGCAGGCCTTCGCCTATCTGCGGATACTTTTTCAGCAGTCCGGAGGCGGTGGATGCGCTATAAAGGGCAGCCGCAGCTGCCGGCGCGCTATTGTAGCCGGATTCCGTGAGGCCGGGAAGTGCGGTCACTACGTACCATATAGGATTGTCGCAATACTGGAGTGTGACACGCGAACTGTCGGGGATTGCCGGCAGTTGCATCTCAAAGCGAGTGCTGTCGGTAGGGATGTAGAAGGGGTATGTGTCGATTACGGGAGTGACTGAAGCAAGGATGGGGAGATAGGACTGCTCGCCGTCGGTGAATTTGCCGTTGGTGGCCTTGACTCTGAAGCCGAGAAGCGAGGCATTGAGTGGTGCGGCAACGGCTGTGCTTATCTTGGCCTGCGCATTGGCATTGACAGAGATAATAGTGTCGCCGCGGTTTACAACTTCGCCTGTGGTGGGATCAAACAACTCCGTGGTTACTGTGATTATGGCATCGTCATCCGAATTGTTGATCACGAGTGTCTCTACCGATGCGCGGTCGCCATGACGGAGGAATCGCGGAAGATTGGGCTGCACCATCAGGGGCTTGTTGGCCACGATCTGCGACATCTTATATGCCGTGGATAGCGATTTGTCGTAGGCCATCGCCTGGAAATACCAGCGAGCGTTGGCATTGGGTACTTTGAAAGTGAACGACAGCCTGCCGTCGGCATCCGTCTGCAGCATTGGGCGGAAGAATGCAAGCGGAGTGAACGCGTCGCGGTATTCAAACGGCTGCTCCTTATCCTCGCCGCCTACAGCATAAGTAAATGTATGCATCACACGGACTTCATCTGCGCCACCGGTATCAGCAGCTTCTTCCTCGGCAACCTCAGCAACCTCGGCAGCCGCATCCATCATCACTCCATTTGCCGCACTCTTCATCATCATTCGGGGCATTGAAGCCATAGAAGTCGCTGCGTACTCATAAAGAACTACCCCGTGTCCGATGAGTGGATAACCGTAAGTATTGAATTTGGGGGAATTAATCACGCAATTAGCGGGACGATTCACATTTATGTTGACTTGAGAACGGGCAATATCATTATATGGATTACGGTAAGTAACGTATCCATAATTATTTAGCCCTTGAGCTAATAACTTTATGAAAGCAGGACACGCCGTAAGTGCATTGATCGCATCGTTGTACATCGACAGCATCACGGCGCTTTCCTGCGGCCGGCTACCTATGCGCGTGCGGAATGTCCACGTCTCCATTGAGCCCGGTATCAGTTTGTTGCGGAAGCTTTCGGTCTCAAGAGAAAACTCGTTATCGGGGTGTGTCACCTTGAGGGTGGTATTGGCTTCATTTGTGTGGTAATTAAATACGGAGATAAGTTGAACTTTGACATTGTCGATCCCGTCGGGGAGTTCAATTTTCAGAGTGTTCATACCCGCCGATGCCTTTATCCATCTACGTTCCATTATGGAGTCTGTATGACTGAGACAGTATAGCACGTAAGTATCATCGGACTGGGCGGCATAATACAATGTGAAGTCGCGATTATCGGCTTGAGTAGTTACGTTTGATTTAGGCATCCATATCCGTTGGTCGACAGGCGATTTCTTGTCGGAAGTACGGTAGAGTATTAACTCATCACGTAGAGTGTCGGCCTCTATGTCGATACCCGATATGGTCACTTCGTATGTACCGGATGGTATGCGCCTCCATGGAATAGCTATTTCATCCGACGGATATACGCCACTGAATTTCTCAACCTTGTTGGATACAAATGATATTCTGACATCCTTGATCGTCGGTTTGCCTTCAGGATCGGTGACGAATACGGAAATTTTTTGCGGATTTTCCGCATTCATATCGTTGGGAATATTATCTGAGATCACGTAAGATTTGCCCTCGTAGAAGGTTTTGGATGCTGTCTGAGTCTCACCACTGATCGATGTGGCTGAGACCGCAACTCTATAATTCCATATATCTTTAGCAAAATCGCTTCCTGCCGAAGCCGGTAAAACGATTGAGAATTGGCCGGAGGCGTCGGTCGTGGTGGAGGCGGCGTATATTGATTTCTGGTCGTAAATCCTATGTCGACTTGTGGCAGAGAAGTCTGCTGAGATCGTTGCGTTGGCAAGACCTACGCCTGAGAATGTACGCACTATACCATTGACTGTAAACGAGCCTTCCTCCGGAGTGTTACGTGCCACAGAGGTCACGGTCACGTCGAATGTCGGCAGTTTGTAGTCGGAGACAGTGAATGAGCAGGAGAATTTTTCAACCGAAGGGCTGTTGGATTCTTTTGGGAGAACAGGTATTAGGAGTAGTGTGTACTGTCCGGTTAGTTGACCTGTAGGCAAAACGAACTTACCTTCAGCGCGACCCCAATTGTCAGTTACAGTCTCTATAGTATCAATAGGCTGACGGTTGGCATTGCGAAGCACGACCCTGATCGGTTGGCCTGTCCAAACCTCCATGCCGTTTTTCTTGGCTAAATAAGTGACGGCACTCCACCTTACGGTGTCTCCCTGATGATATAGCGGAAGATCGGTATACAGCATCCCCCTGACTTTATCTTTGGGATCCCACCTACCATTTGGAACGCCTACGCTCATCGGTCGGGAGTATAGATCTTTGCCTTGTTGTGGTGAGATATAATTCCAATTATTGTCGAGGGCGGATGTAGGGATAGTAAAGAAGCCGTTCTTATCCGTAGACCCAAGTGGAACGAATCTGATATTGCGTTGTGATGTATTCCACTGATTGATTGCCGCATCTTGCACAGGTATGCCTGTCAGGCCGTCGACTACATACACATCAGAATTTTGAGACCGGATGCTACCCATAAGTAGATTGGTGGCTCTTATCATAGCGAGTTGGGGTTTGACTGTTGTGTAATTTTCAGAGGTTGGAGTTGATACCTCTAAAGCGTAGACCCCGAAGTCGGGAAGGGTACATTCCAATGTGGTATCGGCACTGAACGGCGCTTCGACAGTATATTCAAGTTCAAATTTTTGAATCAATTGCTTGCCTATTCCATCGGGAAGATACGAGTTGCGTAGTTCGCGAGCCTTTTGAGAATCAATCTTATATATTGATATATATATTTGTGAAGCGTTTTGGCAACTTATGTCAATCTTAAAGGGTCTGCCGGGCATTACAATTTCGGGTGCGGAGGCGGAGATATGCGGGGTGAGGATTTTATAGAGATCGGCCTGAATACATTGAAGTCCGATATATGACGGATGCTTATTGATAAATTCGCGTAAGAGATCGGCCATATCCGTTTGGGATAATGCCTTATGGCTGCTATTCAAATCATACAATATTGAGAGGAGCAACCCTGAATACGGTGATTGAGAGTTCGCTTTATATATTCTTTTTAGTTTTATGATGTCAGCCATCGCGGTAGTATCATCCTCATCTTCATCCTCATCTTCATCCTCATCTTCATCCTCATCTTCATCTTCATCTTCATCCTCATCCTCAAGATCTTGAAGGTATTCGTAAAGATTGGCTATGGCGAGGAGGCGTGGGGCATCCTCGTCGGGGTGAGCGTCGATCATGGCGCCGTAGAGCCGCTTGATGGTATCGACATTTGATAAGTTGTCATCAATATTATTGGTTATATCAATAATGCGATAAACGGCAAAGTCGTAGAGCGTAGGGAAGTAGATTCTCTGTTCGGTAGAAGTCTCGATGATATTCGGATAGGCAGTGATAGGTGTGGATTGCAGTAGAGAGGCATTGAGCAGTACGCTGTCGCACAGTTCCGAAATTCTGTTTTGGAATTGCTTTCCGCTCCATAATTTATAATCGGTCGGGATCGGGCCGGCCACAGTCGGGCGCTCGTCGTAGGTCCACGAGTCGGCGTGGTATATGTCATCATAGAGTTGTGCCCGAAGGAGATCGACGAGCGCTCCGGCTACAGTGCCGCGCCGTTTGTCCGAGATCGCGGCCGCCTGATCCAATATGGCCGGGATATTGTCGGCCGAGATCAAGCCTTTGGCAATGGTAAGGTCGATCAGCGAGCGCAGTATCTCTGCATCGTTGTCGGCAGACAGACCTTGTGCAAGACGCTTCTCGGCGTCGGCGGCAACTGTTTTGGGATATGCGAAGTCCGGAGCCTTCGGAGTTGTGGTGCCGACTGCAAAGGCCCTCGGCATCGAAACAAAAAGCACCATGGCCAATGCCATGGTGCGGAATGCGGTAAGTAATCTCATACCAAATATTTAAGATGTAAAAATTTCAGGGTTGAAAGAGTGGTGGATGCAGGAGGGAATGGCGCATTATTTCTTTTTGCGCGATTCCATTACCTTTTTCATCCAACGATGCTCTACACGCTGATAGTCAAAAAGCTGCTTCTTGGTAAGGAATGTTTTGTACTTGGCATAGTATTTGAGCATAATGGCGCCTTCGCGTTGCGACTGCTCGAACTGAGCTTCGGCTGCCTTTTCGTAATCAAGATCGGTAGGATTGGCTTTGTCGCGCACGGTGCGTCGGAGTGAGCCGATGTTTTCGCGCAGGGTGCCCATTTCCGTCTCCATATCGCTGAACGTACGTGAAAACTGTGCCTTCTGCTCGGCAGTGATGCCCAGCTCCTTAATGAAATATTCGAGTTTGGCCTGCTGCATCTCTTTGAGCCACTGCCGATGGCGGGCGTCGTTGTGCTGAGCCACGGCTGCGGCCATACTGATCAGGATCGAAAGAAGTAGGAGGATTGGTCGTTTCATAATGCTGTCGGTAGTAGTTTAGTCGGCAAGAGAAGCAGGGTCGAAGCCCTCTTCATAAAGTTCATCGTAGAGGTCGCCATCCTGAGCCGATGCGGTGCAATAGTCGTAATAGAATGAGTCGTTGTCGATAGCGCTCATCAGCGATCGGTTGGAAGTGAGTTCGTAGGAGGCCGGAGTGCGCATAAGGTCAAACATCTGCATCATACACCAGATACCCATAAACATTGCCGCCAGATATACGTAGGGACGTATGGTCTGCCAGCGGGTGCGTTTTGCAGGCTTGGGAGCCTTCTCCCATTCCTGCTCCGGTAATGAGGCGGCCATACGCGCGTTGAAGTTCTCGAAGAAGCCTTCGGGAACCGTCATGCCGCTACGGCGAGCCGCTTTGTCAAATATATCGTTGTTGTTCATTGCTGATATTATACTTTTGAGGAGAATTAAGGTTAGTATCTTTTAGACAGATATGGAGCCTGAAAGTTTAATCGTCGGCAAAATACTGTTGAATTTTTTTCTGCGCCAAGTGATACGATGCTTTCAGTGCCCCTATGGATGTACCTAAGATATTGGAAATCTGCTCGTATGGCATATCGTCGTAATATCGCATGTTGAACACGAGCTGCTGCTTCTCGGGCAACATCGCTACGGCTTTGCGCAGCCGCAATGCCAATTCGTCGCCATCGATGTGCGTATCGGCTTCGATAAGCTGCAGACGGAAGTTGGCCTCCTCATCGTTGTCGAGCGATGCCGTACCTTTGCGCTTCATCTGATCGATATGGGTAAGACTCTCGTTTATGGCTATTTTATGGAGCCAAGTGGAGAGCTTGGCGTCGCCTCTGAACTGTTCGAGGGATGTCCACGCCTTCATAAATGTGTTTTGCAACAGGTCATCGGCATCGTCGTGACTCTGAACCATACGGCGAATCTGCCAGTAAAGCTGCTCGCTATATTGGGCTATGACTTCCTCGAACGCCTTACGACGTGTCGACGGCTCCTGAAGCCGTGCAATGAGTATCGATTCGTTTAAGTCGGAGGCCTTTGACATAGCGCGATTGGTTTTCAGTTGTAAAAATGGCCAATTTTTTTCAAATGGCCAAATGTTTCGGGCTGAAACTTACCAAACAACACCTATAAAAGTATTGTTGATATTATATGAACGGATTAGCTATAGGATTATTATTGCCATTCTTGGGAACTACGCTCGGCGCTGCCTGCGTCTTCCTGATGAAGAAGAGTGTAGCTCCTCTTATGCAAAAGACTCTCACCGGTTTTGCCGCCGGAGTGATGGTAGCCGCATCTGTGTGGTCGCTTCTCATACCGTCGATCGAGATGAGCGGCAAGGAGGGATGGCAGAGTATCATCCCGGCCATGGTCGGCTTTATGGCGGGCATCCTGTTTCTGCTATTCCTCGACAGTGTCGTGCCCCATCAGCACCCTGACAGCACTCAAAGCGAGGGCCCGCGGTCGCATCTGTCGAAGACGGCCAAGCTGGTATTCGCTGTCACCCTCCATAATATTCCGGAAGGTATGGCTGTGGGAGTAGCACTCGCGGGCGCTATGGAGCACAATTCCTATATGCCTATGGCCGGAGCCATAGCCCTGTCGATCGGCATAGCGATCCAGAACTTTCCCGAAGGAGCTATTGTGTCGATGCCCTTGCGTACAGCCGGCAATTCGCGTATGCGATCATTCGCGATGGGTACGCTCAGTGGTATAGTCGAGCCGGTAGGCGCGGTGCTAACCATATTGCTTGCATCGGTTGTCGTACCCATTTTGCCATATTTGTTGGCATTTTCAGCCGGAGCCATGATCTACGTTGTGGTCGAAGAACTCATCCCCGAGACGCAACAAGGCCGTCACTCCAACCTGGGCACCATAGGCTTCGCCCTCGGCTTCATGCTTATGATGGCCCTCGACGTCCTACTCGGCTAATCATCTTCTTATCGATTGTCTTTGGTTTCACGATAGTCCTGTATGCCGTCCACTACGTCGACATCCACTCGTTTGCCGCCAGCAAAGTTCCAGGTAAGTGATAGACCTACGTACTGAACCGGGGTGGTGTACTTATACGTAACTTTATTCGTCCCCGCACATCGGTCAAGTTTGCGGCGGTTGCCAACCGGTGTAAAATTTATCGCAACTTGAAGATTATCACACAGGAATGATTTGTGAATCCGCCCGTTGACGTTGTAAACGGCATGATAAGTGCGGTCAAGGGTGCGGTAGGTCGGTTCGAAATTAAAATTCAACATACCGCCCCATCCGTTGGAGATGCTGAAATTGTTGTTGAAATAGAAATACTCCTTCATACGGGTTCTACCATAATGTATTTCACCGATGGTTGTATGCTCAGGTGTGATTTCAATTCTTCCCGAAAGTTTGAACTTCCACCATTTCAAGGGCGATTCGATCCACTCGGCGCCAATACCACATACGCCCTGCCCTGATATATTAACCGGCTTCGTATAGAATACATCCGGATTTTCTGCGCTCTGGAAAGTCTGCCAATATATGCGGTCGTGAGAATGAGCGTATAATGCTGTGATATTTATTTTGTTACTGAACAAAGACAGTCCTGCCATAACCATGTCGGCTGACTGCGCTTTAAGATCCGGATTACCTACGGTGTAATTATACGGGTCATCCCAGTTGACGACAGAGGAAATAGCGGTATAGGGAATGTCGCTCAATGTACGCTTGTAGTTCAACATTACCGCATGATTCATTTCAGCCCCGAACGGCATCATTACCTGAACGGTCGGATTGATTGCCCATTGTGTATTGTGGCTCATTATATCGGCTTGTTGATCGTGGTAGCCTATTCTATTCAGTTGCCAGTTTATGCCGACGCTGAAGCGTAGTTTCCATACCATACTTTGTGCTGAGGCATATACTGATGGGGTGAAGCCGGTAGTTGCGGTAGGTGTGGAACTTACTCTGAATCGGTCGCTTTCAATAATTGCAGATGGAGTGAATGTTGAGGATATCCACTGTGCGCAAGCTCCGAACTTCCACGACAGCCTGCGACTGCGGCGATAAAGAAAGTCGGCCTTGAATTTCCATAAATTCAGATTGTCCTTGGAGTATGTGGCGCCGACAACATCGTTATCAGCTGAATAATCGGT
Organism: Paramuribaculum sp.; assembly: GCA_029060545.1. Lineage (GTDB taxonomy): Bacteria > Bacteroidota > Bacteroidia > Bacteroidales > Muribaculaceae > Paramuribaculum. The sequence continues at coordinate 12,336 of JAIDTT010000054.1, read as the reverse complement.
GTATTCGTTGCTATGGCGGTTAAGATAATCAGCTGTCAGCTCCATAGCTGCTCCTTTTCTATTGAGAGGGAGATGGAATTTCAGAGTACCTTCCTGCGTGACAGTATTTATTCGTCGCTCTATTGCTGACATATAGTTTTCAAGTATGGAGAATGAGGAGGGCCTTGGACGTGAAGTAGCTATGAGGTAGCTGCCTCCGAGTTGTGCGCCGGAGCGAAACTGCTGCGTCATGCTAAGGCGGTTGCGAAACTCAAAGCATTTTGATTTTGTCGTTTCAGCGAGGTATGTATGCAAATCAGGTCCATTAAGCCATTGTTCTGAGTTTTCTTTAGATTTTGCACTACCGACATAGAGGTTGTCGTAGAGGCTGAGATTTTTGTAGCGATAGTTGATCATACCGCCCGCGCTTTCATTGCCGAAACCGCATGAGTGGTACCAATCGGCATTAGCCATGACACTACCGTAATATCCGCCTTCGGGTGGACGTCGGAGCGAAATCATTATTGTGCCGCCGCTTATAGCTGCATTTTGGTCGGCACCTGCAAGATATTTGACCTGTACCTTGTCTATCATCTCCCCGGGTATATTGTTAAGTTCTGAGAGATCCGACAGTTTTACGCCGTCGACATAAACCTCGCTTGCCTCAAGCCCGTTTATTTTGAATAAGCCGTTTTCGCGCGAGATATTAGGCAGGAAGGCGAGTACATCGCCGGCGGGCTTACCTTTGGCTATGTCTGTACCTCGGAGGTTAGTCGTATAACCTTCGGCATTGTTTGTGGTACGCGACGCCACGACCGTTACCTCATGAAGCTGATGCTCTTTTTGAGCGTGTGATGACAGGCTGGCAAAAGTTGTAGCGAGGATTAAAATTAACTTTTTCATATTGCTTGGATTTTGAATTTTCACACAGCAAAGTTAGTGTGAAATCAGCGTCCAAGCCTACTTAAACAGCTACAACTTGGTCTTAATTTGCTGGCGTAATAAGGTGATAATCAGCGGTTACTATTCATTAAAGTCTTAAAACGACATAATTGGGTCTTAAGGCCGATTGGAAGCCGTCAGGAAGGCGATAAAATCATCTTTTGGCGGAAGATTCAGCTTCTTTCTGATCGAGGTTTTGCTGACATAGACCGAGTTTGAGGTCTGTTGAATCAGTACCCCTATTTCTTTTGTAGAGAAGTCGGCTCGCAATAAGCATAAAATCTGAATCTCCCTTTCGGAGAATACTCCCGGATAGTCTTTGATGAGTTTCGCATGGAAGGAATCGTACAATTCGTCAATCACGGGATATAGCTCTTGCCAGTTGACTAATGTATCGGATATGTAGTCGGAGTTACCGACATTACTGATTTTTCTCAGTGCTTCCTGATTCTGAGTAGTAGGAGATTCGGCGAATGTCCGGATTATACCTATCTGCTGCAATAGTGCCTTTTTCAATAGAGTCTGCTTATCGTCGGCGGATGATGCGGCCGCCGCTTTTGAAAGTTGTGTCAATGCCTCTATCCGCTCTTCTGCCTCGATAAGCTTTTGCCGTCTACGATGTGCGACCATGTAAATTATACCGATAAGCATAAGCGCAACTAACATAACGGCTGCTATTAACAGCCACATACGTTGTCGCTCGATGGTGAGCTCATAGTTGCGACGACTCAGGTCATACGAGGTTTCAAGCGCGTCATCGCGTTCTTGTCTCTTTGTCGCAAGGTCATTGCTGACTCTTCTGAGCGATAGGGCGGTGTTGGATAGACGGCTTAAGGAGAGTGCACCGGTATGTTCGTAATCCAGTACAATCTTTAGAAACTCCAGATATGAGGCAGCCACCGGGTCGCGGTAGAATAAATCTATATCCAGACTCCCGATGAGATCCGCATATTCGTCAGCTCCTTTTATATTGCCGGAGTTGAGTTGGAGATTAATCATCGGGACATAAAACTCTGCAAGTTTTTCAGCCGGTGCGCCGTTCATTTGCCCGATGGCATCTTTCAGAATATTTGCAGCCTTTGTCGATGTCTCCCGTCGCTCTCCCAGAGCGGCAGCATAGTTGACACGCAGATAAATCCATTCTGCCGAGCCCGTCTCCGGAGCCTCCGGCAAAGCAAATAAAGAATCGCATAGCGCAACCGCATCAGAACTTCTACCGAGTGCGACGAGCGGTGTTATCTTTTTGATTTCAAAATTGAAGCGCTCATTATTGTCTTCAGCCAATCGTATTTGCCTCTCAATTATATCCAAAGACCGGGAATAATCTTTATCCGAAAACGAAAATCCAAGGAGTTCTTGATTGAGAGTCATTTGATTTGTTTCAGGAATATTGCAGACTACCGAATCAATAAAAGAGAAGGCATCGTCTTTACGGTCTATCGACCGTAAGTGATGCGCATAAGCAATGACAGATTCAAGATATGCTATCGTATCGCCCTTATCCTTAAAATATTTGACAGCAATTGGGATAATGGTATCAGTAACAAGCGAACGCCCCAAATACCTGTTGGCTTTGGCGTGGGTCAATGCATACCGGGCTTTATCCTCATCACCGATTAGGCTGTTGAAATCGACTTTTTTAAGGAGTATATAAGCACTGTCGGGTCGCTCATCAACAATATTAGCTGCTATTTCTAACGCTTTACTTTGCTCTCTGCCACATGAGGCCATGAAAGAGAGACTGAATACCAATAGCGATATTTTGATGAAATTACGAATGCTCATTTATAACGACTTACAAAAAATGAGGGGAGGCTATCGGGTGAGGAAGTGCCAGTTGTCGACTACGTGGGGGCGATACTCGGGCTGAGAGCGGAGGTAGTTGATGAGGTAGTAGCGGATGTCCTTCGGGGTGGTGGCTATGTTGCGTTTCAGCAGTTCGTCGCGCGACAGACCGGCGCCGAGAGTGAGATGGTTGCCACCACCGCCGGCACGATAACTGTTGACGGCCACAGTATATGTGGCATCGAGATCGAAGGGCGTGCCGTCGGAGAGCGACAGTATATTCACTCGCTTGCCGGGTTCGGCGTTGCGGTCAACGGTATAGTCGATGCCCATAGCCGAGTCGTAGTTGTAGAGCGGGTAGCGGGTAGCGGTGTCGAGCCACTGGCGGTACGACTCTTCGAGATGGCCGAGTATCTCGCGGCCGGTGAGCCGGAGCGTGCATAAGTTGTTTTCGTACTTATACAGTTTAAACATATCAGCCATAGTGAGCGTGCCCTCGGCGATCTCGGTATCGAGGCTAAGCGGAGCGGCAAGCGAAATCTGCGCGCCGGTGACGTCGAGCTGGAGTTCGTGGAGGAGCGTCATCATGGCCGACGGACCGGCAAGAGCATCGGTGGAGCGTATGGGAGCCGCGATATTGGTGATTGGTTGCTCCACGAAGTCTTTGACCGCGGTGAAGTCGGGCGCAAACTCGGCCATAAAAGATGCCGAAGGTTCGACGTCGTCGAGTTTTATGATAGATCCTTCGAGTGTGGGGCGATCGCCGTTATCGCTCCATGTGAGATTCAGTACTCCCACCGCCTGAGCGTTGGCGGCCGGGTTGAGCGCCCATACGGCGCGACCGTCGGGGCCGGCCACGGTGTCGCAATACTCGCGGTGGTCGTGACCCATGAATACGGCATCAAACCCTTCGACCTGCCGGGCTATCTCAAGCGATTCGTTCTCGCGGTAGCCTGCGGTGGTCTGAGCGGAGTTGTGCCCGGAGTGGAAAAGGCCTATCACGATGTCGGGCCGGTGCTCGCTGCGTACCTTCTCGATCCAGTAGCGTGCCGCAGGCACCATCTCCTGAAATTCAAGTCCGCTCCATAAGCGTTCGGGAAGCCACGCCGGGATGGCAGGAGTAAGCAGTCCGATGATGGCAATCTTGTGGCTGCCTACATTCTGAATGAGGTAGGGGGTGAAATACGGTTCGCCCGTAGTGCGGTCGATGACGTTGGCCGCAAGTGTAGGCATTTCAAGTTGAGAAGCTACACGGTCGTAGACGGCGTGGCCTGTCTCGATATCGTGATTACCTTCGCCGATGGCATTATACCCGATATGGTTGAATATGCGGGCAGCCAGATGCGGGGTGACTGTATCGATAAAGTTGTAGTAATAAGCGCTTGGCTGCCCCTGAAGGAAGTCGCCGTCGTCAAGTACCAATACCCGATCGGGCGTGTTTTCGCTGCGCAACCTATCCACTACCGTGGCCACACGCGCAAGACCGCCCGATGTCGGTACGCCCTTGATGAAATCGTAGGGGAAGTAGCTGCCGTGAACGTCGGTAGTGTAAACTATTGTGGTGATGTCGGGCGATGATGCTTTCACTGACAAGGTGGTTAGAAATGCAAATAGCGGTAGAATGAAGCGATGCATAGATGATTACTGAATAAGAAAACATTGGACTTTGCCGATCTTGAGTTCACCGACGAGCTTGAGCGGCACATGGCCGGGCGAAGTGGATAGCCACGCGTCGATCGGGCGCGACGTCTCCTTCTTGCCCTCGCTTGTGAAGGTGAACCGGATATGGTAGACCGGCTGAGTGATTTTATCCATTTTGAGATCTTCTTTCCCCAGATAAGTGATGGCGAGGAGCTCTTTGCGCTTGCCTGAGAAGATGTTGACAATCTGCTTGTAGCCCGGCTTGAGAGTCGAGTAGGGGAGTGTACGGATGTAGTAGAACGACGAGAGAAGGTCGACAGTCGGCCCTGTGGCTGAAAGCGAGATAGATGTCTCGGTGTTGGACGTATCTTTTTTGCCGCGACGGATGCGACGGCACACGGCCGATGATGTGTTGCCTGACCGTGAGAACTTCAAGATGTCGTGGGCGTAGCTTCCATCTTCGTGGGCTATGCGGTGATATACCTCCGGCATAAACGTGGAGGAGGAGAAAGTGGTGGTAAGGGTATCGCGTACCTTATAGAATACGTCGGCCCACGGCTGTGTACGGGCGTAGAGCCTTGCGTCAAATGTAGAGACATTGGGGCGGGAGAGCACGAAGCGTGCGGTGCCTGCCTGCTTGTGGATGAGCCCCCACTTATAATTGATCTTATAGTCAAGTGTCTCGGGGCTGAGCGACTGCGCGGATACCGACAGAAGGCTGCCGAGCAGCAGAGTGAACGAGAGGAGAAGTCGGGACATTTATTTGCGGGTTAGTTCGAGAAAGGGGAGTGCGTCGCGCGACGACTGCTCAATGCGCTTGTTGCGCCAGCATTTGCGACATACGGCAATATATCTGTCGTCGCCGCCAATCTCAACTTGCGCGCCCTCTTCCACGAAGTCGCCTTTAGAATCTATACGGGCGTTGATTATGGTCTTGCGTCCGCAGTTGCATGTCGACTTTATCTCGTCGATCGAGTCGGCCACCTCAAAGAGTCGGCGCGACCCTTCGAATAGATGGCTCTGGAAGTCGGTACGGAGACCGTAGCACACCACATTGCTGCCGAAATCATCCACAACGCGGGCAAGCTGATCGACCTGCTCGGGGGTGAGAAACTGCGATTCGTCGACCAGAAACCAGTCGATGATGAGCATATTTTCCTCAAAAAGGCTCTGGGCGAGTTCGTATAGATTGGTATCGTTGCGGATCCACTTGCATTCGCGTTCGATGCCGATGCGGGAGCGGATCACGCTGCGTCCTTCGCGGGTGTCGATGATTGGCTTGAGGCACACGTACTTCATGCCGCGCTCTTCGAAGTTGTAGGCCTGAGTGAGGAGCAGAGCCGTCTTGGCCGAGCCCATGGTGCCGTAGCGGAAATATAATTTACCTTTGCGGTTCATTGCTGGTGATGGGGTTGAGATTGAACATCAACAAAAGTAATAAGAAAAGTCGGGATAGCGGGAGTGGGGAATGTTAAAAAATCTGCTCGACGCGCAACACCCTTTGTGTACGGCCTGTGACGGGGAAGTGAATCGAGCGGCGCACACCGGGTATCCAGAGTATCGTGTCGCCCTTCACCATTACCTTTGTCACTGCCTTGACGGCTACCGAGATTTTGGCATCATTGAAGATGTCGGACAGCTTTTTGCTCCGTCCCCCCATCCCGAAAGGCTGCATACGGTCGCCGGGCTTCCATGGACGGAAAGTATAGTCGGAGCCGAGTTCGTCGGCATCAAAGAGGACGCAGAATGGCGACGTCGGCATTTCGATATCCGCGGCATCTTCAACCGACTCAGTGATCGTCGGCTCGGAGAGTCGATTACGTATCAGGATTCCGCGGTTGATGCAGGCGGTATTGCCGGTTGTGGAGGTGAAGAGCTGTCCGCTGCCTTCGGCCGCCGCCATCATGTCGGTGGCCTGCGTGCGTGTGAACCCGTCGGGGGCGAGTACTCTGAACAGCACTTCGTCGGCCTGAGGTATCTCGGCAGCAAGCGCTTTGATATCTATATTGCCGTGTCGGTCGGTATGGCGTATGACTGCCGCGGCACACAACTGCTCAAGCAACATCCAGTCACTGCGCAGATGGTTGATGGATGTAGTGATGCGTTCGAGGTAGTCCGGAAAATGTCGGGATATGGTGGGGAATACATCATTGCGCAGACAGTTGCGCCGGTACTCGTTGGTCAGATTGGACGAGTCGACTACGAACGTGCGGCCGCAGTCGGCGAGATATGCTTCTATCTCGGCTCGCGACAGGCAGAGCAGCGGACGCACCACACCGTCGGCGTTGCGAGGAAGCATAGCCCGCATACCGGCTATGCCGGTGCCTCTTAGAAGATTGAGCATCATAGTCTCGGCGTTGTCGCCCTTGTTATGAGCCACGGCCACTATACTGCCCGGCGCTTCCGCACGGAGTTCTTCAAACCAATCGTAGCGTATACGGCGGCACACCATCTCCACTGACTCGCGGTGTCCGGCTTCCACTGAGCAGTCTTTCACGCAGAGCCTGATGCCAAGCTCATCGCATAGCCGGCGCACCGACAGCTCGTCGCGGTTGCTCTCCACTCCGCGCAGGTGATAGTTGCAATGGGCGGCGAGAAGCGTATATCCCAGTTGGTGCAGTATCAGAAGCAGCGCTACAGAGTCGGCACCTCCACTTACCCCAACGATCACAAGCGGGCACTCAGGGGGCAGGAGATCATTGTCGGCTATGAACCGAGCTACTTTGGTGGTGGTGGCGCTATCCATTTTTCTGATAGTAGCGGCATATGCCTTTGATGCTGCAGTTGAGACAGTCGGGCTTGCGAGCCTTGCACACGTATCGGCCGTGGAGTATGAGCCAGTGGTGCGCGCGTGCCACTTTGTCCTCCGGCAGATACTTCATCAGTGTGCGCTCGGTCTGCAGCGGGTTCTTGGAATCGGTAGTGAGGCCGATGCGCTCGCTCACGCGGAATACGTGTGTGTCCACAGCCATGGCGGCTTTGCCGAATACGACGGAGAGTATCACGTTAGCCGTCTTACGGCCTACTCCGGGGATACGCAATAGCGAATCGATATCCGACGGCACTTCGCCGCCGAATTCCTCGACAAGCGTACGTGCCATTCCGAGCAGGGAGCGTGTCTTGTTGTTGGGGTACGATACCGATTTGATGTATTCGAAAACGGTCTCGGCATTGGATGCGGCCAACGCCTCGGGGGTGGGGAATGCTTCGAATAGGGCGGGCGTGACTTGGTTGATACGCTTGTCGGTGCATTGCGCCGACAGGATCACAGCCACGAGCAACTGATAGGGGTTGTCAAACTTCAATTCGGTGGAGGCGTCGGGCATATTGGCGTCGAACCACTCTACAAACAGTCGGTAACGTTCGTCAACGGTCATAGGGCAGAGGTGGTCTTTAGGAAATATTCGGTACCTGTCATTGCGGCTGCACAGAGGAGGAGGCCGCCAATCACCGACAGGGTGACATAGCCGATTGCTTCAGCCCACAACCCTTGCCGGATAAGCATTACCGGATGCAGGGCGAATGCAGAGAATGTGGTGAAGCCGCCAAGGATACCTGTGACGAGTAACCGATTGAGCACTGCCGATGCATTGAAGTGAGCCAACAGAGCGGATACGATGCCGATGAGGAGGCATCCCGCGAGATTGGCTGCGATCACCGGCATCGGCTTGGTGGATATCGCAGGGATGAATTCGAGCGCGTAGCGACAAAGACAACCCATGGCGCCTCCGGCGGCTACAGATAGCGGTTCGATCAGCGTCATGGGCAGATGATGAGAGTGTTGACGGATGTAGTTGAGCGCTTTTAGCGGGCGCTTTCGAATTGTTCGAGGAAGCGGCGGTCGTTTTCGGAGAACATACGCAGGTCTTTCACCTGATACTTCAGGTTGGTGATGCGCTCCACACCCATGCCGAGTGCAAAGCCGGAGTAGACCTTCGAGTCGATACCGCAGGCTTCAAGTACGTTGGGATCGACCATACCGCAACCGAGAATTTCTACCCAGCCGGTGTGCTTGCAGAAGGAGCAGCCTTTGCCGCCGCACAGATTGCATGAGATATCCATTTCGGCCGAAGGCTCGGTGAAGGGGAAGTATGATGGACGCAGGCGTATGTTGGTCTCGGGACCGAACATCTCGCGGGCGAAATAGAGGAGTGTCTGCTTCAGATCGGCAAACGATACGTTCTTGTCGACGTAGAGAGCTTCTACCTGGTGGAAGAAGCAGTGGGCGCGTGCCGAGATTGCTTCATTGCGGTAGACACGTCCGGGGCAGATGATGCGGATAGGAGGCTGAGTGTGCTCCATCACGCGGCTCTGGACTGAGGAGGTGTGGGTGCGAAGCAATACGTCGGGATGACGGAATATGAAGAAGGTGTCCTGCATATCGCGGGCAGGGTGATCGTCGGCGAAGTTGAGCGAGGAGAATACGTGCCAGTCGTCTTCGATCTCGGGACCTTCGGCTACTGTGAAGCCGAGGCGGGAGAAGATGGATATGATGTCGTTTTTGACTATCGAGAGGGGATGGCGCGTGCCGAGGGTCACGGGTGCCGGAGTGCGGAACAGGTCGATATCGGAGTATTCGTCGGAGGAATACTGTAGATTCTCCTTCAGCTGGTTGATCTTCTCGGTAGCGGCGTTCTTGAGCTCATTGAGCAGCTGACCCATCTCGCGCTTCTGCTCTGCGGGTACGGTGCGGAAGTCGTTGAAGGCAAGTGTGATCAGACCTTTCTTGCTGAGATATTTTATGCGAAGCTGCTCTACCTCTTCGAGCGATGAGGCCGTGAGTGCGGCAACTTCTTCCTTGAGCTGATTAATCTTTTCTTTCATATTGCGTGAGGGGAATTATTCTTTAGTGGCGGGAGCTTCGAATGTACTCATGGCAGCAGCTACATCGGCTTTGAGGTCGTCGCCCTGCTTGTCGCGGCTCACGATGGTGCCATCGGGAGCGATGAGGATGATGCAGGGTATGCCGCTGATGCCGTAGAGATCGGTCGGAATCGACTGTGCGTCGATGATCTGATCCCATGTGATTTCGTGCGATTTGATGGCCTCGAGTGTATTTTCGGGCTTATCCCACACAGCTACGCTGAGGAAGTTGAGGCCCTTGTCGGCATACTCTCCGTAGAGTTCCTTGAGCACCTTCACCTGACGGATGCAGGGTCCGCACCAGCTTGCCCAGAAGTCGACGATGGTGTAGTGGTCGGGACCTACATAGTCGCTCAGGCGCTTTGTGGTACCGTCGTAAGTCACCTCGAAGTCCTTGTATTTCTTGCCTACGCTTGTCTCGGCGCGTTTGAGCAGGCCGTCGCGCAGATTGGCGATGCGAGTCCAGTCCTTCAGGGCAGGATATTTGGCCATGTATTCGTCGTATCCGGCGAGGTCAAGCGAAGAAGCTACATTCATAAACATATACTTGCCCAGCGGATTGGCGGCGTTTTCGGCAATGATCTGCTCCATCATCTCGTCGTAGGCGGCATATATGGAGTCGGCTTTGATGGCTGATGCGGAGTCGTCGGGGAGAGCACGGAGCTGCTGACCGAGCTTGTCGACCTCGGCCTCGAATGCGTCGCTACGCATCGAGAGGACGCCGTCGGATTCGCAACGACCTTCGAATGCCCATACGTCGATATTGGCTTTCTCAAGTATTACGCTTCCAAAGCGCTCGCCGCCTGAAATGATGCGCACAAGGCGCGGAGTGTCGGCCGATCCTGTGAAGAGGGCTATGCCTCCGTCGACGAGTGTGCTGTCGATCTTCTCACCAGTGTCGTAATCGAAGAGATACACTACCTCTCCGTCGTTTTCCGGATCGAAGTTCACGGTCAGTTTGTATTGGTTCTGAGGCTCTGCGCCTGCGCATGAGGCTGAGAATGCAAGTATAGCGGCTGCTATGGTAAACTTAATCTTCATAGGGGTTGATGTATGGATTTTAAGTATGCAAATTTACTATAGTTATTCCAAATATGCCATTTTTTGCTTTCAAAACTTCCACTCTAAACAAAATTTCCTATTTTTGCGTATTCAAGGTATCATACCCAAATTACAAATATATGAAATCTCAGCCCACGCTCAACGAATATATTATTGAGTCGATCAAGGCCAATTGGGAACTCCCGGCGCTTACGGACTTCAATGGCACGTCGTACAATTATAAGGATGTAGCCCGCAAGATCACCAAACTGCATATCCTCTACCACCGCGCGGGTATAAATCCCGGCGACCGCGTGGCTTTATGCGGACGCAATTCGGCGCAATGGTCGGTGGCAGTGATGAGCTGCCTTACTTACGGCGCTGTGGCTGTGCCGATTCTCAACGAGTTCAAGCCCGATACGATACATCACCTTATAAATCATAGCGAGGCTAAGATTCTCTTCGTCGACGAGGCGATATACGAGAATCTGGATGCTGACAGCATGGGCGGCCTAACCGGTATATTCCGCCTGAGCGACTTCGCTCTGCTTGTGGCGCGCAACGATGAGATAGCTGATGCGCGTGCCCACCTCAACGAGTATTTCGGTCAGCAGTTTCCCGAACGCTTCGGTGCTTCCGATCTCACTCTATATGAGGAGCAGCCCGACCAGCTCGCTCTGATCAACTATACTTCCGGTTCTACCGGTTTCTCCAAGGGCGTGATGCTGAGCTACCGTGCGTTGTGGTCCAATGTCCAGTACACGGTGGATCATCTTGATTTCCTTTTGCCGGGCGACGGTATAGTGTGTATGCTTCCGCTTGCCCACATGTATGGTCTGGCTATAGAGTTGCTTCATCCTTTTGCCAAGGGGTGTCATATCCATTTCCTTACCCGCACTCCTTCGCCGAGGGTGATCATGGATGCGTTTGCCAAGGTGCGCCCCAAGATTATCATTGCCGTACCTCTGATTATCGAAAAGATTATTAAGACCAAGGTGTTCCCGCTGCTTGAGAAGCCGCTGATGAAGTTGCTGCTCCATGTGCCGTTTGTCGACGATCATCTGCTGCATAAGGTCAAAGCCAAGCTCAATGATACTTTCGGCGGTCAGCTCCGCGAGATGATAATCGGCGGTGCCGCTCTCAATCATGAGGTAGAGGATTTTCTGCGTCGTATACAGTTCCCCTTCACTGTGGGCTACGGTATGACTGAGTGTGCTCCACTTATCTCCTATGCGCCTCACACGATAGCCCGCAAAGGCTCTTGCGGCCGTATCGTGGACCGAATGGAAGCCCGGGTAGACTCCTCGGATCCGGAGACGGTGGCCGGTGTGATATGGGTGCGCGGCGACAATGTGATGAAGGGCTACTATAAGAATCCTGATGCTACCTCCGAGGCGCTATCGGACGACGGCTGGCTCTGTACCGGAGATATCGGAGTGATTGATGCCGACAATTTCATCTATCTGCGCGGGCGCGACAAGAATATGATTCTCGGTCCGTCGGGGCAGAATATCTACCCGGAAGAGATAGAGCAGAAACTCAACAATATGCCATTCGTGGCAGAGTCGATAGTAGTGCAGGATGGCACACGCCTTGTGGCGCTTGTGTATCCCGACTATGAGACGGCTACCAAGCAGGGTATGACTACCGATGATATCCGTCGCACAATGGAAGAGAACATCGAACAACTCAATAAGGAGGTGCCCGCTTATTCCAAAGTGTCGGGTTTCGAGTTGATGAACGAGGAGTTTGAAAAGACTCCCAAGCGCTCGATCAAGCGGTATCTCTACCAGCGCACCGGCAAGTAATATACGAGCGGTGGGACGTGACGAATGTCACGGATGTGATTTATGGTAAAAATGTCATTGTACGCTTTTCGTGCGGGGATTCCCGCCAATGCACGATGCACAATTCATGATGCACGATTGATTGACAGGGGTTGAGGGGCGGAGCACGATACCGCTATGGTCGTCGTCGCTTGTGGCGGGTGTCGGTGATGATCTTGGGGTCGAGGATCTGATCTTCGTGGTCTCTGATCAGTATGAGCATCATCGGGCTGTCGGGGTAGGGATCGAGGTAGGGATC
>JAIDTT010000053.1 GCA_029060545.1 Paramuribaculum sp. | reverse complement strand
GTGAATTGTGCATCGTGCATTGGCGGGAATCCCCGCACGAAAAGCGTACAATGACATTTTTACCATAAATTGATTTCTACAAATTGTAGGGCTGATCGCTCGATCAGCCGCACCTCCTATTGCCATCTCAATTTTTCGCTCGGAATTTATCGGCTATATCACACATTTTCACTATTTTTGTAATTGATTTCGGACACTATTGTCAGATATCGCCACAAACATAGTTAGAAAATTAAAAATCAAATAGATAAATGTCACTAAATTCATTCCTCAGCAAAATATTCGGCAATAAGTCGCAGCGCGACCTCAAGGAGATTCAGCCGATTGTGGATAAAATCAAGGCTTTGGAGCCCGAACTGTCGACTTTAACCCCCGACGAGCTTCGTGCCCGCATCGATGCAGTTCGCGCAGATATCTCTGCCGCTACGGCCGACGACGAGAAGCGTATCGCCGAGATCCGCAAAGAAGTGGACAACACTCCGGTCGACAAGCGTCAGCCACTCTGGGACGAGCTCGACAAGCGCGAGAAAAATATCCTCGACACCATCGAATCGAAGCTCAATGAGCACCTCCCCATAGTGTTCGCCACTCTGCGCGAGACCGCGAAGCGATTTGCCAACAATGAGACCATCACCGTGAAGGCCACTCAGCTCGATCGCGAGCTCGCCGCTCAGGGCAAGGACTTCGTGGAGATCGACGGCGACAACGCCATATACCGCAACCACTGGATGGCTGGCGGCAACGAGATCACCTGGGATATGGTACACTACGACGTACAGCTAATCGGCGGCGTGGTGCTCCATCAGGGCAAGATCGCCGAGATGGCTACCGGTGAAGGTAAGACCCTCGTGGCTACACTCCCCGTATTCCTCCGTTCGCTCTCGAAACGCGGCGTACACGTAGTTACCGTCAACGACTATCTGTCGAAACGCGACTCGGAGTGGATGGGTCCGCTCTATATGTTCCACGGTTCGACAGTTGACTGTATCGACAAGCACGACCCCAACACCCCCGAGCGCCGCGCGGCCTACAACTGCGACATTACATTCGGCACCAACAACGAATTCGGCTTCGACTACCTCCGCGACAATATGGCGATGACCGCCAACGACATGGTGCAGCGCAAGCACTACTACGCCATCGTCGATGAGGTCGACTCCGTGCTTATCGACGACGCCCGTACACCTCTTATCATCTCCGGTCCCGTTTCCAAGGGCGAAGATCAGCTCTTCGAGGCTTTCCGCCCCAATGTGGAAGCTGTAGTGCAGGCTCAGCGCAAGCTCGTCAACCAGATTCTCGCCGACGCCAAGACAAAACTCTCTTCCGACGACAAGGATGACCAGAAAGAAGGCGCGTTGCTCCTGTTCCGTGCATTCAAGGGTCTCCCCAAAAACGGCGCCCTCATCCGCTATCTCTCGCAGGAAGGTATCAAAAACATACTTCTGCAGACCGAAGCATACTACCTTCAGGACAATGCACGCGAGATGCCCAAGGCTACCGAGCCCCTCTACTTCGTCATCGATGAGAAGAACCGTCAGGTTGAGCTTACCGACAAGGGTATTGATGCCCTCACCGGCAACAGCCAGGATCCGGAATTTTTCGTACTCCCCGACATTGCCGCTCAGCTCTCCGAAGCCGAGACTATCACCGACCCGGCAGAACGCGCACAGCGTAAGGACGAACTGATGCAGAACTATGCCGTGAAAGCCGAGCGCGTACACACAGTATCGCAGCTGCTCAAGGCATACACTCTCTTCGAGAAAGATGTCGAATATGTGATCGACGATGGAAAGGTAAAGATCGTCGACGAGCAGACAGGCCGTATCATGGAGGGTCGCCGCTATTCCGACGGACTCCATCAGGCTATCGAGGCCAAGGAGGGTGTGACTGTAGAAGCAGCTACACAGACATTCGCCACCATCACCCTGCAGAACTACTTCCGTATGTATCACCGCCTCGCCGGTATGACCGGTACGGCCGAGACAGAAGCAGGCGAGTTCTGGGATATCTATAAGCTCGATGTTGTCACCATCCCCACCAACCGTCCCGTAGCCCGCGACGATATGCGCGACCGCGTCTACAAGACCAAGAAAGAGAAATACGCAGCCGTGATCGCCGAGATCGAAGCGCTCGTCAAGAAAGGACGTCCGGTGCTCGTAGGTACTACTTCGGTAGAAATATCCGAGCTCCTGTCGCGTATGCTCAAGATGCGCAACATCCCCCACAACGTACTCAATGCCAAGCTCCACCAGAAAGAGGCCGAGATCGTGGCACTCGCCGGTAAGCCCGGCACCGTGACCATAGCCACCAATATGGCGGGCCGCGGTACCGACATCAAGCTCCCCGAAGGAGTGAAGGATGCAGGCGGTCTGGCCATCATCGGCACCGAGCGCCACGAATCGCGCCGCGTCGACCGACAGCTTCGCGGTCGTGCCGGACGTCAGGGCGACCCGGGTTCGTCGGTATTCTTCGTATCATTTGAGGATCAGCTGATGCGTCTGTTTGTCACCGACCGTGTGATGAAGATGCTCGACCGCTTCGGTCTCAAAGAGGGCGAGATGATCGAATCGAAGATGATCAACAACGCTATCGAGAACGCCCAGAAGCGCGTCGAGGAAAACAACTTCGGCATCCGCAAGCGCCTGCTCGAATACGACGACGTGATGAACAAGCAGCGCTCATACATCTACTCCCGCCGCCACCACGCTCTGATCGGTGAGCGCGTGGAAGTGGACATCAACAATATGCTCTGGGACGTAATCGAAAACCTCGTGCAAAACTATTCGGCTGCCACCGACTACGAAGAACTCTCGCTGGAGATCTTCAAGATTCTCGCCATCGAGATGCCGGTAAGCGAAGAGCAGTTCCGCAATATGGATAAGGAGGATCTGATCGGCGCGCTCCACACCGCCGCACTCGAAGCTCTCGAACGCAAAAATGCCCGCATCATCGAGATCGCCCAGCCCGTGATCACCCGTTGGATCGAGGAGCGAGGCTCCGATGGACGTATCGTGGTACCGATTACCGACGGCAAACGTGTGTTCTACGTACGCGTAAGCCTTCAGGATGCAGCCGACACCAACTCGGCCGTAATCATCAAGGAGTGGCATAAAGCTCTGTTGCTGGTATCGATCGACGAACTCTGGAAAGAGCATCTCCGCGAGCTCGACCAGTTGCGCCAGTCCGTACAGAATGCATCCTACGAGCAGAAAGACCCGCTGGTAATCTATAAGGTAGAGTCCTTCCACCTCTTCGAGCAGCTGCTCAATAATCTCAACGTAAAGGTTGCCACTGCCCTGATGCGCGGCCATATCCACGTGGCCACACCCCAGGGTCAGCAGCAGCAGGCCGAGCCCGGGCAGAAACCTCAGCCCGAACTCCAGCGCGCTATGCCCGAACAGCAGCGGCCAAACACCTACCGCACATCGCGCGAAGGCGGCCTGCCAGGCGAAGCCGAGCAGCGTGCGGCAGCTTCCGCTCGTCAGGGCGAGCAGCAGAAGGCCATGCCCACCGTCAACAATGCTCCGAAGATCGGACGCAACGATCCATGTCCCTGCGGCAGCGGCAAGAAATTCAAGAACTGCCACGGACGCAATATGTAAATTAACACCATCTCCCGATGAAGCGCAATAAGATACTTATAATAATAGGTGCGGTTCTCACCCTCGCACTCATAGCCATTGTAGTGTACCTGCTTCTCACCGTAAGCCGTCAGCAGCAGGAATTGGCCGAAGCTCAACTCACCAACGAGCAGCTTCAGGACAATCTGACCATGGCCGGCGAACTGGCTGAGCTCAACGCTCAGTTCGAGCAGCACGAAAACGACGCTATCCGGCTCGAAAACGATACGATCCTCGCCAAGTACAACGCCGCAAAGCAGCGTGTCGAGGAGCTTATCGCCGAACTCAACTCCCAGAAAGTGAAGAGCGCCGAGCAGATCCAGAAACTGCGCGACGAGATAGCCACCCTGCGCGGTCTGCTCCGCCACTACGTAGCTCAGGTGGATTCGCTCAGCCGCGAGAATGCCATGCTGCGCGATGAGAACACCGAGATACGCAATAGGAACGAGCAACTGACATCGACCGTCAACGACATAACACGCAAAAACGACGAGCTCAACACCCGCATGACTCTCGCCGAGAAGCTCAACGTGACCGGTCTGTCGCTCACCGCGCTCAACAAGAAGGGCAAGAACGAGAAGAATGTGACCAAGGCCACCCAACTCATGGTCACCTTCACCATCCCGCAGAACAATTCGACTCCCGTAGGCACTAAGACCATCTATCTCCGCATCACCGGACCCGAAGGCTCGCTGCTCGGCAACGGCGGTTCCTTCTCCTTTGAAGGCCAAACCCTCACCTGCACCGCCAAAAAGACCATCGACTACTCCGGCGACGAGATCGCAGGCATCAACATCTACTGGGATGTGAACGCCACGCTCAACCCCGGCGACTACACCGTGGAGCTCTTCGCCGACAACTTCCGCCTCATCTCACGCCACTTCACTCTGAAGAAATAATTTAGCTATGATCCAGCATCTCATCGACCAGATCAACTCGATAGAAGTGACCGGCATCTCGTCGGTGTTCAAGCTTCTGCTGAGTCTGCTGCTGGGATGCTGCGTGGGATTCGAGCGCAAGCGCAAGGGGCAGACCGCCGGTCTGCGCACCTTCGCCCTCATATCGATGGGTGCCACTCTCGCCATGATACTCAGTATCTACGTGCCGCAGGAATACCTCGGACTCAAGAATGGCGACCCCGGGCGTATAGCCGCGCAGGTCATCACCGGTATCGGCTT
This sequence comes from Paramuribaculum sp., assembly GCA_029060545.1. Taxonomy (GTDB): domain Bacteria; phylum Bacteroidota; class Bacteroidia; order Bacteroidales; family Muribaculaceae; genus Paramuribaculum. Next base: position 30,495 of record JAIDTT010000053.1, on the reverse strand, counting down.
CCTCGGCGCCGGAGCCATAATTCAGGGCAAAGGCTCTGTACGCGGTCTCACCACCGCCGCCGGTATCTGGATGGTGGCCACGATCGGTCTCGCCGTAGGCGTAGGTCTCTATCTCGTAGCTGTGATCGCTACCGCTCTGATCATCTTCATACTGATGTTTCTGGAGCAGATCGAGCACCGGCTGCGCCTCGGCGGCGAAATGCGTATCATACGCATGAAAGTACCGTCCGTGGTGACCGACATGGAGCCGTATCGCAAGTGCCTGAAAGAGTACCATGTGAATCTTGTCGACATATATGTGGACTACGACTACTCCGAGCCGGTGACACGCCTCAATCTGGTGACCCTCTCGCGCGAGACGGTGGATTTCATCCCTCTCTTCGCGGCCTTGCAGGCCATCGACCGCGCATCATCAATCTCCCTCGCCAATCAAGTGACCATTTAGCACTCTCCTCCGCATCCTTATGATTCCATCCATAATACTTGCCGCCGTTGATACCGCCACCGAGTCAGCCCATCTGGGCATCGAGAGCCTTATCAGCGATCTGGCTTTCATATTGATACTCGGCGCCTGCGTCACCCTCTTCTTCAAATGGATCAAGCAGCCTGTGGTGCTCGGCTATATCGTGGCAGGCTTCCTTGCCAGCCCTCACTTCGAATATCTGCCTTCAGTGACCACGGAGGAAAATATCGAATTCTGGGCACAGCTCGGCATCGTAGTACTGCTTTTCTCGCTCGGACTGGAATTCAGCTTCAAGAAGCTGCTCAATGCCGGTGGCTCGGCGGTGACCACGGCGCTGATCATCGTCTGCGGTATGATGTTTGTGGGCTTCTCCATAGGCCATCTGCTCGGATTCACCAATCTCAACAGCCTCTTCCTCGGCGGTATGCTGTCGATGTCGTCGACCACGATCATCATCAAGGCGTTTGCCGACCTCGGACTCAGCCACAAGAAGTTTGCCGCACAAGTGTTTGCGGTGCTTATTGTTGAGGACCTTTTCGCTGTGTTGATGATGGTGATACTATCGTCGATAGCCATCAACAATAGTGTGCAGGGCTCGGAGATGCTGCTGAGCGTAAGCAAACTCGCTTTCTTCCTTATAATATGGTTCGCCGTGGGTGTGTTCGTGCTCCCGTCGGCTCTCAATAAGGTACGCAACTACCTCAACAGCGAGACACTGCTCATCGTAGGCATGGGGCTTTGTCTGGGCATGGCGGTATTCTCCGTCTACTGCGGATTCTCGCTCGCGCTCGGCGCATTCGTGATGGGCTCGATTCTGGCCGGCACAAGCTTCGCCGAACGTATCGAGCACGTGACAATGCCGGTGAAGGACCTCTTCGGCTCAGTATTCTTCATCTCCGTGGGCATGATGGTGGATCCCCATGTGATAGTGACCTACGCCGGGCCCATCCTAATACTGTCGGCTACGGTAATCGTCGGTATGATCATCTTCGGCTCCGTTGGTATGCTCATATCAGGCCAGACACTCAAGGTGGCCATCGAATCAGGCTTCTCTCTCACTCAGATCGGAGAATTTGCCTTCATCATCGCTACTCTCGGCATGCAGCTCGGGGTACTCGAACCGACGATCTATCCTATCGTGGTGGCAGTGTCGGTACTCACTACCTTCACCACACCCTACTTCATCCGTATGGCTGATCCGGTCTACCGCTTCATCGAACGTATTCTGCCGGCGCGGCTCCAGTTTCTCATCACACGCTACCGCGAGGAAGCCGAGCACCAGCAGGGCTCTGAAGTGCGTCAGCTCTGGCGCGCGGTACTCAAGCGCTATCTATGGCGCATCGTGCTCTACACATGTATCCTCACGGCTATATGCGTGATCACTTCCCACTGGCTTATGCCCTGGTTGCGCGAAGCCACTCCCAAATGGGCGTCGCTCATCGGCACGCTGGCGGCACTCGGCGCCATGGCTCCCTTCCTGCTTGCCCTCACCTACCCGTCGTCGAAGAAGGTGGAGCGCGAAATGCTGAAACAGGCCAACGCGCGGTTCAGCGTACCCCTCGTGATAATGCGCATCATCCGCATCCTCATAGCTCTGGCATTCATCATCATAATCCTCTCGGGCATATTCTACGTACGTATCGGCCTGGCCGTGGCCATGGCGATAATATTGCTCGTGGGTATCCTGATGTCTACGCGTCTCAGCCGCCGGCTCACATCTATCGAAAAGACATTCATCAACAATCTCAACGAGCGCGAACTGCGCCGCTCCGGTCGCAACAGCAATATCGTGGCCAATCTCCATCAGGCCTTCATGACCGTGGGCTACGCCTGCGAATTTGTGGGTATGAGGCTGCTCGACTCCGGGCTGCGCTCGCGATATGGAGTGAGCATCGCGTCGATCCAACGTGGCAACACGGTGATACCGGTGCCCGACGGTTCGGTACGCCTCTTCCCGGGCGACGTGCTCTGCGTGATCGGAACCGAGGAACAGATCCAGACCATTCTGCCGCTGATCGAAGCCAACTCGGATGCCGACAATGCTTCGCCCGTCAATCCCTCCGATATGCACCTCACATCGCTGCTGCTCTCACCGGCATCGCCACTTATCGGCAAGTCGGTGACCGAGTCAGAGCTCTCCACCCGCTATGCCTCGCTGCTGCTTAGCATCAAGCGCGGCGACCAATTCTTCTCTCCCGACCGCGACACCCGCTTCATGGCCGGCGACGAACTATGGCTCGTGGCCGTCCCCTCTGTAATAGCCCCATTGAAATAAGCAAAACTCATCACCATCCCTATATGCAACAAAAAATAATCATTCTCGACTTCGGTTCGCAGACTACACAGTTGATCGCCCGCCGCATACGCGAGCTCAACACTTATTGCGAAATCCTTCCTTACAATAAATTCCCGCACGACGATCGGAGTGTGATCGGCGTAGTGCTCTCGGGCTCCCCCTTCTCGGTCTACGACGACAAGGCATTCCGCACCGACATCGCACCCCTTATGGGCAAGTACCCGCTGCTGGGTATCTGCTACGGTGCACAGATGATGGCCTATCAGGGCGGCGGCATGGTAGAGCCTGCCGACAGCCGCGAATATGGCCGCGCCCGTCTGGCCAAGGTAGAGGAAAACAATCCTCTGCTGCGCGACATCGCTCCTGGCGCTCAGGTATGGATGAGCCACGGCGACACCATCACCGCTCTGCCCGAAGGCTACCACACCATCGCCTCGACCGATAAGGTGGCCATCGCCGCCTATCAGAAGGAGGGCGAAAAACTCTGGGGCGTACAATTTCATCCCGAGGTGTATCACTCGGAGTGCGGCACCCGCCTGCTCGAAAACTTCGTGGTGGGTATCTGCGGCAGCCGTCAGGAGTGGAGCGCCGAATCATTCATCGAGTCGACCGTAGCCAAGCTCAAGGAGCAGATCGGCGACGACAAGGTAGTGCTCGGACTGTCGGGCGGTGTCGATTCTTCAGTAGCCGCAGTGCTCCTCAACCGTGCCATCGGCAAGAACCTCACCTGTATATTCGTGGACCACGGTCTGCTGCGCAAGAATGAATTCGCCGACGTGCTCCGCGACTACGAAGGTCTCGGCCTCAACGTGATCGGCGTCGACGCTTCCAAGAAATTTTTCAGCGAGCTGGCCGGCGTGACCGACCCCGAACGGAAGCGCAAGATCATCGGCAAAGGCTTCATCGACGTGTTCAACGAAGAGGCACAGAAACTCACCGACGTGAGCTGGCTCGGTCAGGGTACCATCTATCCCGACTGCATCGAATCGCTGTCGATCACCGGCACTACCATCAAGAGCCACCACAACGTAGGCGGACTGCCCGAGAAAATGCACCTGAAGCTGTGTGAACCACTACGCCTGCTCTTCAAGGATGAAGTGCGCCGCGTGGGCCGTCAGCTCGGTATGCCGGAACACCTGATCAGCCGCCATCCCTTCCCCGGTCCCGGTCTGGCCGTACGCATCCTCGGTGATATCACTCCCGAGAAGGTGGCCATACTTCAGGAAGCTGACCACATCTTCATTCAGGGTCTGCGCGACTGGGGACTGTATGATCAGGTATGGCAGGCCGGCGTGATATTGCTGCCAGTGCAGAGCGTGGGCGTGATGGGCGACGAACGCACCTACGAACGAGCCGTGGCACTGCGCGCCGTGACCTCGACCGACGGTATGACAGCCGACTGGGTTCACCTCCCCTACGACTTCCTCGCCGAAGTATCCAACAAGATCATCAACAAAGTAAAAGGCATCAACCGCGTAACCTACGACATCTCCTCCAAGCCACCGGCCACAATCGAGTGGGAATAATCCCGATTCACGATACGCAATTCACGATACGCAATCCACGATTCACGATATTTGGGGATGCCTAACAATCAAGGTTAGACATCCCCTACATTCTTATGGTGGAGAGCGATGAATGGCGTTTCGATCGAGCCGGCAAATTTGCGGGGCATACACAAAAAAGGCTTGGCGGCGAACCGTCAAGCCTTTGGCTTCTTGTCGGGGTGACTAGACTCGAACTAGCGACCTCACGCCCCCCAGACGCGTACTCTAACCAACTGAGCTACACCCCGATTTCTGAAAAGCGATGCAAAGGTAAGGAGTTTTTCGATTCGATGCAAGAAAACCGACTTATTTTTGCATTTTTTCACACTTAGGGCGGTTTTCAAAGGGTTTGGAATCCGAGAAGATAAAATTTGCCGTTTCGCAATATTTTTCTTACTTTTGTTTGGAATTTAAGGCCACTTACGAGGCCAATCCGCATAATGCAAATAAGAGAATCAAACCCTTAGCTATCAATGGCAGAATTAGAAGAAGAATCAAAACAGTATAGTGCGAGCAATATCCAGGTGCTTGAAGGCCTGGAAGCGGTGCGCAAGCGCCCGGCGATGTATATCGGCGATATTTCATTTAAGGGTCTGCATCACCTTGTATATGAGGTGGTCGACAATTCTATCGACGAGGCGCTCGCAGGCTATGCTACCCATATCGATGTGACTATCAACCCCGACAATTCGATCACGGTGGTGGACAACGGCCGCGGTATCCCGGTGGACATGCACGAGAAGGAGCACAAGAGCGCTTTGGAAGTGGTGCTGACGGTGCTCCACGCCGGCGGTAAGTTCGACAAGGGCTCCTACAAGGTGTCGGGTGGTCTGCACGGGGTAGGCGTGAGCTGTGTGAACGCACTCTCCACCTATCTGCGCGCCGAGATTCACCGCGACGGCAAGGCTTACGTGCAGGAATATTCCTGCGGCAAGCCCACCACGGAGCTTACGGTAGCCGGTACGAGCGAGCGCACCGGCACATCGATCACCTTCCTGCCCGATGCATCGATATTCACCGTTACGATCTACGACTACAATACGCTGGCCAACCGTCTGCGCGATCTGGCATTCCTCAACGCCGGCATCACACTGACGCTGACCGACCGCCGCGAGACCAACGAGCAGGGCGAGTCGCGCAGCGAGACTTTCTACTCCAAGGAAGGTCTGCGCGAGTTTGTGGAATACATTGACTCCAATAAGGAGCCTCTGATCGAGGATGTGATCCACCTCAACACGGAGCGTCAGGGCATACCCGTGGAGGTGGCTCTGACCTACAATACGACTTACAACGAGAATGTATATTCGTTCGTAAACAATATCAACACCATCGAGGGCGGTACGCACCTGACGGGCTTCCGCCGCGGCCTGACTTCGACCCTGAAGAAGTATGCCGAGGACAACAAGATGCTCGAAAAGGTGAAGATCGACGTGGCAAGCGACGACTTCCGCGAGGGTCTGACTGCCGTGGTATCGGTGAAGGTGATGGAGCCTCAGTTTGAGGGCCAGACCAAGACGAAGCTTGGCAACAGCGAGGTGATCGGCGCCGTACAGACAGCCGTGAGCGAAGCTCTGCGCTACTACCTCGAGGAGCATCCGCGCCAGGCCAAGACGATAGTGGAGAAGGTGATTCTGGCCGCCCAGGCACGCCACGCCGCCTACAATGCGCGTAAGAATGTGCTGCGCAAGTCGCCTCTCACCGGCGGCGGTCTGCCCGGCAAGCTTGCCGACTGCTCAAGCCGCACGGCCGAGGACTGCGAACTCTTCCTCGTCGAGGGTGACTCCGCAGGCGGTACCGCAAAGCAGGGTCGCGACCGCGCACATCAGGCCATCCTCCCGCTGCGAGGCAAGATCCTCAATGTGGAGAAAGCTATGGACCACCGTATATTCGAGAATCAGGAGATCACGAGCCTATTCCGTGCCATGCGTGTGACCATCGGCACCGACGATGACCCGAAGGAGGTGAACATATCGAAACTCGCCTACCACAAGATCATCATCATGACCGATGCCGACGTGGACGGATCGCACATTGCCACGCTACTGATGACCTTCTTCTTCCGCCGTATGCGCCCCATCATCGAAAACGGCTACCTCTATCTGGCCACTCCCCCGCTCTTCAAGTGTACCCGCGGCAAGGTGGAGGAATACTGCTGGACCGACCAGCAGGTGCAGCAGTTTATCATGAAGTATGGCGACAAGACCAAGGTGCAGCGCTACAAAGGTCTGGGTGAGATGAGTGCCGAGGAGCTGAGAGACACCACCATGTCGCCCGAACACCGTCTGCTGAAACAGGTGCGCATCTCCGACGCCGCCGAGGCCGACCGCATCTTCTCGATGCTCATGGGCGAGGATGTGGCTCCGCGCCGCGACTTCATCGAAGCCAATGCCAACTACGCCAATATCGATGCCTGATCCCGGGCACCGAAGGGCACAGAGATAAGAATCAAGCGGAAAATGCCGGTGCCCCACACAAGGAGCCGGCATTTTCTTCTTAACATAAAAGCCATTTCCGGTGTTATAACCATATAGCATTATAAATTATGGCAAAGAAACCTACTCCACCGAAACCGAAATCCAAGTCATCGCGAAGCAATCTGCGCGCCGATGTACGTGAATATATATCGCATCAGAAAAACGGCACATTCAACTATAAGCAGGTGTCGTACGCCATCGGCGCCGACACGGCAGCATCGCAGCGCTGCGTGGCTATGATACTGGCCGAAATGGCTTACGACGGCGACCTCATAGAGGTGTCGCCCGGTAAGTACAAGGCTCCGCAGCGGAGCAATGTGGTGACCGGCACATTCGTGCGCCGCAGCAACGGCAAGAACAGTGTGGTGACTGACACCGACTCCGAGTCGATATTTGTGGCCGAACGCAACTCGATGCACGCCCTCAATGGCGACCGTGTGCGCATATTCGTATCGGCTGCACGCCGCGGCATTGAGCCCGAAGCCGAAGTAATAGAGATCATCGAGAAGAAGGATCAGACTTTTATCGGCACGATCCGTGTGGAGCGCCAGTTTGCCTATCTGCAGACCGACTCCAAGTTTCTCGCCACCGACATCATCATACCGCGCGCCAAGCTCAAGGGTGCCACCACCGGTCAGAAGGCCATAGTGAAGATCACATCCTGGCCCGACGATGCCAAGAATCCCATCGGCGAGGTGGTGGACGTACTCGGACTGACGGGCGACAATACCGCCGAGATGCATGCCATACTTGCGGAATTCGGACTCCCCTACCGCTATCCGGAGAGTGTCGACAAGGCCGCCCAGAAGATAGGTGCCGGCATCACCGAAGAGGAGATAGCCAAGCGAGAGGATATGCGCGGTGTGACTACCTTCACCATCGACCCGAAGGATGCGAAGGACTTCGACGATGCCCTGTCGATACGCACTCTGCCCAACGGCAACTTCGAGGTGGGCGTGCATATCGCCGACGTGACACACTACGTACGCCCCGACTCGGTGCTCGACAAAGAAGCCCAGAAGCGAGCCACATCGGTATATCTTGTTGACCGTGTAGTGCCGATGCTCCCCGAACATCTGTCGAATGGCATCTGCTCGCTGCGTCCCGACGAAGAGAAGCTCACCTTCTCCTGTATCTTCGAGATGGATGCGCAGGCCAAAGTGAAATCATATCGTATCGGCCGCACCGTGATCAAATCGGACCGCCGCTTCACCTATGAGGAAGCACAGCAGGTGATAGAGACCGGCGTGGGCGACTTCGCCGACGAGATTCTCACGCTCGATTCGCTGGCCAAGCAGCTGCGCAAGGAGCGCTATGAGAATGGCTCGGTAGAGTTTGACCGCTGCGAGGTGCGCTTCGATATCGATGAAGCGGGTCATCCGGTAAGCGTCTACTTCAAGGAGAGCAAGGATGCCAACAAGCTCATTGAGGAATTCATGCTGCTGGCCAACAAGACTGTGGCCAAAGCGATAGGCTGTCCGCCCAACCACCGCACCCCCAAAGCATTCGTATATCGAATCCACGATATGCCCGACCCCGGCAAGCTGGCCGATCTGAGCAAGATAGCCCGAACATTTGGCTACAAGGTGAAGGATACCGGCTCGGCACGCGAAGTCAACCGCTCGATCAACCGTATGCTCGCCGACGTGAAAGGCCGCGGAGAAGAAAATTTCCTCTCTACACTGGCTATACGCTCGATGGCCAAGGCCGTGTATTCCACCACTAATGTAGGCCACTACGGTCTCGGATTTGAATACTATACCCACTTCACATCACCCATACGCCGCTATCCGGATATGATGGTACACCGTCTGCTGGAGCGTTATCTGGCCGGTGGACGCAGCGTCAATCAGGAGAAACTCGAGGATCAGTGCAAACACTCTTCCGATATGGAACAGCTTGCGTCAAATGCCGAGCGCGCATCCATCAAGTATAAGCAGGTGGAATTCATGGCCGACCGCATCGGACAGGTATACGACGGCGTGATCTCCGGTGTGACGGAGTGGGGTCTGTATGTAGAATTGTCGGAAAATATGTGTGAAGGCCTGGTGCCGATGCGCGATCTTGCCGACGACTACTACGACTTCGATGATAAAAATTATTGCCTCGTAGGACGACGCCGCGGTGTGCGCTACCGCTTGGGCGACGAGGTGAAGGTGAAGATAGCTCGCGCGTCGCTTGAGAAGAAGCAGCTCGACTTCGTGCTCGTCGACGATTTCGGCCGTCCCGACGAGGACTGTATGGGCCGCAACGTAGGTGTGCGTCAGGCTCTCGCCGGCAAGCAGGGGCGCAACGACTCCGGCGGCAAGAGAAGCCGCTCCAAGCGCTGACCACACAAAAGAAATCACCTTGAATCAATATGAACCAATCAATCACCATCACAATAGACCGCCTGCGCTGCTACGCCTTCCATGGCGTAATGGAGCAGGAGCGTAGTGTAGGTGCCGAATATGAAGTGACGCTAAGCATCCGCTACCCCGCCATGCGGGCAGTGACTGCCGACTCACTCGCCGACACTGTGGACTACGCGCAGTTATGCGATATAGTGACAGGAGCGATGTCGCACCCCGCAGCGCTGCTCGAACGCGTATGCGGAGTGATAATCGAAGATGTGATGCGCGCTTTTCCCCTCACCGAAGGCGGCACCGTGACCGTAAGCAAACTTAATCCACCCATATCAAATTCATCTATGGCTTCTGCCTCAGTAACAGTATCATGGTAAACCAATCAAATCTCACCACCCGTCTTACTACGGCTCTTACCGCCGTGACCGCCGCAGCCTCGGCCATGTCGGCTCAGCAGGCACAGCAGCGCCCCAACATCGTGTATATAATGACCGACGACCACACGGCTCAGATGATGAGCGCCTACGACGCCCGGCATATATCCACGCCCAATCTCGACCGCATCGCCAACGACGGCGTGCGCTTTACCAACAGCTTTGTGGCCAACTCGCTCTCGGGTCCGTCGCGAGCCTGTATGCTCACCGGCAAGCACAGCCACGCAAATGGCTTCCTCTCCAATGAGTTCTCGACATTCGACGCCTCGCAGCCAACATTCCCCAAATACCTTCAGCAGGCAGGATACGAGACTGCTCTGATAGGCAAGTGGCATCTGCATGTGTATCCGACCGGCTTCGACCACTGGGAGATAATCCCCGGTCAGGGCGACTACTACCAGCCGCCGTTCATCAATATGCAGGGCGACACTATTGTCCACCACGGCTATCTCACCAATGTCATCACCGACAAGGCTATAGACTGGATGGAGAATCAGCGCGACAAATCGAAACCGTTCTGTCTGCTTATTCACCACAAGGCTATCCACCGCAACTGGATGGCTGATACCTGTGATCTCGAACTTTATGAGGATGTGGAATTCGAACTGCCTGAAAACTTCTTCGACAAGTATGAGGGCCGACGCGCAGCCGCAGAGCAGGAGATGGCCATTGCCAGCAATCATGATATGGATCCGGTTTACGACCTGAAAATGTGGTATCCGGGAGTGGATTCACGTCTGACCGGTGCATATCAGGGCATCGTCGGTCGCCTTGATCCTGAGCAGCGCGCCCGCTGGGATGCGTTCTACCAGCCTATCATCGACAAGTATTATGCCGATTCACTCACCGGCGACTCGCTGACCGTGTGGAAATACCAGCGCTATATGCGCGACTACGCCAAGACCGTGGCTTCGCTTGACCGAAACGTAGGCCGTGTGCTCGACTACCTGCGCGATCACGGATTAGACGACAATACGCTCGTGGTCTACACTTCCGACCAGGGCTTCTATATGGGTGAGCACGGATGGTTCGACAAGCGATTCATGTATGAGGAGTCGCTCAATACTCCTCTGGTGATGCGCCTGCCCAAGGGCTACGATGCCCGTGGCGACATCGACCAGTTTGTACAGAACATCGACTACGCTCCAACATTCATGGAACTTGCCGGTGCAGATATTCCGTCTGACATACAGGGTGTATCGCTCGTGCCGCTGCTTCGCGGCGAAAAACCGGCCGACTGGCGTCCGTACGTCTACTATCATTTCCATGAATACCCGGCCGAGCACATGGTAAAGCGCCACTACGGTATAAGGAATGACCGCTACAAACTGATGCACTTCTACAACGACATCGACCAGTGGGAACTCTACGATCTCGAAGCTGATCCCACCGAGATGCACAATCTCTTCGGCACACCCGGCATGGAACAGGTGACTGCCGATATGTTCGAACTTCTCCGTCAGGCTCAGGAGCAGTACGACGATCCTATCCGATTCCAATATCCCATCCCCCAAAGCACAAAGAAATGAACAGACTTACCGGTACCATCCTGCTCGGCGCAGCCTGCCTTACGGCAACAGCAGCGATTGAAAAAAGCGTGGATCTCCCCGCCGACGCCACACTTGAAGAGCGTATAGCATTAGCAGCCAACCTCGTGCCCAACGAGCAGCAACTCAAATGGCAGGAACGCTCGCTTACGGCATTCCTCCATTTCGGCATGAACACCTTTACCGACCGCGAATGGGGCGATGGCAAAGAGGATCCGAAGCTCTTTAATCCGTCGGATCTCGATACCGACCAGTGGGTGAAAACCCTGAAAGATGCCGGATTCGAGATGGTGATACTTACAGCCAAGCATCACGACGGCTTCTGCCTGTGGCCCACCAAGACCACCGACCATTCGGTAGCATCATCGCCCTGGCGCGGCGGCAAGGGTGATGTGGTGGCTGATCTGCGCCGTTCGTGCGACAAATATGATATGAAACTCGGTCTGTACCTGTCGCCATGGGATCGCAATGCAGCCTGCTACGGCGACTCGCCGCGCTACAACGATATGTTTGTGGAGCAGCTCACCGAACTGCTTACCAACTACGGAACGATCGATGAAGTATGGTTTGACGGCGCTTGTGCCGAAGGCCCCAACGGCAAGCGTCAGGAATACGACTGGCTGCGCTTCCGCGAAGTAATGCGCCGCCTGCAGCCCAATGCGGTGCTGGCCATCACCGGCGACGATGTGCGCTGGGTGGGCAACGAAGGCGGCGTAGGCCGTGTGACCGAATGGAGCGTAACTCCCCTCACACCATCAATATTCCCAGAAGCCGACTCCGTGAAGAAGGCTCTGGGCGTAAATGAGATGTCGCCGGAGATCGGCAGCCGCGAACTGATAGCCAAGGCTTCGCGCCTGTACTGGTGGCCGTCGGAAGTAGACGTGAGCATTCGCCCGGGATGGTTCTACCATGATGATCAGCAGCCCAAGTCGCTTCTGCAACTGGCTCACATTTATCTACAGTCAGTCGGCCGCAACTCTGTGCTCTTACTCAACATCCCGCCCGACCGCCGCGGACTCATCGCCGAAGCCGATTCAGCTCGACTGATGGAACTGCACAACTGGATCGAGTCGAATTTCGGCACAGATCTTTCCGGACGCGGCCCGGTGGAAATCAACACCGTGAGCCTTACGGAAGATATCTCGAAGGGACAGCGAGTAGAGAAATTTGATGTAATCGGCTACCTCAACGGCCTGCCATCAGTACTCACCTCCGGCACCACAATAGGCAAGCGACGCATACTCACCTTCCCCTCGGCGCGTGTCGATTCCGTAGCCCTGCGCATCAACGAGACACGTGCTACCCCCTATGCCAATATCGAGGGCATATACTCCATCGAGTTACCCGTAGACGAATCCGCACCGACCTCCGACGGCCTCACAGAGATACCTTTGGAAAAAATGGCCGTGACACACCTGGGCAACGCCACATTAATATATTGCCAACTTGCCCAAAAGGCATCCGTGGCAGGATTCACCTACACTCCCGAGACCGACAGCGGTAAGATATTCAAATATACCGTAATTGCAGACAATCAAGGCACATGGACGCCGATGGCACCCGCTGAATTCGGCAATATCAAGGCAATGCCTGATGCCCGCACCGTCTTGTTCCCCGAGCCTGTGGTGACCGACTGCTTCGTGATCCGTGTGACACAGACTCTCGACGGCCCCGTGACTGAAAACAATATTCATCTACAATTTTTTGAAAAATAACCAACCACAATGAAAAGAATTATTGCCACAATTCTCGTAGGTCTGGCCGTAATAGCCGGAGCCTCCCGCGCTGATGCTCAACTGCGTTTCGGTGTGAAAGCCGGTGTAAACGTCAACTCGTTTCACTTCGACACCGATGTGTTCAACGCCCACAATCGCGCCGGTTTCACCGGTGGTGTGATGATGGAATTCACCGCTCCGATGACGGGTCTTGGCCTCGACCTGTCGGTGATGTACACACGCCGCAACGCCAAATGGATGGAAAACAATAACCTTGTAAACGACAACCGCGACTACCTCTCCGTTCCCCTCCATCTGAAGTGGCGCATCTCCATTCCGGTGATCAACAAAGTGTTCCGCCCCTACATTCTCACCGGTCCCGACTTCGCAGTACTCACAAGCAAGCGCGCCATCACCGATGGCATCCGCAACCGTAAGTTCGATACTTCCTGGGACTTCGGCGCAGGCGTAGAACTCTTCTCCCACCTCCAGGTCGGCGCATCCTACGGCATCGGTATGACAAAAGCCCTCAAAGCATTCGGCGTGACCGGCTCAGGCGAAGTAGCCGGCCGAAACCGCTACTGGACCATCACAGCCGCCTACCTCTTCTAAATTCCGCACATTAAATATAATAAACGGACGGGCGCACCTTACATTCAGGTGCGCCCGTCGGCGTTCTGCAGACACTGCCAAAACGGCAGTGTCTGTCATATTAAAAATAGTCGCAACTTTTTTGGCACGAGATTTGTTTTTTATATGAATCGGAAACCAAACCGAATAATTAATCAAAATTCAAAAACAACATAAACTTTTATTTATTATGGGAAAAATTATAGGCATTGACCTTGGAACTACCAACTCCTGCGTGGCCGTGCTTGAAGGCAACGACCCCGTGGTAATCCCCAACAGTGAAGGACGCAACACCACTCCCTCGGTAGTGGCATTCGTAGACGGCGGCGAGCGCAAAGTAGGCGACCCCGCAAAACGTCAGGCAATCACTAACCCTAAGCGTACCATCTACTCCATCAAGCGCTTTATGGGCGAGACCTGCGATCAGGTAGCACGTGAAATCGAACGCGTACCCTACAAAGTAGTGTGCGGCGCCAACAATACCCCTCGCGTCGACATCGACGGCCGCGAGTACACACCTCAGGAAATCTCCGCTATGATTCTTCAGAAGATGAAGAAGACTGCCGAAGATTATCTCGGACAGTCGGTGACAGAAGCTGTGATCACCGTGCCCGCTTACTTCAACGACTCGCAGCGTCAGGCCACCAAGGAGGCCGGCGAAATCGCAGGTCTTACCGTGAAACGTATCGTCAACGAGCCTACCGCAGCAGCACTTGCCTACGGTCTCGACAAGAGCGATAAGGATCAGAAGATTGCAGTATTCGACCTCGGTGGCGGTACTTTCGATATCTCGATCCTCGAACTCGGCGACGGCGTGTTTGAAGTGAAATCGACCAACGGTGATACCCACCTCGGCGGCGACGACTTCGACCAGGTGATCATCGACTGGCTGGCCGACGAATTTGAGAAAGAGGAAGGCATCGACCTCCGCAAGGATCCGATGGCTCTCCAGCGCCTCAAAGAAGCAGCAGAGAAAGCTAAGATTGAACTTTCGTCGACTACCTCGACCGAAATCAATCTGCCCTACATCATGCCCGTCAACGGAATTCCCAAGCACCTTGTAAAGACCCTTACCCGTGCTAAATTCGAGCAACTCGCCGACAAGCTCATTCAGGCTACCATCAAGCCTTGCGAGCAAGCCCTTAAGGACGCTGGTATGACCGCATCCGATATCGACGAAGTGATCCTCGTAGGTGGTTCTACCCGTATCCCCGCTGTGCAGGAAGTAGTAGCTAAATTCTTCGGCAAAGCTCCCTCCAAGGGTGTTAACCCCGACGAAGTAGTAGCCGTAGGTGCTGCCATTCAGGGCGGTGTGCTCTCCGGCGACGTTAAGGACGTGCTCCTTCTCGACGTAGTGCCTCTGTCGGTAGGCATCGAGACCCTCGGCGGTGTGATGACTAAGCTTATCGAAGCCAACACCACCATTCCTACCCGTAAGAGCGAGACATTCTCCACCGCTGCCGACAACCAGCCTTCGGTTGAAATCCACGTGCTTCAGGGCGAACGCCCCATGGCCAAGGACGACAAGACTCTCGGCAAATTCCACCTCGACGGTATCGCTCCCGCACCCCGCGGTATACCTCAGATCGAAGTTACCTTCGAAATCGACGCCAACGGTATCCTCAACGTATCGGCTAAGGATAAAGCCACCGGTAAGGAACAGAGCATCCGTATCGAAGCATCCAGCGGTCTGACCGACGCTGAAATCAAGCGTATGAAAGATGAAGCTGCCGCTAACGCAGCTGCCGACCAGGCTGAAAAAGAGCGTGTCGACAAGCTCAACCAGGCCGACACCCTCATCTTCCAGACCGAGAAGCAGCTCGCCGAGCTCGGCGACAAGATTCCCGCCGACAAGAAGGCTCCTATCGAAGCAGCCCTCAACAACCTCAAAGAGGCTCACAAGACTCAGAACCTTGCTGGCATCGACGCCGCAATCAAAGAGATCGAGACCGCTTTCGGTGCAGCCCAGCAGGAGATCCTCAACGCTCAGGCTCAGGCACAGCAGGCAGGAGCACAACCCGGTGCTGACAGCTCGTCCAACTCCGCACCCTCATCCGACGGTGGTGTGACCGACGTAGATTTTGAAGAAGTGAAGTAAGACATATAAAAATCCAAAATAAAATGGAGTGTAACTCAATGAGTTATGCTCCATTTTTATTTGCCAAATTTTCAGCAGATACTTGTTTTATATCGATTTTTAGCTTATATTTGCATCAAATTTGTACCATTACAGAAATATGAAGACGAAGTATACTTACGTTACAAATTTGAAGACTTAGTGAAACAAATATATATATATAACCTATGCCAGAAAGTAAAGCTAAAATAATGCGGCACTGCATAGTATGCGGAAAGCCTTTCCTCGCCAAGAATATTGATTCGGTTCACTGCTCTAAGAAGTGTACCAATGAAACATATCGCCATAAAAAACGAGCGGAGAAAAGAGAAAAGGAGCGTCAGACTATCTTAGCAGAATCTGAGGGTCATAACTTGCTCACAGTAGTACAGGTTTGCAACCGCTATCAGATTTCTCGTCCAACTCTTTATCGATGGATTCGTCAAGGGAAAATAAAGAATCATAATCCAGGCGACAGGATGACCCTTATTGATATAATGGACATTGAAGGTATACTCGAAATCAGAAAGAACCCATTGGAAGAGACTCCACAAAAACGACTATATTCATTAGAGCCAGAAGATTGTTATACAATCGGGGAGGTTTCAAAGAAATATAGAGTAAGCGAGTCGACAGTTTATAGTAATCTCCGAAGGCACAGTATTCCTATGCGTCAGATAGGTCGTTTTGTGTATGTACCGAAGTTTGATATTGACAAAATTTTCAAATCTGATAAATGAAAAAGAAGATACAACATACAACAGTTTCTGTCAAACTTCGTCAGAGTGAAATTCGAAATGAATGGTATCTCTATTTAGAAGCCTACCCTGTCTATGAAAGGGATAATGAAAAGCCTAAGCGCGTTCGTGAATATGTAAAACGCATCATTTCAACACCAATATGGGATAAGAAAAGACCCACTCGCGGAGGTTTCCAACCGAAACGTGATATCAATGGCGTAATCATGTGTAAATCACAGAAGGATCAAGAGTCGTGCATATATGCCGACAAAGTTAGACAAATCCGGCAGAAGGAGTATGACACTGAAGCGCTATATTCCGAACAGGATGCTGCACAAGCAGAACTCGTCGAGAAATCCAACTCCAACTTCATCGACTATGTGAAGAAGATATCAGTTGAGCGCCATCGTAACAGCTCTTCATCAATTTTGATAAACTGGAAGCGTATGGCTGAACTATTAAAGATTTTCTCAAAAGGCGGGAATATTCCATTCGGAAGAATTGACACAAAACTCATCAACGATTTCCGTAACTTCCTGATGTCCGCTCCGCAGGGAGGTGGCAAAAGTGGCACTCTTTCTCAAAATTCGGCTGCAACATACTTTTCAATATTCAAAGCAGCATTAAAACAGGCATTTGTTGATGGCTATATTTCAGTAGACATCGCAGCGAAAGTAAAAGGTATTGCTGAGAAAGAAAGTCGTCGCGAGTTCCTGACAATAGATGAATTAAATATATTGGCGAAAACTCCCTGTGATAATCCTATAATAAAGCGAGCTGCCTTGTTTGCAGCTCTAACCGGCCTACGTCATTCCGATATCAAGAAGTTAAAGTGGGAGAATGTCCAACAGATAAGCAATCAGTATCGACTCAATTTCACTCAGCAAAAAACAAAGGGGGTGGAATACATGCCTATTTCAGAACAGGCTTACAAACTGTGCGGTGAGCGTGGAGATAACGACAGACTCATATTTGAGGATTTGCCAGACCCGTCGTGGATTTCACGACCATTGAAAAGATGGATAGAATCTGCCGGAATAACACGGCGAATCACGTTTCATTGTTTCAGGCACACTTTTGCGACTCTTCAAATTGCCGGTGGTACAGACCTTTACACTGTCAGCAAAATGTTAGGTCACACAAATGTCCGGACAACTCAGATTTACGCAAAAGTGATGGATAAGCAAAAGGATGAAGCGGCTAATGTCATCAATCTCGATATGACCTTCGACGAATAATTTTGAGTATGATTTCAAGTATGATTATTGCTTAATGTGATAAACAATTATAAAACTGGGAACTTTGAGATTATGATTTAGTTATGGTTGTTTATGTTTTCTGTAACTTCGCGGAAAACAAGCAATAATGTATCATAACAAAATCATAAATCTAATCCCCTCAACAATCACATTGGTGAGCATTACGCTATCGACTATGATAGCATTGTCTGCATGCAGTCATATTGATACTTGTTTGATGAGCATACCGACATATTATATTCTTTGTAGATTATCGTACTTCGGATGTAACAAGTTAGCCGAGAGAATAGTCTCGCCATTTGCCAACGCACTTGGCAAATATGTGTCACGTAAACAGAATGAGGCAGTTGAAGAGGCTATAAGCAACTATCAAACATCTATAATAGGATCAGAGTTGATGGTAGAGGAAGTCAAATCTCAATCGGAGAGGATTATAAATGTGCCAGAAGAAGACCATACTCAAATTCAACCAGAGAACATAATAATAATGGAGCAGATAAAGCGAGATGAGTGTGAAAAGTTAGAACTGGTGCTGACCTACACTCGCAATATCTTCTTTCATTTGGGATTTGGAGAGGGTGAAGTTACTCAAATTGTCGAATGTGTCCGTTACTTTGTATGCAATAAAAATGTTCTCTGTCCAGACATTTTATGTATAAAAAGGAGAAATGATGTAACTCAAGCCTCCCTGAAGAACTTCGCTTGGAACATTTCTCGCCAATATTCCATTGACGGTACTACCACTGCTCAATTTGTGAAATACACATTCAAAGAATGGTTCAAGGAAACAGACATCTCATCTATTGTCAAAACGCTCCGCAATACAAAAGGGCATCATGCAGTGGAAATAAATGAGAACATTTTAAAAGTGAGGGCATAAGTTAGTAACTCATTCCCTCACTTTATTGCATCATTAGCGTCGCCCTTTATGCTTGTTTCGACTCTCTTTGTCTCGGTCATTCCATGGCGTATCAGAGCTACCACCACCGCCTGTGCCGACATGTGGTGTAGCCGTTCCTCCTGATGCCATTTGCATAAGTTCGCACAGTAAGTGACGCTGAGATTCTTCTACCTGTTCCTCGGGTTCAAAAAGAATATTGACTAGTTCGTGCATTGTGAGTTCCTCCTGATCGTATTGCCGGAGAAGACTGGGAGGAACATTATAACTGGTTGTCCGGTGTTGTTGACCACCGAATAGCGTTTCGATTATGAGATTTGGATGCAATCGGTTGGGGATACTCCAGCCGATGAGTTCGGCTCCTGAGGAAAGTTTATATCTTTCCGGATATGCCAGACGATGCAATTCTCTATTTCGTTCATATAGCGAGGCACACTTTCTCTCCCATTCATCTGCACGCTTGGTCGCAGTTTCAATCTCTTTTTGAAATTGATTTCGCTCTCGTACCAATGCAGATTTCAGACTTTCAAGCTGCTTCTGTAATTCACCAATTTTCTTATTCAGCGCCATAATCTGATGTTCTTTTTCCGCCAATTCCTTTTCAAGTTTTGGCAATTCACCGGCACCAATCCATGAGAGCAATCTATTTTTTCCGTCTCTTGCACTACGCTCTATCTCGGTTTTCTTCGATTGAAGTTTGGAAATTTCAGTCTCGATTTCCAGAACTTGTTTCCGACGATATTGTTGCTGCGACTGATGACGTGCGCCACTGGCTACTATTCCTCGGCTCAGTCCGAATCTTTCCATAGCTTTAGCATATGAATCCTGATAAAATCTAAGCTTAGTTCGAGACATCACATCATCGGCACACAAGCGTGGACCGACCTGTTTGGGTTGATATTTTGCCTCACCTTCGCGTTCTCTACGCTTGCGTGAAGTAGTTACAATTGGAACAACTGTGGCGTGAAGATGAGGCGTTTTTTCATCCATGTGGAGCACACATGACACCACATTTTCTTCTCCAAATGTGTCTTGAAGCCACTTAATATTGGCCTGACACCACTGATAAAGTTTCCCTTCACGCTCTATTTTCAACATCTGTTCATGCGTCCCGGTGAGCATTACTCGTACTGCTCGCGTCTGATTTTTCGATATTTTTCGCTGAATGTTTGCGTTGTCAAGGCGGTATTGAATAGCTCCTGATCGGTTGCTAACACCTATAGGATAGTCAATGAGTTCGCAATTCAAACGAGTTCTGGACGCGTCGACATTCTCAGGTGTATAGCGCTTACCTTCGGCAGTCCTACGCTCAATATGGCACGACATACCGGCATCGTTACCACTGCCTCGTTCAAGGTGACATACTGCATATTGTGTCATTTGTTATATATTGTTTCTATAAAACTGGTTGTAAAATTCCGTGTGTAGTCATATTGTCGGGGAGGCACTCGACATTGCGCTTGAGGGCTTTTTCGGAGTCGGACGAAGTCAGGCGAGAAAATGCCCTAATAAGCTACGGAATTTTATAAAAAATCCCTCCCTACTGTTCAGCAAGCTGACGGTCACGGCTGGTTGTATCTACAATTGGCTCTTCCGGTTTAATGCTCTCCAATAGAAAATCTGCGATGTCAAGTTTGGCAGCTCGCTGTTCTGCAGTTGCAAGCCGAGAGATACAGTTAGACAAACCGACAGTTGGAGTAATGCTACGAAGCATTGGTAGCTTCGCTCTCCAGTAATCTTCGGCGTCAAGGTCAGGAATTAGCCAGACCTCTCTGTCTCGCAAAACTTGTGAAGCTGCCGGATTGAGACAACCGCTGCTGCCACCGCTCGCCAGCCATACATAGCGCGGATAGAAATGTGACGCAACGATGGCTGACTTCTCCGATTCTACTATCATAACTTTGGCATCGGGCATCACCTTGAGTAAATGTTCTCCGAAGAAACATTGTACGAGGTTAAAGTCGGACTGAGTTATCAGACGGTGCATCCACTGAAGGCTCGCGATGCCGTCTTTCTTGACACGATGACCGTCACTGCCATACAGCATAATCTTCCCGGTTCGGACGCGCCCGTTGATGTCGACCTGCCAAAAGATAGTCGAGACACCTAATAATCTTGATGCTCCGACGTTGTATAATCGGAACAGTCGGATTGTTTCAGCTTCGCCAAACCTCTTACTAAGGATTGAGAACAAAGGAGTTTGCTCAATTCCTGTCATTGATTCTTCCATCAGCCTTGAGTCTATATATGAGGGCTGCCGAATGACAGATTTTGGCTTGACCGATGGTTCTGCTTGATTATTCGTTACTCTCAGCCAGGGATTGTCATGAAAGTAATCTCTGGGAGTATAATGATATCCGCATTTAAATTGCCGATCACACCGTCCGACATAAGATGGAAGCGTCGTTTGGTTCCATGTGTCGATATATCTTACGAGCTTTTTGGCTCTGCCGCATTGCGGACATGTAAGCTTGATACGCGGACGAGACTCGTCCAATTGGTATCTATAATCATTCTTCATAATTCCTATTATATTTTGGTTGATTGAAACGCGCGTATATATAGGTCCGGCTAAATCAACCAACTTTTAATAATGAAAATCCTTTAGGAACCGGAAAGGGTTACCCTTTTTCTTGCCGATGTCTACTTGCTCTATCATGCGCTTATTGCACAAGAATTTGACAAGCTTGTCAATCCGATAGTCGGTAGTCAAGTCTATACCTTCCTCGCTGTAACCGTCTCGTAGAGCGTCCTCCAACTGACCGCGACGCAACAGAGTTTCAGAGGTCGGGAAAACCTTTGACAATACTCGCCGATGTATATCTACCGTAATGTCGAAATAGGGATTCCATGCCTCGTTACCTTTAGCATCCTTCGATGGTTCATAATTGAGAAGCAGTTCCGGGAGCGCCGATGAATTTATCTGGAACGCGAAGGAAGGGAATGTAATGTCACGTATATAGACAGCCTCGACAGTGCTGACCGATTCATTATGTTTATCCTTCTCGACTTTAAGCACCGTTTCCGATTTGTTGTTGATTTCTGTACCGATATGACCTCTCGCGTTTTCATCACCCTTGTTCTGGTGAATTATAGTGTGAATGTGGAGATTATATTCCTCTGTCCATTTCATCAGATAGTTTACTATCTGCGTAGCTTCGCGTGGACTATTGATATCAAGCATCAGGTCGCGTATACCATCTATGATGACAAGACCAACACATTTTGAGTTTCGGATCAGGTGGTCAATCATAGCGATACGGTCTTCTACTGAATATCGACGCAGAGCATAGAACTGGATTCGACGTTTGATTTCAACATTAGTGAGCCCTGTAAGTCGAGCAATCCGTTTAAAAACACGATGGGCATGATAGGTACTTTGCTCGGTGTCGAAGTAAAGAATCCTGTTTTGAGTTGATGGCATATTGCCTCGATAACTCAACACAGTAGAGTTGGTGAGCGCAGCAGCTACAAGCGCTGAGACATTGAAAGTCTTTTTGCCCTTCGGCTTACCGATTGAAGCGCTGAAGTTCCCGAAAGTGCATGCCGGAGAGTCCCCAATATAAATGGCAACCGGTGGAGCCGGAATCTCCTTGTCAATATCAAGCTGCGCTTCCTGACATTGAGCTTCGAAACGTGTATCGTTTGGCGTGGGTTCCTGTAAGCCTGCACCGCTTTCTATCTCAGCAACAAAATTGCCAAGTGGGTCAATAAAATCGGTCATGGCTTACATGCTTTCTTTCTGGCACAAAAAGCTTCGGCATCAGATTCGATTTCTCGGATTGACTTGAGCTGTTCGCCAATCAGCCACTTGTCAATCTCCGATTTCAGGAACATGATGCGTTTACCCTTCTTGTGGAAAGGTATCATGTGTGCGCTTGTCCAACCATAGACGGTCTGCGCCGCCGGGCGTGTGGGTAGATAGGCGCATAGCTCCTTAATGCCCATCCATTCTGCCTGGCGAGGTGCAGAAGGATCGTTGAGGGATTCAAGTTTACTGTTGAGCTCTTCAACTTTTTCGATCAGATATGCCAGAGCTCGTGGCATATCCTCGAATTTGATAGTCGTTTTATCTATCATCTACGTTAGTTTTGCGTTGCGCTTCAATATCGAAACGTGCTGCAAAAGAATAGCAAAAAACAATGGTGATTTCTTATGAATCAGCCACCTAACGCCAATCATAACAAAATCATAATTACGGATAACAACACATAGCTAACTCTCATCAGTTTACTAAATGAATTTTCTTTTGTTTATGATTGCTTATTAATACCCCTACAACTCATATTTCAGGTGTCAATCATAGCAATTCACAACGGATTACCCAGAATATCTATAAGAACAATCGCCGAATCTCGTTCCTTCTCATTAATCTAAAATCATTCGGGAGGATACTATATACGTCACTACTATAGTAAGACGTTAATCTCAAACTGCAGTATTATGCTGTGAAACGTACCCGTAATCTTTGCTATGTGCGAAACTTTCACTAAATTTGCAGTCAAATAACAATTTTTATCAACATGGAAACTGATATAAACCGATTAAAAGTAGTTTTAGCAGAAAAGAAAAGGACAAACAAATGGTTATGTGAGCAGTTAAATGTAAATCCATCAACTGTTTCAAAATGGTGCACAAATAGTTCACAGCCTGATTTGCCTACTCTTGTTAGAATTGCTCGGCTATTGGAAGTAAGTGTTGATGATTTGATAAATAGTAAAGTAGTAGATTTCTAGAGTAATTATGTTCTATAAAATAATAGATAAAACGAGGAATGAATGGCTCAACTCACCGAGTTGCGTCGTTTCTGAACTCATATCCTATATAGAACGTCAGCACAAGATGCGCGATGCTCAAATAGAATCTATTAAGACCTATTTATATCTTAAGATTGAATGTCAAAATAAACCATTATGGGAATTAGTCGCCAGTGGTAAGTTTAATTCAATAGATGTTGATGAACTTGAAGTAAATAATGCAACTCGCAATATTCTCAAAACTAATCCGGCTGCATTAGCATTGTGGGAGTATGCATCAATGCCTAACGAACTCGGTGAAGCAAATTCTCCTAAAATTATTGCTGCAATTAAGAAGGCTCCTGACTCTATCAATTATGAGGAGATAATCAAAGAACTTTTTGCCAATATCAATTATCCTGACTATCTTTTCAGTATTCCAATGGGTGCAGGAAAGACATATCTAATGGCTGCTTTGATTTATCTTAATTTGTATTTTGCCATTACCGAGCCGGATAATCCAATTTTTGCGCACAATTTCATCCTCTTTGTTCCATCCGGACTGAAATCTTCAATAGTGCCAAGTCTTAGGGATATTCAAAATTTCAATCCGCTATGGATTCTACCCGATCCGGTAGCATCCCAACTTAAGAATTTAATTAAATACGAATGGCTACAGGAATCGTCATCTGCATCTAAAAGCAATATTGTTAAGAATCCTAATGCTCGTAAAATCAGTATGCACACCGCTAATCCTAATCTTATGGGATTAGTTGCCGTCACTAATGCCGAGAAGGTAATTCTTGATAGGGTTGATAGTAAATTCAACTTAGATGAATCACTCTTGAAAACATTGGGAGAAGCGGACCGTAAGGAATTTGAAGCAATCAAACAAGCTAATGAACTTAGAGAGCAAATCGGTCAAATACATGGTCTTTGCATCTTGATTGACGAAGTGCACCATGCAAGTGACGACCAAAAGCTGCGTCAGTTAGTAAATAAATGGATGCTTCAAAGCAACTTCAACTCTGTACTCGGTTTTTCGGGTACACCCAATATGGATCCCGCATCTAAGATTCAAATAAACTCCGATTTATCCATTAAGTGTACTCAGTATGCCAATGTCGTTACATACTATCCTCTTATAAAAGGTATCGGAAACTTTCTGAAAATCCCGACAGTCCGTCATGCCAATCTTGAGTCCTCTGAAATCATATCACGAGGTCTTAGGGAATTCTTTGAACGATATAAAGATACCACCTACTCTAATGGTAGTTGCGCAAAAGTTGCAATATACGCTCCATCTATTGCCGTTTTGGAAGAGGAAGTATATCCGGAAGTATGTAATATATGTGAGGAGTTAGGATTTAATATTGCTGAAACGGTACTTAAATATCACAAGGGTAACACCCAATACAAAGCTGATGAAGATGCACAATTTGAGTTCTCTACTCTTGATTCTCCGCTGTCAAAGAAACGGATTATACTTTTAGTAGGTATCGGACGCGAAGGGTGGAATTGTAAAAGTCTTGCCGGAGTTATTCTTTCTCAGCGCAACTCCTGTCCGCAAAATATGGTCTTGCAGATTAGTTGCCGCTGTCTGCGCGAGATTGATTGTGCCAATCAAGAAACTGCTCTCATTTGGCTCAATAAGTTCAATGCCGATAAACTTAATCAACAGTTGCAAGAGCAGCAATATATTACCATTAAGGAATTCGGAGGCAAGCGACCGGAGGGAGTCGTTTCAATTCCTCGCTACTCGCGAATGGATAAACTCAAACTTCCTAAGCTCGACTTCTATCAGATCAAAATCAACTATAATACAGTTGAAACCGAAAAAGTCGCTGATATTGATGAATATTTACGAATTTATCAGCCTCCCTATCTCAATGAAGCCATTATCTATACGCAGACTTTAACCGATGGAGAGGTCGCTTCCGAAAGTGCCGTAAACTATGGTATATCCGAGTCCGTGACCTTTCGCTTTTGGCTCGATCAGATAGTAAAAGAAGGCTTTGGATACGTTACTTTAAGCCAACTCTTAAAATATGAGGGGGTATTGCATGAAATATTTTCGAAAGCAACCACATCTAATAATGGTGCCTTAATATATAATCCCAAGATAGATCAACGCAGAGTCAGAGCAGACATTCGTAATTGCTTTGCAACTATTCGCAGATTTAACACAACAGAGGAGCTTGTGCCTGAAAGCGCATCTCTCCTGAAAGTCGGTGTACTGCCTGATACTTTTGAAGCAACCGATAAAGATATATTTGCTCCAAATCAGGCAAAAGTAGACGAAATCATCAGCTCTGATGACAAACCTGTTGAAACTATCTCTGACGAAGTTCGCAAATATCTAATCGAGCACAATATTCCTCTGCCTGAAAGTGAAAAATCAGTCAACAACCGCACATTCCATTAC
The DNA here is from genome assembly GCA_029060545.1 of Paramuribaculum sp. Lineage (GTDB taxonomy): Bacteria > Bacteroidota > Bacteroidia > Bacteroidales > Muribaculaceae > Paramuribaculum. The sequence goes on along the minus strand of JAIDTT010000053.1, from coordinate 4,870 downwards.
CTCCCTTACCACCTTGATAGCAGGTTGGAAGAAGAATATCTGAATAGCGTTATTAATTATATAAAGTCGAAACTGGGAGTGGAATTCTACTTTAATGGAGATGACACGCTTACTGACTTTCGTATCCGTTGCTACACCAAGCGAGGGCGGGCATGGAAACTTGATGGTTATTACTATCCTGATTTCCTTATGCTCACACGCAATTCTGATAATACGATCAACAAGGTTGTCATCATCGAGACCAAAGGCGAGGGATTTGCAGGTAAATTTGTTCCTCGCAAACAATTTATGGAAGAAATTTTCATCAAGCTCAACAACGAAAAATTGGGCTTGCCACGCTTTGACTTCCTCTACATAGAAGACACGCTTACCCCTGAAGAGCGCCTTCATAAAACGACCAGTAAAATCGACACATTCCTACTAAACTGATCATCTTATGGCTATAAAATACGTTCCATATTTCCCATCAACCGTTTCCGGTCAGGCTGTGCTTGACAATTTTGTACGCACTCAGCGGACTCTCCGCTACCGAGAAAGCGACAAGGTTACCGAACGCATACTTCGCGGAATGCCTTTGTATGAAGTCACCGAGCAAGAACGTGTTGGCGATGAAGAATCTGACAATATGATTATTCATGGCGAGTGTGTATCGGCTTGTGCTTATTTGAAAGATCATGGGATAAAAGTTGATTTGGTTTATATTGACCCACCTTTTGCCAGTGGTGCCGATTATGCCAAGAAAGTTTACTTGCGTAGGAATCCGCTTGTAGCAAAGGCTATTCAGAAAGCTGAGCAGGAACTTGAAGACGATGAATTGAAAGCCTTTGAGGAAAAGATGTATGGTGACATCTGGGATAAGGAGAAATACCTTAACTGGATGTATGAGAACCTTATGGCGATACGCTCCGTAATGAGTGAGAACGCCTCCATCTATGTGCATCTAGATTGGCACATTGGTCATTACGTTAAGATCCTTTTGGATGAAGTTTTTGGTGAAGACTGCTTTATTAATGAAATAGTTTGGTGCTATAATGGACCAGGTTCGCCAGGGATGAAGCAATACAATAGGAAACATGATACTATATTTTGGTATTCAAAGTCTTCTGATGAATATATTTTTAATGATACAGAAATTCGCGTAGCACATAATTCAAAAACAATTGAGAATTTCAAACGCGGTCTCGTCGGCTCTGGATTCATATCGGACAACTACGATTTAAATCAAAAAGGGAAAATCCCTGAAGATTGGTGGCAGTTTGCCGTATCCTCTCGTTATCCAATTGATGGTGTAAAAAGGGTTGAATATGCGACAGAGAAACCATACCCATTAGTCGAACGCATTGTAAAAGGTTCTTCCAAGGAAGCAATGGTGGTTGCGGATTTCTTTGGTGGAAGTGGCGTGACAGCTGTTGCTGCATTTCTAAATAAACGGAAATTTATTCATGTTGATGTCAATATAAATTCCATTCAAACAGCTAGAGATCGACTTGTCGCAGCTAAATCAAATTTCTCCATAAAAAAAATACAGGATGGAGTTACACTATATCGTAATCCCATACAGACAAAAGATGCCATTACCCGCATTATTCCAGGACTCCGACTTGACTCCACGATTGGATCTATGTGGATTGGTAGCATCACTGATAGTACTTACGGCTCGTCTCCGGTATATCTGCCCGATTTGATGGACTCTTCATCAAGAGTGCTGGATATCGTAACCCTAAATCGCATTATAAACGATGCGATGCCTCAGCTATCACCAAATGTAAAACGTGTAATCATATACTACATTGACGTTATTGACCGCCAAGAATTGGATGACTTCATCAAAGACAACAATGATACAGTTATTGAAATAGAACTTCGAGACCTTAAGGAATTGCTTGACAATGTAATCTTACAAGATGAAGTAGAATATACTATTTCAGAAGACCAATCTAAAATGGTGGATATTTTCACTGTAGCAATTAAGCGTTTCTACAGCGACCGAGTAAGCCATAAAATAAATGATTTCAATCAGAAAGCAATGGCAAACTCCAAGAAGAAATTTACCCCCATTGAAATGAGTCTTGAAGGATTGGAGGCAATTGAAATGATTTCTCTCGACTGCACCACTGCCGAACTAAATGCGCCGTGGCATAGCGACTCGGAAATCAAAATCGAAAAAGACAGCACCGTAACAATCAACGGTCGCAAAACCTCCGACTTCTGGGACGGCACCATCCATGCCGACACCAAACCCCTCCGCATGAAAATCCGCAACATCTGCGGCGACGAAACAATAATTCTATTATAAGATGCAGATTAAAAAGATAAAAATAAAGAACTTTAGAGGCTATTCAAACGAGATTTCTATAGATGCACATGACTTTATAGCAATAATTGGGCACAATGATGCTGGCAAGTCGACAATCTTAGAGGCTCTTGATATATTCTTTAATGATGGGAAAGGTCTTATAAAACTTGACAAGGACGATATAAATCGTAATTGCCACAATAATGGCGATAATGATATTGTATTAAGTATTTGTTTTGATCACCTACCTGAATCGATATTGTTAGATGATACTCACACTACATCATTAAAAGAAGAATACCTTCTCAACGAATCCGAGGAATTAGAAATATGTAAAGTTTTCAAAAACGCCTCAACTACCGCCTCTAGTTTAAAGATATATATAAGAGCTCTCCATCCGACAAATGAAGAATGTTCGAAATTGCTTACAACAAAGCAAAATAACTTAACGGCTCTTATTGATAAGTATGCCATTGTTTGTGAAAACAAGCGGGTTAACAATTTAATGCGAAAAAAAATCTGGGCGTATTTCAATGAAAAGGGAACGTTAAATTTGGCGAGCTCACCTATTGAAGTGAACGCAAAAGATGGAGATATTAAAGATATCTGGCAAAAAATTCAAGGATATCTTCCTCATTATGCACTTTTCCAATCCGACCGAAAAAATACAGATTCGGATAATGAAGTTCAAGATCCATTAAAAGAAGCAGTAAAAGTTATTCTTAAAAATGAAGAACTTCAAGCAAAATTGGATTTCGTCGCACAAAAAGTTCGGGAACAGCTTCAACAAGTTTCAGATCTTACTTTGCAGAAACTCAAAGAGATGAATCCCAATATTGCATCATCATTACATCCAAGAATGCCTGCAACATCTGACTTAAAATGGTCAGAAGTATTTAAGGGGTTCTCAATAGCAGGAGATGAAGATATTCCCATTAACAAAAGAGGAAGTGGTGTTAAACGAATGATCCTTTTAAATTTCTTTAGAGCAGAAGCTGAAAGATTGAGCAAGGAAAATAGAAAATGTGGAATTATCTATGCAATAGAAGAACCAGAAACATCTCAACATAATAGGCATCAAAATTTATTAATTGATTCCTTAAAACAACTATCTACCAATGATGGAGTACAAATCTTTATAACAACTCATAGTCCATCGATTGTTAAGAGATTAGAATTCTCTAATCTCATTCTGGTGCGAGATGATTCCGAGATTCGGGATGTAGTAGCTGTTGAAAAGAAATCTCTCCCATATCCATCTATCAATGAAGTGAACTATCTGGCATTTCAAGAACTTTCTGTAGAATATCACAATGAGATGTATGGTTATTTACAGGCTCTAGCAATAGATGAAGACCCTGCAAATGAAAAAGAAAAGGGATTTGAAGAGTGGTTAACCAATCATGGGTGTATAAAAAATAAAAACTGGATTAAAATAGTCCAAGGAGTCGCAAAACCATCCTATCCAGTTACTCTTCCAACATATGTGAGGAATTGCATCCATCATCCTGAGAACAAAGAAAACGTGGTATACTCCGAGATGGAAATTTCGCAATCTATCGAACTGCTACGTTCTATTATTACTCAAAAATAAGACCACAAAATTCGAATTGCATTTTATGACTAAATAAGAAAAGATTATAGATTATGTCCGAAGAACAGATGAACAGTTATCGACTCACGTCGATGGACGAGCCGGGTGATGAGCGCATGGCTCAGATCATGCGTGAGGTCGCCGAGGATGCACGCGAAAGCACTCGCCGGGCTGCCGAACGTGTGGCTGCCGGTATCGAGGCTGCCTCACTCGAAGCTCGTGCTAAAGTGGAAGAAACATTGAACAGATTTCGCAATGGTAGCAAGTGAGCATAAGCCTGTTCTGATTGTTATTGCCGGACCCAATGGATCGGGCAAAACTTCCGTAACCTCAAAGATTCTTCATCATGAGTGGCTGGAGGATTCGGAATATATCAATCCCGACAATGTGGCTCGTGACGTTTTCGGAGATTGGAATGACCGGGAGGCTGTTCTCAAGGCAGCTAACTATTGTAACGATTGGCGCGAAAAATGTCTTGCAGAACGCAAGAGCCATATCTTTGAGACGGTGATGTCGGCTACCGATAAGGTCGATTATATTCTCAGAGCTAAGGAAGCCGGATTCTTCGTCCGTCTGTTCTTCGTTTCCACTGAATCTCCAACAATCAATGCAAAGCGTGTTGCAAACCGCGTATTGAATGGAGGTCACGATGTCCCCATTCCCAAAATCATTTCTCGTTACGATAAATCTATAGCCAACTGCATTGCGTTAGCTCCCTACGTTGATCGACTCTATAAGACCTAACAGAATTTGCACTCCGGCTTATTACTAAAATAATTGAATCCGGGTTGCTTTTAAATTTAATGGATATGATAAGACTTAATTGTTTTCTTGAAATTTCTGACAGCTCATTCAAGCATAAAGCTATTGACGCTGCGGTTGAATTGGTTGAACTTTCTCTCCATGATGAAGGCTGCATTGCATATGCTGGCTCTTCTACACCTCTGCCGCTGCCGCCGCATAGCCTTGTGTAGATCTCG
>JAIDTT010000052.1 GCA_029060545.1 Paramuribaculum sp. | reverse complement strand
GCTCCTACGATAGTGTGGATCTCGTCGATGAAAAGAATCACGTCGGGGCTCTTGGCTAATTCAGTGAGGATAGCTTTGATGCGTTCCTCAAACTGGCCGCGGTATTTGGTGCCGGCTACAATCGAAGCCATGTCGAGCGACACTACGCGCTTACCGAACAGTACGCGTGATACCTTTCGCTGCACGATACGCAGCGCGAGACCTTCGACGATGGCTGATTTGCCTACGCCGGGTTCGCCGATCAGAATGGGATTGTTTTTCTTACGGCGTGACAGGATTTGAGCCAGACGTTCGATTTCTGTCTCGCGGCCGACAACGGGATCGAGCTGTCCTTCCTCAGCCGCGCGTGTCATGTCCCTGCCATATTTGTCGAGAGTAGGGGTGTCGTTGTTGCGCCGGCCGCCTGACGAGGGGCGCGGGCCCGATGCGGATGCGCCGGAAGCAGGGGAGTCGGCCTCGGAGTCGCCATGCGACGGCTCATGAGCAGATTCCTCTTCTTCATCGTCGGTGAAGTTATCGGCTGCATAGGGGGATTGGTGGTTGGGATTGAGACTTGATAGCAATGTCTCGTACGTGACGTTGGCACTGTGGAACGGGCGAATGAAATCCATATCTTTTACTTCGGGGTTATGAAATAGCGAGAGCAGAATGTGTTCGGGCTCAACGATCTGACGCTTTAGCAGTCGAGCTTCAAGCACACTGAGCTTTACAATGCGGTTGACAATCTCTGTCACACCCAGTTCTTCGGCATCGGCAGGCGGTGGATTGCCTATGCTTTGCTCGAAGATATGGCGGTCGAGTTCCTGCTGGAGAGAGTAGGCCGATGAGCCGGTAGATATCTTGTCGATAAGCGTCAGCGGAGATCCTGATGGCGCTTTTAGGATTGCAAGCAGCAGATGCTCAGGAGCAATAGCCGAGCTATTGTGCGCGGATGCCACCTCACTACAACTATTGAGTATTTCGGTGGCCTCTTTGGAAAACATAAATGTGAGCATAAATGGAAATAAAAAATGATACTGTTCTTATATAACAACATAAGAGCAATAATTGTGCCAAAAAATCGCCAAAAAAAGAGCAGTCAAAAAATATGGTAAAATTCAGAAAAAATGCTTATCTTTGCTTGTTAAATGACGCCTCGGAAGGCGTTGATTTAAGATAACCAAACCAAAGCATATCAAAAGCTCAAAAGAAACAATATGTTGGAAGAAGATCGCATCTTAAAAATCAATATTGAGAATGAGATGAAATCGGCATATATCGACTATTCGATGTCGGTAATCGTGTCGAGAGCCCTGCCGGATGTACGCGACGGACTCAAGCCCGTTCATCGCCGTGTGATTTATGGAATGAACGAAATGGGCAATACTTACGAACACCCCTATAAGAAAGCCGCTTACTGTGTGGGTGAAGTGATGGGTAAATACCACCCCCACGGCGACAGCTCCATATATAATACTGTGGTACGTCTCGCGCAGGATTGGTCGCTCCGCTATACACTTGTCGACGGTCACGGAAACTTTGGCTCGATCGACGGTGATGGACCTGCTGCCATGCGTTATACCGAAGTGCGCCTGCAGCGTCTCGGAGAGGAAATGGTTGCCGATATTGATAGCGAGACCGTTGATTTCCAGCCCAACTACGACAGCTCGCGTAAAGAGCCCGTGGTGCTTCCGACTCGTTTCCCCAACCTGCTCGTGAACGGAGCTTCCGGTATCGCAGTAGGTATGGCAACGAATATTCCGCCCCACAATCTTACGGAGTGTATCCGCGGTTGTGAGGCTTTGATCGACAATCCCGACATCACAGTTGGTGAGCTTATGAAATATGTGACGGCTCCCGACTTTCCGACCGGTGGCACGATCTATGGATATCAGGGCGTAAAAGATGCTTTTGAGACGGGTCGCGGCCGTATCATAATCCGTGCGAAAGCTGAAATTGAGACCGAGGCCAACCATGAGAACATCGTGGTGACCGAAATTCCGTATAATGTAAATAAAGCGCAGCTTATAGCTTATATCGCCGACCTCGTAAACGAGAAGAAACTCGATGGTATCGCCGATATCAACGACGAAAGTAACTATAAGGGTATGCGCATAATGATAAAGCTGAAAGCCGATGCCAATGCAAATGTGGTGCTCAATAAGCTCTACAAAATGACCCAGATGCAGGCATCATTTTCAGTAAATAATGTAGCGCTCGTCGACGGCCGCCCGAAGACGCTAAATCTCAAAGAGATGCTTCAGGCCTTCGTGGATCACCGCCATGATGTAGTTATCCGCCGTACGACTTTCGAACTCCGCAAGGCCCGCGAAAGAGCTCATATTCTCGAAGGTCTGATTATTGCTTCGCAGAATATCGATGAGGTGATACATATAATCCGCTCGTCGGCATCGACCGATGAAGCCCGCCAGCGACTTACAGAGCGCTTCGGACTTACCGATGCTCAGACGGCAGCTATCGTGGAAATGCGCCTCAAGCAGCTTACCGGTCTCGAACAGGACAAGCTCAAAGCCAACTACGATGAGCTCGTGGCCGAGATTACCCGTCTGGAAGAAATTCTCAATAACCCCGTTGCCTGCTGGAATCTTATCAAGGAGGAACTTGAAGAAGTGCGTGAGAAGTATGGCGATGCACGTAAGACAGATATCGACTATACCGCAGGCGAATTCAATGCCGAGGACTTCTATGCTGACGACGAGATGATTATCACGATCTCGCATCTGGGCTATATCAAGCGCACCCCGCTCAGCGAATTCCGTACTCAGAACCGCGGCGGCGTCGGTGCTAAGGGTAGCGATACCCGCGATGAGGACTTCATCGAATATATCTACCCGGCGTCGATGCACAGCACTCTGCTATTCTTCACCGAACGTGGCAAGTGCTATTGGATCAAGGTATACGATCTGCCCGAAGGCGCCAAGAATTCGAAGGGTCGCGCAATTCAGAATCTGCTCAATATCGAGCCTGACGATGCCGTCAATGCCGTTATTAAAATAAAGAAGCTTGATGACGAGGAATTCGTTAAGAGCCATAATCTTGTGTTCTGCACTCGCGATGGCGTGATCAAGAAGACTTCGCTTGAAGAATATTCGCGACCGCGTGCCAACGGCGTAAAGGCAATCATCATCCGCGAAGAGGATAAACTTATCTCTGTAGAGTTGACCGATGGTAATTCGGAAATTGTGATTGCCAATCGTCAGGGTCGCGCCATCCGCTTCCATGAAAGCAAGGTAAGAGAGATGGGACGTGTGACGACAGGTGTACGTGGTATGACCCTAGACGGCGACGATGATGCCGTGGTCGGTATGATCTGTATGCCTCAGGATACCGTCAATAATGTATTGGTACTATCTGAAAATGGTTTTGGCAAGCGTTCGGTTCTCGATGACTATCGTATCACTAACCGTGGCGGTAAGGGTGTCAAGACTATGAATATCACAGATAAGACCGGCCTGATGGTTGCCATCAAGAGTGTCAACGATGACAATGACTTGGTAATTATCAATAAGAGTGGTATCACACTGCGTATCAAGGTCGCTGATATACGTGTGCAGGGCCGTGCAACTCAGGGTGTGAAGTTGATTAATCTCGAAAAGCGTAACGACACTATAGCCTCCGTGTGCTGTGTAGAATCGGAGCAGGCTGTGGAAGAGGAAGCTGAACGAGAGATTATCAATGATCAGCCCGATGCAGTAGCAGAGGAATCCAATGATTAAACTTTTGTATCATAAATCCGTCAAAAAATAAATATTATAATAATAAACCCTAACAAATTACCTTAGATTATGAAAAAGATTTGCCTTCTGGGTATTGCCATGATGACAGGAGTGGCAGCTATGGCTCAGGAAAGTCTGGTAAAGGATGTAGAGCATCAGCTCAAGGGAGCCAATCCCGATTATGCAACTGCACTCAAAGCTATTCAGCCTGCCCTTACCAATCCCGCTACCGCTAACAATGTGAATACCTGGATGCTTGCCGCACGTGCCGCATTCGGTTGCTACGACAATGTGTTTGATGCGATCGCTCTTGGCAACAAGCCTTCCAATGAGGCAATCCGTCAGGGCTCGCAGGCTCTCGTTGATGGCTATAACTACTACTTCAAAGCTCTGCAGCTCGACAGTGTACCCAACGAAAAGGGTAAGGTAAAGCCTAAAGAAAGCAAAAACATCCTTAAAAAGGTGGCCGATTACTATCCTCAGGTGCGAAACGCCGGCGCATTCCTCTATGATACTCAGGATCTTGATGGTGCTTTCAATGCATGGGAACTCTATTGCCAGCTTCCCTCGATTCCCGAGTATGAGAAAGCTAAGATAGTAGAAGATGCTGACTCTGTAGTAGGCCAGATCATGTTCTATCAGGGTGTGTGCAAGCTCCAGAACGGTGATAACCTCGTGGCTCTCTCCAAGATGGAAAATGCGATCAAGCACAACTACAATAATATATATGCTTACACTTATGGTGTGGAGGCTGCCCGTCGCGTGGAAGACTTCGACAAGATGTTTGAACTCGCCAAACTTGGTTATGAAAAGTATGGTACTGAGGATGTGCAGTTTGTAGGTCAGCTTATCAATTACTATCTTGCCAAGAAGGATTATCCCGCCGCTATGCAGGTAGTTGAAGAGGGTATCGCCAGCACTCCTGCTGACAACACTTCGATGCTTGCTCAGATCTGGGACATCAAGGGTTATATTCAGGAATGGAATAATGATAATGCAGCAGCAAAAGAAAGCTATGCCAAGTCAACCGAACTTGATCCTACCTACGCCAAGTCATTCTTCGATCTTGCCCGTATGTACTACAACGAAGCCCAGCTTCTGCGTCAGGAAAGTCAGGATGTGGTAACTCCCGAAATCGAGGCTACCGAACTTACTGCTGCCGATCTCTTCAAGAAAGCTTACGATCTCGATCAGATGGTAGGCGACGGCAAAGTGGCCGGTATTCTATGGCATCTATACTATGGTCTTGGCGACAAGTATGTAGACGAAGCAGAAGAGTGGAAATCTCTCCAATAATATCCAATAGAGTTTAACGATAATGCAGCCCTGCCTCTCGGTTGGAGAAGGTGGGGCTGATTGTATGGTTAAATTAGGTTAAAGGAAGATACATCGCGGTGATTGCAGTGTTCTAATATCAAAGAAACAACTATTTAAAACTTACTACTATGAAATTCCTTATCGTCTTAGCTTTTATCTTTGCTTTCTTAGCAATCGGTTTTCTCGTAGCTACATTGTTTACCAGCGGTGTCGGCGTAGTTCTCCCCTCTATTGGTGCAGGTCTTGCATTAGCAGCCTTTATCCTTGTGTTTGTGGGCTATGTAGCTCATACTAACAAGCTCAAATAAGGCATTACAATATCCTATTAATATGAGCCGGCTGAATTTTTCAGCCGGTTTTTTCGTGTAAAATTGTTAACTTTGCCAAGAAACATAAAATCAGACAATCACAATGGCAGATACTACAGATACAATGGTTCACGATACCAACCGCCAATATGCGGAGGTGATGGCAAAGTGCAGGGATATTTTTCAGAAAAAGCTTCAGGACTATGGTGCCTCGTGGCGGATTATGCGTCCCGAAACGATTACCGACCAGATATTTATCAAAGCAAAGCGTATCCGTAACCTGCAGTTGGTAGGGGAGTCGCTGGTAGGTGAGGGCATAGAGCCGGAATTCATGGGAATAGTGAATTACGGTATTATCGGACTTATCCAGCTCGAGTGCGGGTTCGTTGACAGCGCTGATATTACGGCCGAAGAAGCTCTCGCTGCATACGATAAGCATGCTGCTGAGATCAAGCAGCTGCTTTTTGCCAAAAACCATGATTATGATGAAGCCTGGCGCCAGATGCGCGTAAGCTCGTTTGTCGATATTATTCTCACCAAGATTGACCGCAACAAGGAAATTGAGGATAATGGCGGCCATACGATCGCGTCGGAAGGTGTAGGCTCGAACTATATGGATATGGTCAACTATGCCGCTTTTGCCCTGATAAAGCTCTCGGAATGAAGACAGATGCAATAAAGAACTTCTTTACCGGGCAAAAGTGGTGGATCGTGTGGTTGCTTCGGTTGCTTATCGGTGCCGTATTTGTTGTATCGGGTATTGCCAAGGGGCTGGATATATGGGGCTTCGTCTATAAGATAGAGGAGTATCTGGAGGTATGGCATGTGGATCAGCCTCATTCGCTCTGTCTCGTAGCAGCCATCGCAATAGCATGTGCGGAATTTCTCGGTGGGCTTTCGCTTGTGACCGGATGTTACCGACGTGTATCGGTGTGGTTGTTGTCTGCCATCATGGCAGTGATGTTGCCGCTTACCTTATATATATATATCGAAAGTCCGGTGCCTGACTGCGGTTGCTTCGGCGATTTTATTGTGATCTCTAATGCAGCGACGTTTTGGAAAAATGTGGCAATTGTAGTTGGTCTCGTATATCTGCTGATATTCAATCATAAGGTCAAAGGCTTGTATCATCCATATCTCCAATGGATGGTGATGATGGCCGGACTCTTATACTTCCTTTTCGTGAGCCTTTACGGCTATGTGGTACAGCCTATGGTCGATTTCCGCTCATTCCCTGTGGGCACTCAAATCTTGCCGGATGATTCGGAAGAAGATGAGTCGGATTATGATACCGAGATAGAATTCATATATGAGAAAGATGGGGAGCAGATGGCGTTTACGATTGATTCATTGCCGGATTCGACATGGACTTTCGTGGCTCGGACTATGGGCAATGATATCCTCCACGATGACGCAGGCACGGAATTGGCTATATATGATGATATGGGCGACGAAGTGACGGATGATGTAATCGATATAGAGGGGGAGCAACTGATAGTGACCCTTCCCGACTATCGCAGAGCCAGCCCGGCATACACATATACTATAAATGAGCTCAAACGCTATATACTCCATAAAGGCGGTAGCCTGATTGAGATCACTGATATGCCGGGTGACCAGATGGATCGTTGGCGCGACTATTCAATGGCTCAATATCCTATATATCGGTCGGAATCAACTATGATAAAAGAGCTTGTGCGAGGCACAATGGCGGTGGTATATATCCGCAGCGGTATAATTGTGGGTAAGCGCAATCTTGGCGCTGTAGATCCGGTGAAGATGGAGGAGGATGAACTTGCCGGTACCGATCCTCTCGGACAGTTGGAATATTCCGATGGAGAGTTGTTCCTAAAGGTGACCGTATTGATGGGAATTATATTGGCTGTGCTATTTGCTTTACAAATGGCACTGCAACTGCTGCGTAAACATCGCAAAACATGTGAGGAATCCAAAAAAAATGACTAATTTTGTGTGCTGATTTAAATAAGCATAACCAACAAACTATCTGAATAATGAGAAAAAATATTGTAGCAGGCAACTGGAAGATGAACACCACTCTGCCTGAAGGCGTAAAACTCGCCAAAGAAGTAAATGCCGCTCTTGCCAATGCCACTCCCAAGTGCGACGTAATCATTGCTGTACCTTTCACCCACCTTGCTTCTATCAATGAGGTAATCGACAAGTCGAAGCTCGGTCTCGGTGCTGAAAACTGTGCAGATCATCGTTCGGGTGCTTATACCGGCGAAGTTTCCGCTCCTATGGTAGCATCTACCGGTGCTACCTACGTGATCCTCGGTCATTCGGAGCGTCGCCAGTACTACGGTGAGACTTCTGAAACACTTAAGGAGAAAGTTGCCCTTGCTTTCGAATCCGGTCTTACTCCTATCTTCTGCATCGGTGAAGTGCTCGAAGAGAGAGAAAACGGCACCTACTTCGACGTGGTTAAGGCTCAGATCGAAGATGCACTCTTCCATCTCTCTGCTGAGGATTTTTCAAAGATCATCCTCGCTTACGAACCCGTATGGGCTATCGGTACCGGTAAGACTGCCACCGACGATCAGGCACAGGAAATGCACTCCTTCATCCGCAATGTGATTGCCGAGAAGTATGGCAAGGAAGTAGCTGACAACACCTCGATCCTTTATGGCGGTAGCTGCAAGCCCTCCAATGCCAAAGCTCTTTTTGCCAAACCCGATGTAGACGGCGGTCTGATCGGTGGTGCTTCCCTTGATGCTGAGAGCTTCATGGGCATTGTGAACGCATTCGAATAATAGAACACATACCCACATATTAGGTCACAAGAATATAATTTTGTATTTTTGTGACCTAATTACGTTTTAATATATCAAACCAATCTACTCCACGACATGAACAGGTATCTCTTCTTGATAGTAAGCTTTGCTCTTACAGTCTGTTGCAATGCTACCACTCCAGAGCAAGATCCGGATATCGTGACACACTTTGCCGATTCGGGAAAGAATATCATTATCGCGCCGGCCGGAGTGTTGGAGATGCTGGAATATAATGAACAGATAGCTCCTATCGGCCCACGAAGAGTGTCGAAGGTGGTGTATCGGGCACAAGTGTTTCGTGAGCAGTCGCGTACCGGTGTGAAGGATAAGGCTGAGCGTCTGGCCGCCAATATCCGTCGTCGCTTTCCGAAGTATGCCGGTTCGACCAATGTGACTATCAACTCCGGCAATATTATCAGAGTTCATGTAGGCTTTTTTGAGACAGAAGCGCAGGCTAAAGCAGTAGCTGAAGAGATATGCAGAGCTTTCGGTTCAGCCACCTCGTTTGCATCTGCTTATCGCGAGACGCGAACCGTACTCGAATAGCACATAAAAGTTTCGTAAAACAGATATGAAGCTCACCCAAACCGATTTACCCCAGGAAGTAATAGAAGAGATAGCCAACCACTACAGCCGGATACTGACGCTTATCGGAGAAGATCCGATGCGAGAAGGGCTACGCGACACACCTATGCGTGCCGCCAAAGCATTGTCGTACGTTACATCGGGTTATCGTGCTAATCTCGATGAAGTAGTGGGAAATGCTTTGTTTTCGACCACATCGACGGGTATGGTGATAGTGAAGGATATTGAGTTTTATTCGTTGTGCGAGCATCACATTCTGCCGTTTTTCGGGAAAGTTTCCATCGGATACTTTCCAGGTCAGAAAATTGTTGGACTTAGTAAGGTAGCGCGTGTAGTAGATGCTCTGGCGCGTAGGCTTCAGGTGCAGGAGCAGCTCACGGAGCAGCTTGCCGGGGTGCTATATAGATTAATCAAAGGCTGTAAGGGTGTGGCTGTGCGTTGTGAGGCACGTCATCTGTGTATGATGATGAGGGGAGTTGAAAAACAGGAATCATCAACTGTTACGGTAGCTGCCAGCGGTTGCTTTGCTGATGAGCCCGGATTGATGCAGCAATTCCTTAATCTTGTCGGTTAGGCACAAACGACTCGAACGAGTTGTCGCTGTAATATACTATAATGTTTACGATTTTTTTGCGCGAGTCTGAATTATAGGCGAGCGACTCTATAGGTGATGATGATCCTCCGGAAGGAGAGTCCGCCTTGCTGTCGGCGGCTTTAAACTTGGTGACATCGCCATAGGCCGTTGTATCTGCTGCTATGGATGGTTGCTCGGTGTCAGGATCTCGATAGGAATTGAAGTCGATACGCGGAGTCTCTTTTTCTTCTGGCGGAATAATAGGATTTGTGTCGAAATCAAATATTGATGCTTCGGCCGGTTTTGTGTCGGCTGTAGCGGAGTGGTGGAGCATATCGCCTTCGCCAAACATCAGCCACAGTACAGATAATTCCGGATAGGCGTCGTGAATTTTACCAATAAGTTCATCGCTCACTTTTTTATTACGCCCGTTGAGCAACTGCGATAGGGTAGGACGTGCTATCGTACAGTTGTCGGCAAACTGAGTTACGGGAATTGTAAGGTAAGAAATGAAAGTTTTTAAACGTGAAACGATGTCCATATTGTTAATTTAGTTTGGTAAACGAGTACAAATGTAATCATTATTATTTAAAAAACCAAATTAATTGATGTAAACACAAAATTTGCTTTTGTAATTTGTGAAATATAACAGAAGCATAGCCTTCTTTAGACTATGCTTCAATTCGTAATGCCAGAGTTGCGGTATATTGGAGTTGTGGTTTAAATATGGTGTCGTAGTTAACTGTTGTCTAATGGTATCGATAATATATTGGTGCTAATGGTGGCGCATAGAAGCTCAAAACGAACTTCTGTACGTGGTGTTTAAATTAATTGTTTATAAAATAGGTGTATTTCGCAGGTTTTCCGATAATTATATATGTGTGTGAATAAATCTTAAAACCGGCTTTCTGCGTCGTTGTTTTGATTTGTAATGAATTTTGAATTCTTAAATTGCGGTTAGGCGAAATAGTGATCAGGAGACGTTGTTGTTGTAATTTACAGTTGTTTTTGTTTGATTTGCAATCTTAAATTCGGTGATTTGTTATCTACTTGATTCGAATTGCAAATACAATTTACATTCTAAAATTCGTTCTGTTTTCCATTTTAAACCTCGGTAGAATCGTGTATAACTCTTTATAATCTCCGTAGTTTGCAATAATAACACTAAAATGTCTGAAAGTTTTCGGTCACTCAGACATAAATATTAATGATTTAACAATGTTTTATCAATGTGACGCAAAAGTTACAAAAAAGTCCATTGGGCCACCCCAAAAAAAGCATCCGCAAGCATTTGGCTTGCGGATGCACGAATAATTTACTTATATAATATTATATAATGCGTTTAATCTTTGATCGGCTTGTATTCCACGAATGCTTCCATGGCTTCGTAGGATGCAAGGCCGAGGCTCTCGTATAGCTGGGCTGTAGCACGATTGCGGTCTTCGGCACGCTGCCAGAAGAGGCGGTCGTCATCGCCAAGGAAGGGTGCGTTCTCCATCTGGCTCTGATGCTTGAGGATGGAGTTGCGCTTGAAGCGGAGTTCTTCAGGGGAGATGGGCACTGCCATTTCTATATGGTCGATTTCCCATTCGGCCCAAGCGCCACGGTACATCCATACGCGGCAGTCTTTCATCCAGTCTTCGTGGCGGAGTTCGTAGAGGGCGGCCAGAACGGCGTCGGTACATACTCTGTGTGTACCGTGGGGGTCGGCGAGGTCGCCGGCTACGAATACCTCGTGGGGCTTGACGTCCTCAAGGAGCTTCTTCACGATATTGATATCGGCTTCCGATAGGTCGCCTTTCTTTATGGTACCGGTCTCGTAGAAGGGGAGGCGGAGGAAGTGGATGTTCTGGGGCTTCACGCCGATATAGTTGCAGGCGATAGTCGCCTCAGCCTGGCGGATCATAGTCTTGATTTCGCGGATTTCAGCGCTATCTACATCGCCTGCCTTCTTTTGCTTCACGAATTCGCTTACCTCGGAAGAGAGCTTCTTGTAGTCGTCGTTGCCGAAACCATACATGGGTGCGATCTTGTCCATCATCAAGAAGTAGCGCATCATATCTTCGTCGCCTACGGCGATATTTCCAGAGGTCTCGTAAGCTACGTGTACGTCGTGTTTTTGGTCTACGAGGCGCTTGAGTGTGCCACCCATCGAGATTACGTCGTCGTCGGGATGGGGGGAGAACACGATCACGCGCTTGGGGTAGGGATTGGCGCGCTCAGGACGATATGTGTCGTCGGCGTTGGGCTTGCCACCGGGCCAGCCGGTGATGGTGTGCTGGAGGTCGTTGAAGATTTTTATATTTACATTGTAAGCCGAGCCATAGAGGGCGAGCAGTTCGCCGAGACCCCAGTCGTTGTAGTCCTTATCGGTGAGTTTGAGGATGGGCTTTTTTGTCATGTGGCACAGCCATACGATAGCACGACGGATCATCTTGTCGGTCCAGTCGCATGAAGTCACCTTCCAGGGCTGGCTTATGCGTGTAAGGCTTTCGGCGGCGGGAAGGTCGATCACGACCTTTGCCTTGGGGTGGCCCTGAAGGAAGGATGCCGGTACCTGAGCAGTGGCGGGTTCCTCTACTGTGCGTTTTACGATGGCGGCGTTGTGCTCGCCCCACGACATCGTGAGCACACGACGGGCGCTGAGAAGGTTGGCGATACCGAGGGTGATGGCGGTGGTGGGCACATTGTCGCAGTTGTAGTCGGAGGAGATGATATGGCGTGTCTCGCTACCGAGGAGTACGAGGCGGCAGAGGCTTGTGGCCGGGCTGCCGGGTTCGTTGAATGCAAGTGAACCGAGAGCGCCGATCTCACATACGGTTATGTCAATACCTCCTTCATCCTCAATTGACTTTTCGTAGGCCTTGCAGTACTCATACATATTTTCTTTGGTGACTGCCGGGTCGATGGTGCGGATGTTTTCGGGCTTGATGTCTATATGATTGAGGAATACGTCCTTCAGTCGGGTGAGAGTGCAGGGGCCGCCTTCGATCAGCGGAAAGAATTCGCTGATGCTGAATACGATCACATCCTTGAAGCTGACCTTGCCTTCCTTGTGAAGATTGATGAGGGAGGCGTAGACGTTGTGGGTGTTGATTCCGGCGCCGAGTGCGAGCACGCATTTGCCATGCTCCTGCACATAGATGTTGATGTACTTGGCGATGTTTTCAGCCAGATATTGGCTTCCATCGTTTGCTGTCTCGAAGATGCGGGTATACACCTTCTCTTCGCGGGTGAGGGCCGCTAACTCGATCTCGCCCTGTGGGGCGTAGTACCGACGGGGTATCTGTTCGAGCTTGATCTGTGAACTGAGGTTGGTTTTCATAATCGGTATGTGATTTTTTGAATTACAAAGTTAACCAATATTATTGGTAATAGAAAAAACGACCGGTTTTTTTAATTTTTTCGCTCGGATTTCGAGCTTTTAACAGTGAAAAACTTGCGAAATCTGGCATTGTGTTTTAATTTTGTATTTTGAAGTAATCTATGCCGGTAATGCGACGCCTGTGCGTTTTCATTAGCCAAGGATAAATGTAATAAGAATTATAATGAATAAACCGACCCTTATACGGCTGCTGATGGCAGTATCGCTGTTTGTAATGCTTGCGTTTCCGATATCTGCGCAGGAGAAAGCTGACAGTGTGCTTACGTTTCGGTTCCTGTCGGGAAAAGACGGGTTCTTTGCTCCCGGAATGAATAATGGTGCCGAGTTGACAAGGCTGTTTGATTGTTTGGATCGATTTAAAGACAAGATAACCGGGCATGAAATAATGCTCCATGTCGATGGCTATTGCTCTTCCAGGGAGAGCGAAGCTAAGAATCGCGCAATCGCCAAAATACGATCAAACCGTGTGAAGTCCGAGTTGATTACCCGCAAGGGGCTGACGGAGGATTGCTTCGTAACCCGGAATCATACGGAGCAGGGTGACTTCGTTACGGTACGCCTTGTGGTTCCGAAGCGCGACATTGATTCTCTGGCGGTGACTTGCCCTGAAGAGTCTGCACCGGACTTGATCGACAGTATTCCGACGGAGACCGTTGAAGAGAATCCAGTGTCGGAGGCGCCGGAGGAACAGGTGGTAGAGACTCAACCATCTGAATCGATTGTGCCGGTGACGGTAAAAGACAGCGATTTCGCTCTCAAGACCAATCTCCTCGGTTATGCTGTGCTTATGCCTAATCTGGAAGCCGAGTGGAAGTTTGCCGACCGATGGTCTGTCGCTCTTGAGGCTCAGGGCGCGTGGTGGTCGAAGAGTTCTCCGCGCAGGGTATATCGTCTGTCTACCGTGATACCAGAGGTGCGTTACTGGGCTATCGATCGTTCGAAATGGCATGGTATGTATGTCGGGCTCTTCGGCGGCGTTGGTCTGTACGACCTTGATGGAATGTTTGGTCGTAAGGGCCACGAGGGTGAAGGCGTAATGGCTGGACTTTCGGTTGGGTATATGTGGCCGATAAGCAAGCATCTGTCGCTGGACGCCGGTGTAGGTGTCGGATATATGCGAATCCGCGATAAGGAGTATCTCCCCGCGGGCGGTCACTTTCTCTACCAGCTCACCAAGGATATCAATTACGTCGGCCCGCTAAGACTAAAATTGTCGCTGGTATGGCGGATTCCAATTAAAAACTCCAAATGAACAAAATGAATAGAATAAGATATAATACAATTGCCGCCGCGCTGCTGGTGCTTACTCTGTCTACAGCGTGTCAGCGTACTGAGTTGTGTTACGATCACTATCCCACTCTGACTCTCGGGTTGGCTTGGGAACATGAATGGGAGCGCGACTACGGTATGAATCATGCGGCCAACTGGGATGCCGCGTTGCATGGCTTCGAATATGATGATGTGCGCCCACAGCGTCCTGAATGGGTCAATATGATAATAAACAAATCCGATGGCACGACAGGCGAAAAATATCTCAATCCTGAAGGCGGTAAAATAAGTGTGGAACTTGGAGATGGTCAGTCTTACCTGCTCTACAATGGCGATACCGAATATATTATGCTGCATGATGTGGCATCTTTGACTGATGCTCGTGCCACAGCCTCATCACGCACACGCGCCGGTATGGCATATATCAATGAGCACCATCCCGATGCGCGTTCCACAAATCCGCCCGATGTGCTCTATGCTGCCTATGTAGAGAAGGCGCCTACATTCGCTGTCCACGATCATCACTCGATCGACGTAAAGATGCAGCCGCTTGTATATACATATGTAGTGCGTTATGAGTTTGAATATGGGTTGGAACATGTGTCTCTAGCCCGCGGAGCATTGGCCGGTATGGCTGAATCGGTTTATTTGCGTGATGGCAAGACGTCGGATGAATCAGCTATTATCCTTTATGATTGCGATGTGAAGGATTATGGTTGTGAAGCGCATGTACGCACATTTGGTATTCCCGGCTTCCCGGATGAATATTACGGACGAGCTGAATCCGAAACATCGGATCGGCCGTTCTCTCTCAATCTTGAGATTCTTCTTAAAAACGGCAAAACCATAGAGTTCAACTATGATATTGCTGACCAACTTAAGAAGCAGCCCCGTGGTGGAGTGATCACCGTATCCGGCCTTCGTGTAGAGGATCAGATTGGAGAATCCGAATCCGGTTTCGAAGTCGATGTCGTAGACTGGCCTGAACATGATGTCATCGACCTGCCTATTGAAGTACAACCATAAATTTTGAGAAACTCAGTTAATAGAAAAATAATTACTTAAAAATAATCTAAAAAATGAAGAAACAATTCTTTTTCCTCGCTTTGGGTGCCGCTGCACTCTCTGCCTGTACTTCCGAAGAGACAATCGATCTCAGCTCTCAAAGTAATGCGATCGGATTTGAAAACGCTGTGCTGAAACAAAGCCGCGCCGATGCCCAGAAAGGAGATTTGACAGTAGATAACCTCGACAAGTTCATTGTGTACGGTTTCTACACGAAAGAGAACCAGACAGCCAATCCTATTCAGGTTTTCGGTGGCGACGCTGTTACGAAGCAGGGTTCTGAATGGACCTATAGCGGCACACGTTTCTGGGTGCCCGATGCTACATATAGCTTCTTTGCATACAGCTGCGCTGATGTGGCTCTCGATAACAATTTCGGTACCGTAGGTCTTGACCTTAATGCTACCGGCGCCGAACGCCAGCTTTATATTGCCAATTTCCGTTGCGATGCTTTCCACAATCACGACCTCATCTATGCACAGCAGAAAGAGATAAAGGCAAAGCCGAAAACGGAAGATGACGATACCCCCAACGCGAATGTATCTTTCACATTCGAACACATCCTTACCAAAATCGATGCTATTTTCACCAGCGAGTTTGCCTCTGATTATGATGTCGTGATCAAGGATGTGAAAATTATAAATTTCCGCAACGTCGGTACTTTCACCAAAACCAAGGGCTGGGGTAATACTCCTGTCAGAAATTTTGATAAAGAGGCCAACATCAGTATGCGTCTGGAATTCCCGTCGGCCGACGGAGTCGGTGTGGCAAATTCGGCACAGAAGACTACAGAGAAACCGAAAACCGGATATTACTATGTGCTCCCGTTTACTTACACCGAGCCCAACGTGCAGCTCAACTTTACCCTCGAACTGTATAAGGGAACTGAACACACCTCCGAAAATCTTATCCTGTCGCGTAATATGGAAGGTCACTGGGCTCCCAACTGGCAGCAGGGATACTACTATACCTACAACATCACTCTTACAGGTACGGTTGCCAACCTCCAGCCCATCGTATTTGAAGTGGCTCAGAGCATGAACGACTGGACAACCAGTACAAGCACCGCTACCGATATTACATTCTCGGCCAACTAATAATTATCTTGTCGGAAGATTTTGCGATTATAATTTTAAGTATAGACGGATAAAGCGAACGAGTCGTCCTAATCACGGGTAAAACCGTGAGGTGGACGGCTTGACGCCACCGGCCGTAAAACGGTTGATTCCGTGTCTATCTTTATTAACCCCATATCTTACTGATACCAACCGGACATCTCCTCTCCAGGAGATTCCGCAAGAATAAACACTATAAGACAAATAGAACACTCCTTCAGATAATGTATCTTAAACTGAAATATTTATATTCTTTGCCCGCTTTCATGGCTTGTATGCTGTCGGCGTGTGATTCGGATATGCCCGATGGTAGCACGGATACGGGTGTGGGTACAGAAGTGTCGTTTACCACTTCCGGATTGTCGCGTGCTTCCGATACGCCGTCATTCGACAGATTTGCGGTCTACGGGGATATGAGGTTCCAGGGGGATGACGATGCTGCTCCTCTGGTGATATTCGACAAAAAAGAGGTTGAATACCAAAACGGCAGATGGACATATTCAGGCGTCCAGTATTGGTTCCAGAAGCATATACATTCATTTGTCGCAGTATCTCCGGTCTCGGTAGTCGATCCTGCCGCCAACCCGCAATACTCCGATTCCCGACTTTCATTTACATATACCATCCCTACAACCGGAGGAGTAGTAGAGAAAAAAGATGACATAAGCGATATCTGCGTGGCTACACATCGTAGACTATATGTTTCAGGCAATGCTCCTGTAACGCTCAAGTTTCGACACATACAGTCGCTGGTCAATGTAGCTCTGGCGCTGGACGACGATCTTATGAAGAAGGACGAATATGTACTTATCAACGAACTGGAGGTGTCGGGTATAAAAGCCAAAGCTGATTTCAGCATTCTGCCGTCGGCCATATTAACCAATAATCAGACCGATGATAATGTGGTAGAGATTGCCGGGCAGGAGGGCGATGCCAAACTCACGGTGATTTTTGACGAGCCTGTGAAACTTGTCAACAAAGCGAACCCCGTAAACCTCTTCGCCGCCAATGATGCTCTGATTATGCTGCCTCAGGTTTTTGCAGTCGACTCCAAGGCCAAAATCGTTTTTACCTATACAGTCAACGGTGACGCCGAGGCTCCGAAGAAAATCACTCTTTCATTCAAGGATATGAAATGGGATGTTGGCAAAAGCTACACCTATCAGGGCTCTTTTGAAATCGACAAAACTCAGATTGAGCTACAGTCGATGGGCATTACTGACTGGACCGAAGAGGAACTGAGTTCGGAAGCGGTTTCGGATTAGTACGAAGTAGAAACAAACTATATGAAAAATTATCATAAGATGAAAAATATATTTATCCTCGCGGCCACTACATTGGTATTGGCTTCATGCGATAATAACAACGATAATCCGGGTAATGCGCCGCAACCGGCAAAAATATTTGCCACGATCGGAGAAAGTACAGTCTCGCGCGCCAGTGAAGCCAAATGGGCTCCAAACGATAAAATAGGTATATCATCAACGGTAGGAGCCGTCGGTGGTCCTTATGTCAATGTGGAATATACCACTGCTGCCGGCGACGGATTTTTCACGGGTACGGATCTGTTCTTCTACAAACCCATGACCCTTACAGCCTACTATCCCTTTAACGGCACCGAAGGCACCGTTCCTGGCGTAGATGGCCTTATCTCAGCTAATACGGGGCCTGATAAGCAGACTTCCGATATTCAACCTACCTATGACTTCCTATGGGACAGTCAGTCGGGATTCACTGCTGCCGATCCTAAGGTAAACTTCACTTTTGCTCATAAGATGAGTAAGGTGACATTCACGTTTATCAGCAGCGAGTCCGCTTATAACAACGGTGTGGAGATAAGCAAAGGTGTCGACGTTTCGACAATGGTGGCCTACGACCTCGAGGAATTGGTGGTGGATGGCACTTTCAATACCACAACCGGCGTGTGCTCCGTAGATGATGACACCCCCGAAGATGAAAGAGGGCTCAAGATGGAGTTCTCAAAAAACACTGTTGTAGACAAAGAGCCTATGCCATCGCTCATTGTATTCCCACAGACATTGAAGGGTGGAAGCGTGACTCTGCGTATTTATACGGATGAATTGGATCCCGGGGCTCCATTGCAGGAATACAAATGTTTGCTTGCGTTCAGTAGTGGCGAAATTAAACCCGGATGTCATTACACTTACTCTATTCAGGTCACCAAACATGGACTTATGGTCGGACAGATGAGCATCAAGGGGTGGGAGGAAGAACCGGACAGATTCATGACGGCCACCATCGACGGTGACCCGAACTTCCAGGAATAAACAACGACAGAATGATGAAATTTAATAATAAACATATAATTCGATCTGCTGCGGCAATCCTTCTGTGTGTCGGCCTCGCCTCCTGTTCGCAGGATGAGCTTGACCTCGGAACAGGACAAACGCTTCCGGATGGAAAATACCCGCTGAAGATCACTGCTTCGGTGGAGGGACTTGCATCGCGCTCTGACAGTAAAGACTCTTGGAATGACGACGACCTGATAGCTGTGAAAATATATCCCTCCAACGGCGTTGCATTCCCTGTGACCGGAAAATACTTCCTCAACACCGATGGCTCGGTAAAGCGAACACAGAATCCTTTATCGTGGCCTCATATTGTAGGGACGGTTAAAGCATGGTTCCCTTATCTAAACGAAAATGAGGTAAAGACTGTATCTCTTGCCAACCAGTCGGAAGGCATAGTGGACTATGATTTCCTGATCGCCGAGTCTAAGGATAGGAAATATTCCGAAACGATTGATCTGGTTTTCAAGCACCAGATGGCTAAGGTGTCGACTACGCTTGTCCGTGGCGACGGCATCTCGGAAGAAGAGTTTGCCACCGCACGCTTGTACTACAGCGGCTTTACATCCGCCGATTTCTCAGAAACAGGTGTGACAGCGGATAAGATCGGTCAGATCACTCCCGACTCTGTCAACACAGCCATCCTTGCACCCCGTGAG
>JAIDTT010000051.1 GCA_029060545.1 Paramuribaculum sp. | reverse complement strand
GAGTGAGCCATTTTCGATATCAGCTACATTTACGGTAACTTCTACAGGGGCTACAACGCGGCTGGACTCTACGAGGGATGCTGCAGTCTCAACGGTACGTCCTGCGTCCTTACCCCATTCTACCATACCGCCATCGCTGGAGGAGATACGGTGAGTGGTGGTCTGGAAAAGCGCCTTTGCGTTAAGACCATTATCAAGCACATTATTGAATGTGCCGGTGGTGCCTTCGGCTACTTCATCAAAAGTATAGAGGCTCTTAAGCGAAGAGATGGAGCGAGGATTATCTTTAGCTATAGCAACCTGAGCGGCCGTGAGAGGAGCATTGTACATCTGTACTTCATCGATGTCGCAAGATACACCAAACGCGCCTGCCTGGAACCAACCATCAGCCCAGGGATAGTACATCGCACCGGAAAGTGTGGCTTCGTAGGCTACTTCATCATTGAAATAGATATAAGCCTTGAGGTTGGTATTGTCGACTACGAAAGCTACATATACCCATTCGTTGATAGGAAGTGTCTTGGATACGTTACCTGCGAAACCTACACCGGCTCCATGGTTGTTTGCTCCATGCCCCACAATCGAGCATTCGCCGGTGGGAGTAACGGTCATAGCCCAGTTGCCATTGTAGTTGTTGTGTTCAAGTGTAGCAAAAGACGCAAGAACGCCGCCATTCTTGGAATTGTCATTATTTGTGGCAACTATTTCGGTAACCTTCACCCACATTGCATAGGTGTAGGATTCAGTGCCTGCCATACCCTTGGGATCCACAGTGCTGAGAGATCCGTAGCCTATTGATTCATAGGGGATGTTCAGACGTGCCTCAGACGGCTGCTGATTGGGATAAGAGGAGGCTTTTGTCTTTCTGACTGCCATATTATCTGCCGATGCAAGCGCCGGCATCATCATAATGGCACAGAGTAGAAGTAAGACTTTTCTCATAAGTTGTGATTTGATTGAAAAGTGATTATTAATTAATGTTTGGATTTTCACGGATTTTTTGGAGAGATGCAGATTCGTTGGTCGGGGTGATAGATGAATGAAGTTTTCTGAGTAGTGTTAGGATTTAAGGTGAATAATCGTGTGATAGTTTATAAGTGCAACAAAGCATTCCAGTCAATCAGTCGGGATTGTGGAATGCGATGAATCAGTCGCAAATTTAGAGGCATTTTTCACTTGCTTCAAATTTTTATAGTTAAAACATGTTAACCGATGCGATTTTTTATTGTAAAGTCGCCTAAATCGGCGTCATAACACATCAGTAAGCAAACAAAATTAGTACAAATTCAAAACGTGCGCAATTTCCACTCCAAATTTAACATATAAATACACACAAAGAGGCTGCGCCAAATTTTGGCACAGCCTCCCTTTTCTGTATTATGTGAGATTACATTACATAAACCTTGGCAGTCTTCTTACCCTTCTTCACGATATAGATACCGGGAGTGAGAGCATTGCCGTTGACGCGTACACCGTCGAGGTTGTAGTAGAGGACCGGAGCGTCGGAGTTATCGTCGGCGAAGATATTATCTATCGAAGCAGATACACCATTCTGAGAGAACACGAACACTACCATCATATCAGCCGAGGGAAGTTCGGAGATAGTGTAGTAGTAGACGGGAGCACCGGTTGCAAGGAGGCCGTCGCCATTCTCACCGCCATCATCCATCAGCTCGCCCATTGCGTCAGTGGCGTCACCGTCGCCAATCTGAGCTGTGACGGATTCGATCTTCTCATAGTCGCCGCTTTCAGTCTCACCGGGATATACCCAAAGTGTAAGACCATCTTCTGCATTGAAAGTGCTTGCGGAAATCATATCACCGGAGGTGAAAGTATCGGCAGGGCCTGTATACTCGTCGTTCCATTCATAGCCGGCTTCAACCTCACCGTTACCGCGTACAGTCCACGACACGTGAGCAGCGAAATCATCAAACACGATAGCAACTTCTGTATTACAGCTTACAACTACAGTATATGCATTGTCAACGAGATCGGATAAATGCTCTTCGCCATTGACGGTAAAGGAGCTTACTGTCTTACCGGCTGCAGGAGTCAGAGCGAATACTACCTCAGAAGCCACAGGCACGACGCCACCATCGGCTACATGATCACCATTGGCATTGGATACGATGATCGAGCCTTCACCTTCTACACTGTAGCTTAAGATGTAACCGAAGTGTGCTGTCAAAGCGATATCAGCATCACCTTCATATTCAAATGTAGCAGAGGCCGAAACTTCATCTCCATTGGCATCAGTCCAGTTGACAAACGAATAGCCTTCGGCGGGAGTAGCCTCCACAGTCACATAGCGGAGCTTAGTGGTAATCGAGGTCTCGTCCGTAGCCGGCTCGGTGATGGCAACCGTACCGTATGCATCATTTTCGGAAGCGACAGAGATCGTACGTTCATTTTCCACCTCTTCGCCCACGATCACGATATCTACGTCAAACACGACCTCGCCATTGTCGGAATTTTCCTGACCATACACACAGGGATTGGGTGCGTTGACGGGCTGACCGTTTTCTTTAGCAAGCCAGTTGAGCACGTAGCGCATACGGTACACACCGGTAGTAGCCTTGCGGGATACAGTGAAAGACTTGCTACCGCAGAAGTTCACGTCACCACCGGCAGTAAACTGCACAAGGTCGGCTTCATCAAGACCGTTAAGATCGCTGTCGAAGAAGATATAGGAGTCCATCCATTTACCGGCGCCGGTAGTTGTGACGGTGATAGTCTTACCGGGCTCCACAATAAACTGGGGCACAGCAGCGGTGGCATCATATACCGGACGACCCTTGGCATTGCCGAATGCGGCATTGGCATTGGCTCCGTCCTTGGTGATTTCAAGCGAGCTGCTACCGTCGGAGATCACTGCCTTTGTGAAGTAACGCGCATCCTGATTTGTTATCTCACCTGCCACCGAACGGCCATCGACAGGCGACGGTGTACAATGCTCTGCACTGGCCTGAATAAAGGTGGCCTGAATATCGATGTCGCGGTTCACATTATAGGTCGAACCATTCTGAATCTTGGTGCCGTTGAGCATAATAGCAGATGTAGCATAGCCTTCAGCAGCTTCCACATTGACAGTGATCACAGTACCTTCAAGCACTATAGATCCGGATGCAAGTTCAGCTCCATTAGCCGTTACCTTCACGGTACCCTGCTCATACACGGGATATGTAAGTGTAAATTTAGCTCTTTCTGCTGCGTTGATAAGGAGAGTGGCAGCCTCGGAAGGCATAGTGAAGAGATAATCGCCGTTGGCCTCAGCCGAAACGCCCTTATCCCCGAGAGCCACATACTTAAGATTGATTTCATCAGGTACGGTGAGTTGGAGGGTATATGTCACACCGGGCACCATACGGTCAAGTTCCACAGCCTCACCATTGCGGGTAATGGTATATTCAAGATTAGCCGGATTCTCAACGGTAAGAGGCACTGTCTGGTCAGTAAAGCTGGCGGTAAAAGTAGTACGTCCCACTACCTGATAGGTATTTCCACTCACAATCACGCCGTTGGCGTATGCATTCACGAAATAGAAACCATCTGCGGGAGTAGCTGCGAGCGTCAATACCGTATTGGCATCCACAAAAGCACTGCCGTCGATTGCCTCGCCACCATTTGTCACAGCGAGAGTACCGTTCTCGATATCGGGATCTATGATGACCTTATAGCTCAGCGGACGATCACTCGCGTCGAGAACACCGGTGTATTCAGCATTAGACGAGCCTGAAATACCGGAAGACGATACAGAGAATCCGGAACCTTTAACCTGATTGTATTCGGCAATTGCATCTACTCCATTTTCGAGAGTATTGGCAAACTGACCTGAACTACCTGCAATTTTTTCATCGAGCGTGTAAAGGCTCTGCAACGACGGGAAGCCAAACGGATCCTTATGGGCTGTGGCAACATCCTCAGCAGAAAGAGCAGTATTATAGAGCTCTACCTGGTCGATATAAGCTTTCATACCCAGACCGCCAAGATGGAACGCTGCATCCGTACCCGTGTAATACATCGGGGCAGAAAGCGTAGCCTCATGGGCAAGAGTGCCATCAAAATAGATCGAAGCCTTCAGGTTGGTATTATCCACCACTACGGTAAAGTAGCACCACTGGTCGAGCGTGATTTTGCCCGCACTGGTCGATGTAAATCCCACACCCGCACCATGGCTCGATGCGGCATCGCCTTTCACACTGACTGCACCCGCGGATGTCACGGTCACATTCCAGTTACCGGCGTAGTTTTCGTTCTGCTTCGGACCGAAGCTGGCAAGCACACCGCCATTGGATTTTAAATTATTGTTGGTGGTAATTTCAGCGACCTTTATCCACATCGACAGTGTGTAGTCTTCTGCTCCGGTCATCGGAAGCGCACCATTACCGAGAGCGTCATAAGGCACCAGAAGGCGATTTTCATAGATATTTAGAAAAGAATAACTACCCATCAAGTCCCTAAGACACTTATTGTCGGCTAAACCTATAGCCGGAATAAGCAGACATACATAAAGAAGAAGTAAAAATTTTCTCATACTTGTGATTGATTGTTAAATGATTATTAATTGAATTGAATTAATTCGGATTTAGGAACTGCGGCTTTCCTGAAGAGAAATCAGAATCAGCGATTGGCAGTGTAGGTAAATTTATAAAAGATGATGTATTAAATTTGAATTAGAAGTATGGGTGATGAATTTCGGGGTCAGTAGATATTTCGAGTGAAGTGTTAGATTTAGGGTCTGTTGTTGATTTTAAGGTTACTGTTTGAACTATTAGTTTTGATGGTAAAGATACGACAACGCATTCCAGTCAATCAGTCAGGATTGTGGAATGCGATGAATCGATGGCAAATATATAGCCCGATTTTAGATTTGTCAACATATTTATAGTTAAATAGTGTTAATACTACATATTTGTTGGATTATTATCTCCGTCGACTCTTCTATTTCAAAAAAGCACTGCAAGTTAGCACCAATCTGGTAGATACACAAGGCTGGAGTGGATATGGCACATATTTTTGACAACATCGTAACACACACTTTTTCCCGTCGCCCTTTTCCGCATCCGACCGGAGGAAAATATAGGCCGGGGATTTGCGCAAATAAGAAAAAAGCTGTACTTTTGTGGCCGGGTAAGTCCTACACGACCAGCTCCCCGCGAATCCCCCAGGTCCTGACCGAAGCAAGGGTAGTGGGTTGTAGCGGTGCGATGTAGTAAGCTTACCCTTTTTTTATTGCCTCTCCCCCAAAAAGAAACGACAAGACCTATATGGCTGTAGCGCCATATAGGTCTTGTCACATTAGAGTATGTGGCACTCAGATACCGGTAGGATAGATGCGGCGATATATACGGCGGAAATTGCGCGACTGCGCCTGCAGTTCGTCGGCGCGCTCGGCATAGTCGGCACCCCAGATATCGGGGAGAAGCAATGCGATATAGGCTCGGTCGCGATCGCGGTCTATCGCTGCCTCAATGAGGGTGTCTACAGCCCCCGAGAAGCGGGTGGCATCGATGGCATGGAGATAGCGGGCGGCCGACACACAGAACTGGCCGTTGGCATCCACTCTTACAATATTGGCCACCAGAGCGGGCATCATCGGCTCCACAGAGTCGATATTATTGGCAATAAATTCGTAGGTGAGGAGTCCGTCGGGGTCGGAAAGTAGCCGCTGGGGTAATGTTTCTTCCATATTGCGATGATTGGTGTGATAGGCAAAGTTAAGTAATATAATGTGAAATGTCAATGGAGGGTTACGCCGTCTACTCCGGCGAGCCGGGCCGCAAGCGCCTCGGCTTGGTCGGCACGGATACTCACGGTCATAGAGCAGGTATTGTCGAATATGCGTTCCGTCACCGTGGCGTCGGAGGACTTGAGGATGCGCTGCACATCATTCATAGCCACATAAGGGAAGGTGAAGCTCACGGGCTGCATCACGCAGGCGGTGACGATATCGCCGGCCTCGATAGCCATACGCGCCGCTTCGCGGTAAGCGGCTATGAGACCCGGTGTGCCGAGCTTTATGCCGCCGAAGTAGCGAACCACAGCTATGGCCACATTGGTGATGCCTGCCGAGCGGATCTGCCCGAGTATCGGCCGGCCGGCCGTACCGGAAGGCTCGCCGTTATCGTTGAGCTGCCACACCTCGCCCGCGGGGCCGCACTGGTAGGCCCAGCACACATGGCGCGCGTCGTGATACTCGTTGGCTATGGCCGCGATACGCGCACGCGCTTCGTCGGCATCAGCCACCGGAATGGCAAACGCGATGAAGCGCGACATCTTTTCGCGAAACACAGCCTGCGACTCGGCCTTGAGCGTGAGATATTCCATCCCGGCGATACTTGGGAGCGCCCTGCTGCGGCGGATTAGAGGATAAGCATTGCGTCGCCGTAGGCGCCGAAGCGATATTTCTCCTTCACTGCCTCCTGATAGGCTCGCATCACCAGATCGTAGCCGCCGAAGGCAGCCACCATCATGAGCATCGTCGAATAGGGAAGGTGGAAGTTGGAGAGCAGAGCGTCGGTCACCGTAAACTCATACGGCGGGAAGATAAACTTGTTGGTCCAGCCCGAGTAAGTCTTCATGTGGCCGCCCATGCTCACCGCCGACGCTATGCCGCGGAGCACGGAGGTGCCGATGGCACATACGCGGTGGTGCGAATCCTTCACGCCGTTGACCATATCCACGAGCACCTGAGTCACCTCCATCTGCTCGGAGTCCATGCGGTGCTTGGTGAGATCCTCCACATCGATCTCGCGAAAGTTGCCGAGGCCGGAGTGGACGGTCATATAAGCCTGAGCCACGCCCTTGATCTCAAGCCGCTTGAGCAGTTCGCGACTGAAGTGCAGGCCGGCGGCGGGAGCTACTACGGCGCCCTCCTTGTCGGCATAAATGGTCTGATAGCGCTCCACATCCATCTCCTCAGGCTCGCGGAGTATATAGTGAGGCAGCGGGGGCTCGCCGAGAGCGAAGAGCTCGCGCTTGAACTCATCGTGGGGGCCATCGTAGAGGAAGCGGAGGGTGCGGCCGCGCGAAGTAGTATTGTCGATTACCTCGGCCACCATATTGTCGCCTTCACCGAAATAGAGCTTATTGCCGATACGGATCTTGCGGGCAGGCTCCACGAGCACGTCCCAGAGCTTGTTTTCGGCATTGAGCTCGCGCAGCAGAAACACCTCTATCTTGGCGCCGGTCTTCTCCTTGTAGCCGTAGAGGCGGGCAGGGAATACTCGGGTGTCGTTGAATACGAATATATCGCCTTCCTCGAAGAAGTCGATGATATCCTTGAATATGCGGTGTTCGATCTCGCCGGAAGCGCGATGCACCACCATCAGACGCGACTCGTCGCGCTCGGGTGCGGGGTGCTGAGCGATAAGTTCGTCGGGAAGAGTGAATTTGAATTGCGAAAGTTTCATACGTCTGTATATATTTTTGCTTGAATGCTGTAATCTTGAATTTACTGCCGGGCACAGTCCTCGCGGCGCGGCCCCTCATACCAGTCGGGGTACTCTACGGATGAAGTGCGGATAGCCTCCACCGCCTCGGGTATCGATGTGCACGAGGCTATATCGATGTCGCCCACACGGGTGCGACGCAGCTCGGTGAGATGACCGCCCGAGCGGAGAGCCTCCCCGATATCTCGGGCCAGAGCACGGATATAGGTACCCTTGCTGCACACTACGCGGATCACGATCTCCGGCAGATTGCACTCCAGGAGTTCAATCTCATCGATAACAAGTGTCTTGGGCTTCAGGTTCACCTCCTTGCCCTTTCGCGCACGCGAATAGGCACGCACGCCGTCTACTTTGCAGGCCGAATAGGCCGGAGGCACCTGACTGATAGTGCCGGTAAACTGCTTTAGTACCTGCTCCACCGATTCCCGGGTGATATGATCCGTGGGATAGGTGGCGTCGATCTCCGTCTCGAGGTCGAAGCTGGGAGTCGTGGCGCCGAGCTGAATGGTGGCGATATACTCCTTCACTCCCGCCTGCAGCTCCTCGATGCGCTTGGTGGCACGGCCGGTGACCACGATCATCACGCCCGACGCCAACGGGTCGAGTGTGCCGGCATGACCCACCTTGAGCTTGCGCACTCCCAGACGGCGCACCAGCTCCGAGCGAAGCCGCTTCACGGCGTCAAACGAGGTCCAGCCCACCGGCTTGTCGATATAGAATGTAGCTCCGGAGAAGTAGTCCATTATATATTATCGTTTAGTTACCACACGAGGCAGAGAATACCTACGAGCGCACAGTACACGGCAAACCACACGAGCTTGCCCTTCTTCACCAGCGCTATCATCCACTTGCAGGCCAGACAGCCCACCACGAACGACGCTATGAAGCCGATAGCCACCGGCATCATCCCTATAGTGCCGGTCACGCCCTCTCCGCTCAACCAATCTTTTACCGAGAGGAGTGCCTCACCGAGTATGGGGATTATCACCATAAAGAAGGAGAACTGTGCGAGGCGGTCGCGCCGGTCGCCAAGAATCAGACCGGTAGCTATAGTAGAGCCGCTTCGGCTCAGACCCGGAAGCACCGCCACTGCCTGAGCGCAGCCGATCACCAGTGCATCCGACCAGCGTATATCGTGTTCGCGCAGACGGTGATCGGGCGTATAATTGTCCGGACGGTGATTGTAGAAGTATGCGAAGGTGAGCAGGCCGGCGGTGACTATAAGGCAGATGCCTACTATGGTGAGCCCGCTGCCGAAGATGCGCTCCACATCATCCTTGAAGCAGAAACCGACGATAGCCACAGGCACTGCCGAAAGCAGCAGCTTGAGCACGTAGCGGGTATTGTCGTCGTTCTTTGCCGTGAAAAAAGAGCGGCAGAGAGGCACGAATTCGCGCCACAGCACCACTATGGTCGATAGCACCGTGGCTACGTGAAGGGCTATGTCAAACTCAAGCGCCTCGGCGCCTTCGATATTTATGCCGAGGATGTCGCGGCATATTGCCAGATGGCCCGACGAACTGATAGGTAGATATTCGGCCAGGCCTTGTACAATGCCCAGAATCAGGGCGTCGATACTGTCCATGAATTATTTGCTTGGTGTATAAGATAGATTATTTGCTCTCTTCTGAGTCGGAGGTAGCTTCGGGCTGCTGCTTGCGTGAGGGCCACATGATACCGGCTCCCATCACTACGAAGCCGAGGAAAGCAATAGCCGGACCCACCACGATGCGGCGGGTGGAGAATATTTCGGGATTGAAGGAGCCGTCGTCGGTAGCGCCGCCTGCCATCAGGGCAAAGCCGACCACTATCATCACTATGGCCACGGCCATGATGATGAAGTTGATCTTCTTCAAAGGCAGAGAGGCTGAAGGCTTTATCTGAGTCATATATATAAAATGTGGTAATTGAGAGTTTCGTTAGATTTCAAACATCTGGTCGTATGAGCGCCGCAGATAGCGTGTAGCGGCCAGCCAGGCGGCTCCGGCGCATAGCAGCGACCCTAAGATGATCAGAGCCGCGGCCACCACCAAGAATGCGCCCCATGGCAATGCGTCGGCCACCGGAGAATAAGCGTCGGCCACCCACAGGCGGAAGCCGGCGAGAATAGCCGATGCCACCACACCCGACAGAGCTCCCTCCCACAGGCCGCGCACCATGTAAGGGCGACGGATGAAGCCGCGGGTGGCGCCGACGTAGAGAAGCGTATTGAGCACGGTGCGCTTGGCATAGATCTCCATACGCACGGTATTGTTGATCAGCACAAGCGATATAAGCAGCATCGCGCCGGCCACGGCCAGCAGAATGATGAGTATCGAATTGAGAGTCGTGTTGACATTGCGCGCCATCTCGGTATGCACCTTCACATCGTAGACGGCCGGCAGAGCCGACAGAGCGGCAGCTACCGATTCGAGCGAGTCGGGATGCGAGTATTCCGGAGTGAGCGTAAGCTCATACTCAGGCTGGAAAGGATTGATTTCGAGCAATTCGCTGTCGGCAAGCTGTTCGGCCCAACGCTTGTTGACCTCCTCGGCGGAGGCAAACTGAGCTTCCGCTACCGTAGGCGACGTGCGGAGTATCTGTGCCAGCGAGTCGGTAGCTCCGTCGGTGGCAAGTTCGTCGACTATCACCACCATACCCACTCCGCTGCGGAGCTGACGTCCCACACGGTCCATTGTGACCGCCGTGAGTGCCACAAGACCGAGTATGACCAGCACCAGCGATACACTGACGATGGAAATAGTCTGAGAGCCACGCGAGTGACTGCGACGGGGGCGATTCGACTTCATTTTCTAATGATGCACTAATTGGCGTAATTTCGCACAAAACTAATAAAAAGCGGCGAGAGCGCAAAAATTATTTTTCACCGCGCCCGAAATAAGTGTCGAGCATCTGACGCGCGGCCATAAACGAACTGAGACGGTTGGCAAGCACCCGCTCCTCCTTCTCTGCAAGCATCGGAGCTATCACCGGATCATCGTAGAAATGGCGGCGGAGCTGCTCGTCGATTGTCTCATACATCCAGTAGCGGGCCTGACGCGAACGGCGCACCTCGAAGTAGCCGTTAGCCTTTACGTGGGCGAAATAGCGGTCTATCATATCCCACACCTCCGGAATGCCGAGCTCGTAGTAGCCTGAGTAGGTGAGCACTTCAGGCTGCCATCCGCTCTCCGTAGGCGGAAAGAGGTGCAGGGCGCTGCGAAACTGTGCCTGCGCCAGCTGCGCGCGATTGATATTTTCGCCGTCGGCCTTGTTGATCACAATACCGTCGGCCATCTCCATGATACCGCGTTTGATACCCTGAAGTTCGTCGCCAGTACCGGCAAGCTGAAGCAGCAGGAAGAAGTCGACCATCGAATGTACGGCTGTCTCGCTCTGGCCCACACCCACTGTCTCTACAAATATATTATTGTAGCCGGCGGCCTCGCAGAGCACAATGGTCTCACGCGTCTTTCGCGCCACACCGCCGAGCGATCCGGCCGACGGGCTGGGGCGGATGAAAGCATTGGGATGTATGGAGAGGCGTTCCATTCGTGTCTTGTCGCCGAGAATACTGCCTTTGGTGCGCTCGCTCGATGGGTCGATGGCGAGCACGGCGAGCTTACCCCCCTCCTTCAGCACGTGAAGGCCGAATACGTCGATCGATGTCGACTTGCCCGCGCCCGGCACACCAGTGATACCGATACGCCGAGAGTTGCCGCTGTGAGGGAGACACTTCTCTATTACCTCCTGCGCCACGGCCTGATGGTCGGACGAAAGGCTCTCCACAAGTGTGACGGCGCGCGAAAGCATCGTCACGTCGCCGCGGAGTATGCCCTCCACGAGTTCCGACGCCGAAGGCATCGGCTGGCGGCGGTGGCGGCGAAGATAGGGATTGACCGACGGCGGCTGAGCCACGCCGGAATTGACAGTCAGGCCAGTGTATTCTGCTTGATTTTCAGGATGGTCGTGTTGACAGTGGTGATGATTGTCCATAATCAGGGATTGATGCGCCCCACCACTCGGAGTGTGAGGTTGGAATTGTTAGGACTGTTGGTGATGAGCGAGATGCGCTCGTTGAGAATATCGGCATCCGCGGGAAGCAGACTCGGATCGAGGGTCACGGTCACCTCTTTCGACTTTCCGGGAGCTACACTCTTGGGCGCCGAAGTAATCTTTATGGCATCGCACGCCGAGTAGATGCGGCGTATGGATAGCGAACTCTTGCCGGCATTGCTGATCGAGAATTTGAGAGTGAGCTTGCCCCCGTCGCGGCTGATGTCGGCGAAGTCAAGTTTGCCGGGATTGACGCGGGCCAGCGGAGCGTTGGCGCGCTGCTCCTCCGTAAGACCCGAGAAGTCCTCGGTGATGATCATAGTGGTGGCGATAGTCAGCGGATGCTCTTCGGCCGTGCCGCCGTCCGGCACGAGGATGAGCGAATCCGCCACGAGACCCCATTCAGGCACACGCGCCGTATAGGCCGTGAGCGACATTATTCCCTGCTCGCCCGGCGCGATCACTTCAGGCTGAAACACCACATTGAACGCCTCCGGCTTACGGCTCAGATATGGCCGCACACTGTCGGTACCGGCATTATACATCTCTACCGACGAGGCCAGCACATGGCCACGGAAGGTCTGCCCCAGAGGGCATACGTCGTGATTGAGCCTCATCGCACCTACGGCCACCGGAAAGCGGGAGGTGAGCGTCGAGGCCTTACCTATCACGGTGCCTTTGACATGGAGCGTAGCAGGGCTGTCGGTAGCGTTCGTAGTCACCCTCACATGCTTGTCGAAGCGACCGGGGCGACCGTTCGGGTGATAGCTTACCGATATTTCCACCGTGTCGCCGGGTGCTACCGGCTTACGTGAATAGGTGGGGCGTGTGCAGCCGCAATTGGCGCGGGCATCCAGCACCACGAGGCTGTCCGTACCCGTATTCACACCGAGAAACGTACAGGTCACCGGACCGAGTTCCTCTTTAAAAGCACCGAAATTATGGACCGGATTAAGCCAGTTGACCGTAACCTCGGCTGAGAGCGACGACACCGCACACAGCAGCACCCCCGCGAGTATATACATGGATCTGTTCATATCATCAAGGTATTATCACGCCTGAGAATGTAAGCGACTGGCGTTTGCCGCCGGCATTAGTGGTCACCTTCACCTTGCGTTTGAACTCGCCCTGACGACCGGTCGGGTCGAAATGGATCGTAATCTTGCCCGACTTACCGGGAGCTATGGGTTCCTTGGGATAGGAAGGAGTGGTGCATCCGCAGCCGCCGTTGGATACGGACACAATCATCAGCGGTGCACTGCCGGTATTGGTGAACGTATAGGTGGCCGATACCTTGCCGCCGGAGGCTTTGATCGTACCGAAGTCGTGGGAAGTCTCTGCAAATGTGATTGCAGCCTTATTGTCGGCTGCCATCGCCACCATAAGGGTGACGGCCGTAAATAGTGAGAATAATATGCGTCGCATCATAGCTGTAAGTTATTTCTTATATAGACAATAGTGGCGGGTGAAAGTTTATTCCTCTTCGTCGGATTTGGGGGCCGGCTGGATGCGTATCAGCTCAAGGCGCGTAGCCGTGCGCTGCATTATCGTGAATAGATGGCTACCTATGACAAGCTCCTCATCCTTCGACGGGATAGCACCTGTATTGAACAGGATGTAGCCGGCCAGCGTCTGGTAGGCATCATCCTCGGGAATGTCGATATGATATACCGTGCGCAGTGTCTCCACCTCGATTCGGCCGGAGCACTCGTAGACCCCCGGTTCGAGCTGACGTACCAGTTCACCGGTAGTGTCGTGCTCGTCGCGGATATCGCCGAAGATTTCCTCCACAAGATCTTCGAGGGTCACAAGACCCGCCGTGCCGCCAAACTCATCTACTATTATAGCCATCGAGCGCTTCTCGGAAAGCAGGCGCCGCATCAGTTTATTGGCAAGAAGCGTTTCCGGCACGAATATCACGGGCTTGATATGCTCCGTCCAGTCCGATTGCGGATCGAAGAGCTCACTCACATGGATGTAACCGAGCACATTATCAATGTCGTCATCATATACCACAATCTTGCTTCGACCCGATTCGGTGAAGAGAGCCACCAGATCGTCGCGTGTGGTCGTGGCGCGGTTCACGGCCACGATCTCATTGCGCGGCAGCATACAGTCGCGCAGATGCGTAGTCGAGAAGTCGAGAGCATTGTGAAACATCTTCACTTCATTCTCTACCGGCGCACGCTCCGGGTTCACTTCGTCGATGCTCTCCTCAAGATACTGGGTGAGGTCGCCCACCGACAGCATCCCCGACGAGCGGCCGGTGCTATGGATTCCGAACAGGCGCATCAGTGAGCGCGACAGCCATGAGGAGAAGAGCGAAATCGGCAGTAGCACCAGATAGAAAAGCGCTATGGGAAGAGCGAACACCTTGAGCGAGGTAAGAGGATTGATGCGAAACATCGTCTTGGGCAGAAATTCGCCCGTGATAAGTATCACTCCCGTCGATATGAGTGTGGAGATAAGCAGAATAAGCGCCTGATTGATACCCAGCGGTTCGAGCCAGCATTCCTCGATAAGATAGGCGGCTCCCATACCGTAGACCACAAGCATTATATTATTGCCTACCAGAATTGTAGAGATGAAGAGGTCTTCATTGCGGTAAAAGCGGCCGAGAATGCGGCCCATCAGTCCGCCATCCTTCACGTCGAGCTCCACCCTGACGCGGTCGGCAGTGATATACGCTATCTCGGTGCCCGAGAAGAGAGCCGAGAGCAGTAGCGCCACTAAGGCAATGGCAAGCCAGAATATGGTAGGTTCTGTCATTTCTTTTTCTTCATGAGTAAGTTAGGCGAATCATCCACCACCGTCACGGGCTCCAGACGGGTGTTGGGGCGACCGCCGCGCTGTATATTGGCTCCGTCGAGACGACGCAGAGGGGCATTGCTCGGATGTATCGCGCGGTTAGGCTCGCGAAGCGACGGCGCAGGCATCACGGGCCTCGGCTGAGCGGTATCGGCGGCCGCTCGCTCGCGAGCGGCAGAGTCGGTCTTGAACTGCGACGAGGGGAAGATACCCGACACGCGGAGCACATGATAGTCAGTCATCGTCTCGTTCGACTCAAACCCGTAACCCTCTATCACACGTCCGCTGCGCTCGATGTGTATGAAGGAGTCGCTGTAAATCTTCTGTGTACGCTGATTCCAGAATAGCTGCTCGGTAAGAAATTTCTCCCCCTGAAGGTTCTTCACATCCACATAGCCATCGAGGCGCCACAGCTGTTTGTCCTTGAAGTAGGTAGCCGAATCGCACTCTATCGAGGCATCGACTTTGAATTTCGGATCAAACTTCTCGAGCTTCAAGCCGTTGGGAAAACGCCACTTCGGCTCCGAAGCCTCCTCATACATCAGCCACAGCGGAGTGATGATACGGTAGCGCGTGATACCGCTGTCGGAGATAAGCGTCACCACATCTTTGGTAGTCATCGTAGGCGACGTCTCCGGATCCACCCGGCCCGACATCATCTCCTTCTCATCTTCGCGGCAGCCCGCGAGTATATGGATAAAAATGAGCAGAGCCGCTGCCACTGGCAGCGACCTCAGAGACTTCCCCGACCATTGACTTCGGACTGACGACATGGCTCGGTGGCAGTACGGTTAGCGAATCTTATTCTGGAAGAACCAGAGCTCGTTGAAGTTGATACCCAGTCGGATATTGAAATAATTCTCCTTAAGCAGAGGATTGGGATGAGCCTGACGGTGACGATACTCAAAGCCGAGATTGATCACAGTCTTGGAGCTGAGTGCCGGCAGACCGAAACCGAAGCTCACGCCATACTCGCGCACATTGTTGTCACCCACCATTATATAGTCGCGATTGAAGAAACCGCCGGCGCGATAGGTAATTCGGCTCAGATAGCTGCCGCGTACGGAATGGGTGTACTCACCGCCTACATTCACCTGCCAGCGGTCGGCGAAGCGAGTGCCATCGAAGTGGTCGAGCTGAAGTGTCTTGGCCTTCGACCAAGGCTGATATGTAAAGTCTGCTCCGATATTGAGGCGGCGCTTCCATGTATAGCTTAAGCCGGCGCCCCACGAGTCGGGCAGCGTAGCATTGTGGCGCAGCTTCGCCGTTGCCACCGTATCGGGCTTCTCATCAGCTTCGACGTCGTACTTTACCACGCGGGCATTGCCCAGAAGCGTCTTGCCGGGCGAGTAGACCACGCCCATACCTATGCGGTTGTCGGCATTAAGGTTGACGGAATACTGTGCGCCCACCTGCACACGCCAGTCGCGCACCTCCATCACCTGCTCGAAGAGCGACGACGAACCACCGTCCGTATTGGCATACACGTCGTTGACCGTCGTGCCGAACATATACGAGAAATTGGCACCCAGACTGAAGCCCTTGAACAGACGGGCTGCATAGCCCAGATACAGCTGATGGATACCGCCCGAGCCCTGACGCGAGCTCAGACCATTCTTAATCTCGTTGCCAAACGAATATCCTACCGATGAGAAGGGCAGAATACCGAGGCTCGCGCCCATACGTTTGCTGATAGGCACCTGCATAGTGATATAGTCCAGACCGCCACCATACTGGGTCGACTTTCCGTCGGTGTCCTCCATCTTCACGGTGGAGAAAGTCAGACCCATATCAAACAGGAATGTGAGCGAGTCCGCAGCCGCATACGACGCAGGATTCATCACATTGATCTGGCGCCCCGAATTCAAAGCGTAGCCTACGCCGCCCATCTGCGATTGGGCCGCAGTCGTATTATCGTTGAGCAGACCGTAGCCAAACTTCGAGTAAGGCGAATTGATCTGTGCTGTAGTGGCGAATGCGCCTATCTGCAGGGCGGCTATCGCAATGATCAGTCTATTCTTTATTTTCATTGTATAAAAGTATTCTGTTAAGGCCCTTGCTCACCAGATGAGGCTCCACCACCACCGGGAAGCTGCACAGCCGCGATAGCTCTGTAGCCCAGCCGCCGGTTAGCACAGCCACTGTGTCGTCGGGCAGATGTCGTTTGTAATATTCGAGAGCGCCCACTATACCGTAGACAGCGCCGAGCACCATCGCGCTCTGGGTATCGCGACCCAGAAATTCGCCCGACGGCAGCTCGCGGGGCACCTCCACACGTGGCAGACGTGCCGTAAAGCGATGCAGCGCTTCAAGACGCATATTCATACCCGGAGCGATATTACCCCCGGCAAAGCGGCCGTCGGCCGTCACTGCATCATAGGTCACTGCCGTGCCGGCATCCACCACGAGCACAGGACGGTCACTCACGAGCACACGCGCACCCACAGCGGCAGCTATGCGGTCAGCCCCAAGCGATCCGGGAGTACCATAGTCGATCGTCAGAGGCAGAGGCATATCCGATGTAAGGCGCTTCACATCGGGGATAAAGTTGGCCAGACCGGCCATCAGCTCGGCCGACCGTGAGGCCACAGAGCAGTAAAGCGCGGCCTTCACCCCTCCGCACGACGACACAAACTGAGCCACCGTATCTACCGAGAGATGGGGCACAATGCGGGTTTCCAGCATCGTCGAGTCGTGCCAGAGAGCCATTTTGGCGGCCGAATTACCTTGGTCTATGGTGAGATAATGCGCCATTCGGCTACAAATTTATAAATTATTTCGATACTTTGGTCATTTCGGTTGCTCTTCAGCCGCTTTACGCAGTGCGCGCGGTATCATGAATGCCGTGTAGATGATCAGCACACCGCCCGCGAGAGTAAACGCCAGCCAGTCGGCCGAGCGCTCAGGGGTATACCACATGAAGAATGCAGCCACACAGAACATTATGCAAGCCCACACCTCGATATGCGCCAGGCGCTTCACCCTCATCACCTTTCCCTGATAGCCCGGAGTGATCAGGCGGCACACAGTAGCCAGCACGGCACCGATAGTAAACACATAGCGAAACGCTGTAGAGTCAGGATTGAGCAGAGGCATAGCCGTGCCGAGCATTATGAGCAGAAGGCCCACATTCATCAGCCATAACCATAAGGGTGAGTTGCGCATAGAGATTGGTGGAGAAGAAATTGTAATCGGTTTATTATTCAGAGAGGACCACATACACATCCTCGTGCTGACGCTGCATGTGGTATTGTTCGCGGGCCACGCGCTCAAGCGTCACCGGATCGGATGCGATCCGTCGGTTGAGCTCGCGGTAATACTCCAGCGTATCGGTCTCGGCCTTGATCTCAGCCTTAAGCCGCTGCACCTCGCGGTCATACCGATAAGTCTCCGGTATGGAGGTATCGGTAAAAAACAGCAGATAGACCATCACGCCCACAGCCACTATGAGCGTAAAGCTCACGTAGCGTTTACACCACTGGAAGAAGGTAATATGTCGCGGCTGGAGTTTCACGTGGCAAAAATAGTGATTTTTAATCAGTCTGCAAAGCCGCCGGCTCCTCCGGAATACGATAGATCGAGAAGTTGACACTCCCGTAAGCCACATGGCGCACAAGATACGGACTGCGAGCGCAGATAGCCGTCACATCCTCAAATCCGGCAGCCGTGCGCCGACGTGCCGGGTGCTCGAGTACGAAGTAACCGCCCGGACGCAGGATACCGCTGTCCATCACCGCCGGCAGCACATCATCAAACTCAGGCAAATTGTATGGCGGATCCGCAAATACGAAGTCAGCACTCCCCTGCGGAACCGTAGCCAGATAGCGGAACACATCCCCGCGCACCAGCTTCAGATTATCCTCCTTGAGCTCCGCCGCCACCTTGGCGATAAACTTCCACTGGGTAGCAGCCTTCTCCACGGCCGTGACACGGGCAGCTCCGCGCGACAGGAATTCAAAAGTGATTGCGCCGGTGCCGGCAAACAGATCCACCACGTCGAGACCCTCCGTATCCACGATATTCTCGATGATATTAAATATATTCTCGCGGGCGAAGTCGGTAGTCGGCCGCGCCGTGATATTGCCGGGCACATCGAATCGCCTGCGCCCATATTTGCCTCTGATTATTCGCATAAGGGAAGTATTAGGAAATCAAACGGCGCTTCAAGCGTAGCCCGCGACCCGCGGTAGCGAAGCGGAGGCATCGGCAGAGCCGAAGCCGATGTGATATATTTCGACAGCAGTTCATGGAGCTCGCTGTGGCGCATACCTATACTGCCGGCATACACCGGCGTTTCAGCCGCATCCAGTCCGAGCTCACCGATAGCCCACATTATATAATATGCGGCGTCGGATGGCGTGCGTGCCGCAAAATCATTAGCCAGCAGAAGATTGCCATCACTCACCGCTACCACTCGCGTGCGGTCGCCCTCCACCGGAGCATACACAGCCGTACCCTTCTGGCTGCAAGCTCTGAAGTAGGCTATACGGTTGGCGGCCGCACTCATCATCTTCACATTGAAGAAAGTGCGCGTGATGAAATCCGCTATCTGACGCGGTTGGCGGATAGCCACCGACACACCCTCTCCGCAGCCGTACAGCGCCACATCCTCATCCGAGTCCTCCCCCAGAGTAGCATTGTAGATTGCGGCCGCCTGTTCGGCGTCGGCCTCAGCCGGTACCACCACGGCTGGAGTGTAATCTATTATACACACCACCGACTTATAGTCGGCAAGCAGCGGCGGATTGCCATACACTATTTCTTCAATAGCCTGCAATGTTGGTTCTTCGTAGGCATACGAATGCCATATCATCTCGTCGCGGGCAAGCGGCGGGTATAGGGCCACGTCGAGGCTCTTCGGGCCTATCATCAAGGCCATCTTCCAGAGTTC
This sequence comes from Paramuribaculum sp., assembly GCA_029060545.1. GTDB lineage: Bacteria > Bacteroidota > Bacteroidia > Bacteroidales > Muribaculaceae > Paramuribaculum. The sequence goes on along the minus strand of JAIDTT010000051.1, from coordinate 2,969 downwards.
GGGCTGGGTTACGGTATCAAGCGTCTGATTCATTTCATCACAAAAGTAATCAATTTTTTTGCTATCTTTGCTGAAAATGGAAAAGTTTGAAATCAATATACTCGGTTGCGGCTCCGCCGTACCCACCCCGTTCCACAATCCGGCATCGCAGGTCATCAACTTCCGCGACCACCTCTATATGATCGATTGCGGAGAGGGAACACAGAGCATGATGCGACGTATGGGACTGAAATTCTCGCGCTTGCGCCACATATTCATATCCCACATGCACGGCGACCACTGCCTCGGACTCCCGGGGATCCTTTCCACCATGGGGCTGCTCGAAGTCGGCGGACACATCAATGTTTACGTACCGCGTCAGGGGCTCGACATCATGGAGCGCACCATCCGTTTCTTCTGCCGCGACGAAGAGCCGGAGATCCATATCATACCCATCGACGGAGCTTCAACACTCCTCGACACCCCATCGCTAACCGTCCGGGCCATCCCCCTCTACCACCGCGTCGAAGCCTATGGCTTCATATTCAGCGAGAAGCCCAAATCCCGACATATCAATGGCGAGATGATTCGCTACCTCAACGTCCCCATCCGCGACCTGCCGGCCATCAGGGAAGGCGCCGACTGGACCGCCCCGGACGGCACCATCTATCCCAACAGCCGCCTCACATCTCCGCCCGACCCCTCGCGCAGCTACGCCTATTGCTCCGACACCGTCTACAATCCCGCGGTAGCCAAAGCCGTCGGCCCCGTCGACCTCCTCTACCACGAAGCCACATACACATCCGACCTTGCCGAGCGAGCCATAGCCCGAGGCCACTCCACAGCCGCCCAGGCCGCCGCCATAGCCAAAGAAGCTGGAGCCAAGGCCCTCCTCATAGGCCACTATTCCAAGCGCTACCGCGACACAGAACCTCTCCGTGCCGAAGCCGCCGAAATATTCCCCGACGTGACAGCCGCCACCGAAAGCATGACCATAAGACTATGACCCAACAGGACACCGATATATTATATATGCGTCGCGCCATCGACGAAGCCAGGCGCGCGGCTGCCATCGACGAAGTACCCATCGGAGCAGTCGTAGTGGCCGACGGACAGATCATCGGTCGCGGACACAACCTCACCGAGCAACTGACCGACGTCACCGCCCACGCCGAAATGCAGGCCATCACCGCTGCCACACAGACCATCGGAGGCAAATACCTCACAGGCTGCACCCTCTACGTCACCGTAGAGCCATGCCTCATGTGCGCCGGCGCTCTCGGATGGAGCCAGATATCGAGAGTAGTCTATGGAGCCTCCGATCCTAAGCGCGGTTACTCACGCTTCACCGACCGGCCCTTCCATCCCCGCACCACCGTTACATCCGGAGTGCTCGCCGACGAATGTGCCGCACTCGTCACCGACTTCTTCCGCGCCAAGCGCAAATAAAGCCCCGGACTTGGCTATTTTGAAAGAGTTTGTTTAACTTTGTAGTCATGATCAACCGCCTGCTGCGCTACGGGCGCATAGCCATATCGCTGATCGTATGGTGCATCCTCACTATCGGCTTCATCCTCCCCACAGTCAGCCTGGCGGGAGTAGCCGGTTATGTGGAGCATCTGGAGATAGTGCTCGCAGTCACTATGTCGGTGAGCATCTTTGCCATCTGGCTACTCGTCACCATGGTATTCGGCCGCGTCTACTGCTCCACCTTTTGCCCCGTGGGCACCCTTCAGGATATCGCCGCACGCGCCGTCAGACTCACACCTCGCGCACGTGAGCGCAGGCGATACCGCTATTCTCAGCCCTGCAATGCTGCTCGCTATGGCATACTCGCCCTGATGGCCCTGCTCCTTATGGGCGGAGCCGTGATACTCACCTCCATCCTCAACCCCGCACTCGCCTACGAGCGGATATGCACCGACCTCACATCATCGCTCGGGCGTAGCACCCTCATATCCGCCGGCATCGCAGCCTCCCTGCTGTTCATCATCCTGATAGCCGGAGCCCTCACGGGCCGCACACTCTGCAACACCGCCTGCCCCGTAGGCACCATGCTCGGCCTCATATCGCGATATTCGATATTTCAGATCGACATCGACACCGACAAGTGTATCCAGTGCGGCCGATGCGCCGACGTGTGCAAAGGTCATTGCGTCGATCTCACCGACCACGTCATCGACGGCTCTCGCTGCGTATGCTGCTTCGACTGCATCAACGTATGCCCCAACGACGCCATCCGATACACCACCTCGCGCAAACGCCTCTCGCAGCCGCTCATGCAGCGCATCGGCGAGCCACCGGCCGAAGAGGAAGGCGTCGAAGCCACCATCACCGGCTCTACCGACAATTCAACCCCGACATCATGAAACAGTATCTCCAGCTTCTCGACCACATCCTCACCCATGGCACCGACAAAGCCGACCGCACAGGCACCGGCACTCGCTCCACATTCGGCTATCAGATGCGCTTCGACCTCAGCGAAGGCTTCCCGCTCGTCACCACCAAGAAGCTGCACCTCAAGTCCATCATCCACGAACTCCTCTGGTTCCTCGCCGGCGATACCAACGTCCGATACCTTCAGGACAACGGCGTGCGCATCTGGAACGAATGGGCCTCGCCCGACGGCGACCTCGGACACATCTACGGCTACCAGTGGCGATCGTGGCCCGACTACAACGGCGGCACAATCGACCAGATCTCACAGGCCATCGACGACATACGCCACAACCCCGATTCGCGCCGCATCATCGTGAGTGCCTGGAATGTTGCCGACTTGCCCAACATGAACCTCCCCCCCTGCCACGCCTTCTTCCAGTTCTACGTGGCCGACGGCCGCCTGAGCCTCCAGCTCTATCAGCGCAGTGCCGACAGCTTCCTCGGCGTACCGTTCAACATCGCCTCGTATGCCCTGCTCCTGCTAATGGTCGCACAAGTCACAGGCCTCCAGCCCGGCGACTTCGTCCACACCCTCGGCGACGCCCACATCT
>JAIDTT010000050.1 GCA_029060545.1 Paramuribaculum sp. | reverse complement strand
TGGTGGGCTCGGAGATGTTTATAAGATACAGGACATCTATTTTCAGAAGGATAAGAACGGTAAGGTACGTGGGTATGGAATAGTAGACCATGCTGGAAAGATAGCCTTTGACGGAAGCAAGGTGATGAAACTGTCTGAGTTGATAGACTTCGCGCCGAAACAGGAACGCAAGCCTTCGCCACTTGATGTTTACCGGGATATGTTCACCGCTGAGATTGGCAACGATGGACATAACAACTATATGCGTATCAGGATGATGGCCGGCAGTACATATCAGAAACCAATTTCCTTGCGTCAAGCAGCGTGGTACAATGGTGTAAAACCGGACGACAAGGAAGATGTTGCCCTGACTATAGCCGCCACAATGTTTTCGGAAGAGATACTAATGGCATACCTCGTCCGACAGCCAATCCATGACTTCAGGAGCAGAATACAATCCGTCAATGCCGTCAAGAATAGGGATGGAAGATATGCACTGAGGATTACGATGAATGACGGTATGTCAATTCCGATCATACCTATGGACAATCAAGACGAAAGCGATTACCGCAGACTTTCTCCAGACGACAGACAAGCCTACCTGCTGAATCTTGCCGTCCATTACCTGACAAAAGAAGACGCAAGAGCGATCATACAGCGCATACGTCAGACGACCAAAAACCAGACAGGAGTACGTGTACTATCGCATCCGCAGGATTTCACCCAGCAGACCGCCCATGTCTTTGCTCTCAATTTTGCGAAAGTCCTCTCATGCTTCAACGTCAACACCGACCGCGGAGAAAACCGCGAATGGGAAGTCGGCAACTACTCCCGATATAATGATCTCGACACAAGGCAATCCGGCACACGCCTATCAATGTAGAAATATAGTGACTATTCCTGCGCACCACGCGGATAGTCACTATTTTTTCGGAAATTTTTAATGTAGCTTTAATCCAATCGAAAATTAAAAGGTTGTTATTAATGGCATTTAATCAATCCAATTTAGGAGAATAAAAGCACGTTTAATGCACAAATCCATAGGTAACTTTATAGGTAACTTTAGGGATTTAGGTAAAAAGAAAATCGCTAACTCATTTAGAATTAGCGATTTGTAATTTTAAGTGTGGTGCCACCAGGAATCGAACCGGGGACACAAGGATTTTCAGTCCTTTGCTCTACCAACTGAGCTATGGCACCTGCCGTATTTGCTGTGCAAAGGTACAATCCTTTTTTGGATTATGCAAATATTTTTTCAGAATTCCGTAAACGCAAATGGCAGAAGGGCTCTTACGGAGGGTAATATATACACCTCTTTGCTACCTACCAATATCACTCTTACGTCGTGTCCTGCAAGCAGTTCGTACTCCAAAAGAGCCTGTCGGCACGCTCCGCAAGGAGCCACGGGCACGGCTATCTCGCTGCCGTCCGATTGTCGCGCAGCGATAGCGATAGTGTTGAATGCCGTGTCGGGATGAGCCGAATGCGCGTAGTAGCAGGCTGTGCGCTCGGCACATGTGCCCGACGGAAACGCCACATTTTCCTGATTGGAACCGGTCACCACTGTGCCGTCGTCAAGGCGTATCGCGGCTCCGACATAGAAATGGCTGTATGGAGCATACGAGCGATGCGTAGCCTCGCGAGCCTTGTCCACGAGTTCTCGATCCGCTGCTGCAAGTTCTTCATACGCAGCAGCAATATAGGGAATGGTAATCTGTCGGTCAGTCATATAGTTATGGTATTATTGTTGGTCAAGAATGAGCAGGCGCAGCGCTTCTCCGCGCTCCGGATCATTGGCTATGGAGCGGTAGTATCGTTCATCATAGCCGGGGAAGGCAGGATATTCCGGCATACCGTATTCGTTGCGGCTGAAGTTACCGTCGGCATCCTCGCGTTTGATATTACCGTCGAGATACTTCACGAGCAGATAATCATTAAGGCGCGAATACTGCTCCACATAGCGGCGCGACCACTCGGCCGAATGCTCATTAAGGAATTGGCGGGCCACATCGGCATCAAGCGTCGGAATCTCCTTATAGAGCATCTCCACTTCAGTATCGATCGAATCCTCGATAGCCTTCTGCACCCGTCGGATATCAGGGATCATCTGCGAGTATCGGTTGTAGGCCTGATTAGCCACCATATTAGTCACCCAGAAAGCAGCATCGCGGCTTATCGTGTAAAGATCGCCGTTGCCCACTGCAAACTCGTGGGGCGCAGCCGTCAGGCAGCAATACATCGGGATATACACCGAAGTATTGGCATCATCTACACCAAACCACAGGATCCCGCGCATCGGCTCGGGGGCATCCTTGCGGAGCTGGGCCACGAGCGAAAATCCGGTCTGCTGGGTCGCGATAGCTCGCTCATGAGTGTAAGTCACCGAGTCGACCTCAAACGTCAGCGGACGCCAACGGTAGGGCACACGGTAAGGACCCGCGCCAACGTCGAGCGTCATATCGAGCGGCGTACCCTCGAAGTGGTCGCGCATCATCTCTTTCATATCGGCAGCCGTCAGTTTCTTATCCGGCTTCACCCACAGCGGTAGCGGATCACCCTTACCTTCCAGGATCCAGGGCAGATAGGCATCCATATCCGGGGCGAAACGGTGGTAGAAGCTCCACACGCGCCCGTCGCATCCGCGCAGCGCACCGCCGTCGTATTCGGCATACGCACGCGAGAAACTGAAATCCTTATCCTTGCCCGTGAAATAGCCCTTCTTTCTGGCGAAGCTCACCACATCCTTGCTGAAGAGTATCGAGTCGCCCGGATGAGCCATGTCAAACTGATGGATGCGGCTGTGATTGGCGTGGCCCGAGATATATCCGTCGGGCACGCGCATAGCCACCCACACGGCTCCCTTGTCGTCCTTACCCTTGCCGATAAGCTCCATGATCCACGCCTCATTAGGGTCAGCGATCGTAAACGACTCACCCTCGCTCGCGTAGCCATACTTATCCACCAGATCGGTCATCACCTTTATAGCCTCGCGGGCCGTGCGTGCACGCTCCAGCGCAATGTATATCAGCGATCCGTAGTCGATCATACCGCTCCCTTCCAGCTCGTGGCGTCCGCCCCATGTCGATTCCGTCACGGCCAGTCCGTGCTCATTCATATTGCCTATAGTGGTATACGTGTGAGCCGCCTGCGGTATCTCGCCGAGCGGCTTACCCGTGTCCCATTCCACCACCTTGCGCATCGCACCCGCCGGATGGTCAGCCGCCGGAGTGTGATACAGTTCGCCATATAGAGTGTGGGAGTCCGCCGCATAGGTGATGAGCGTCGAGCCGTCGGCAGTAGCGCCCGGAGTAGCTATCAGACCCGTGCAGGCCCACGCGGTCACCGAAGCGCCCAGAGCACCGAGAGTCAGTATCTGTCGTAGTTTCATTGCTTGTATATGATTGAAAAAATGTGTCGTAAATGCAAAGTTAGCGATATTCCCATTTACCTACCTATAAAAAAATCTAATTTTTGATACGCCCCCTCTTATTTTTTATTGCTACCTTTGAGGCTGATTTAAGCCCGCGTGCGATAATTATGGCAAAGAAAGTAGTAGAGACACCGCTCATGAAGCAGTATTTCGAGATGAAGCAGAAGCATCCCGATGCCGTAATGCTGTTTCGTGTCGGCGACTTCTACGAGACCTTCTGCGACGACGCCATCACAGCCTCCGAAATCCTTGGCATCACACTCACTCGCCGCGCCAACGGCTCTGCACAGTCCGTCGAACTCGCAGGCTTCCCACACCACGCCCTCGACACATATCTTCCCAAGCTCGTCCGTGCAGGCAAGCGCGTAGCCATCTGCGAGCAGCTCGAAGATCCCAAGACCACCAAGAAACTCGTCAAGCGCGGCATCACCGAGCTCGTCACCCCGGGTGTGACCATCGGCGACAACATCCTCGATGGCCGGCGCAACAACTTCCTGTGTGCCATCGCCCCCTCCAAAAAGGCCTGGGGTATGGCATTGCTCGACATCTCCACCGGCGAATTCCTCTGCGCCCAGGGCGATTCAGCCTACATAGCCAAACTCATCGGCAAATTCGGACCTAAAGAAGTCCTCGTAGAGCGAGGCAACAAAGCCATGATGCTCGAAGGCCCCGCCGCCGGACGCTTCATCTTTGAGCTCGACGATTGGGTATTCACCGAGCCCACCGCCCGCGAGCGTCTCCACAAGCATTTCGGCACCGAGACACTCAAAGGCTTCGGCGTCGAAGGCATGACTCTGGGTATCATCGCCGCCGGAGCGTGCCTCCAGTATCTCGACATCACCAATCATACCAACGTCGACCATATCACGCGCCTGCTCCCGTTGCGCGAGCAGACCTACGTGCACATGGACCCCTTCACCGTCAGCAACCTTGAACTCGTCCGCCCACTCGCAGCCGATGGCCGTTCGCTCCTCGACATCCTCGACTGCACACTCACCCCTATGGGCAGCCGACTCATGCGCCGATGGATACTCTTTCCGCTCAAGGACATCAAGGCCATCACCGCCCGCCACGACATCGTCGAATACTTCTTCAAGCACCCCGACGTCCGCACAGCCGTGGCCGACGCCCTGCGATCCGTAGGTGACCTTGAGCGACTTGTAGGCAAAGCCGCCGCCGCCCGTATCAATCCCCGCGAACTCGTACACCTGCGCGAAGCCCTTCAGGCCATAGCCCCACTCCGCGAATTGCTCGCCACATCCGGCGAGCCGGCCCTTGAGGATATGGCGCGCCATATCGATCCCTGCTCCGACCTGCTCCGACGCATCGCCGCCGAGATCGTCGACAACGCCCCCATCGCCCTCAGCCGTGGCGAAGTGATCCGTCCCGGAGTCGATGCCGAGCTCGACGAAATCCGGCAGATCGCCTATCACGGCAAAGATTACCTCGTCAGCCTGCAGCAGCGCGAGAGCGAAGCCACCGGCATACCCAGCCTCAAAGTCGGCTTCAACAGTGTGTTCGGCTACTACCTCGAAGTCACCAATACCCACCGCGACAAAGTACCCCCGCAGTGGATCCGCAAGCAGACCCTCGTCAATGCCGAGCGCTACATCACACCCGAACTCAAAGAATACGAAGAAAAGATCCTCGGCGCCGAAGCCCGCATCGGAATCATCGAGAAGCGCATCTACGACGCCCTCGTAGAGTATGTCGTCACCTTCTCCGCACGCCTGCAGGCTGCGGCTCAGCAGCTCGCATCACTCGACTGCCTGCTCGCACTCGCCGACGTAGCCCTGCGCAACCGCTACAACCGTCCCTCCGTCGACGACTCCTTCGATATCGACATCGTCGAAGGCCGCCATCCCGTAATCGAATGTCAGCTACCGGCCGGCGAGCCCTACATCACCAATTCCGTCAGCCTCTCCAACACCGGCACACAGATCATGATGATCACTGGCCCCAACATGTCCGGTAAGTCAGCCCTGCTCCGCCAGTGCGCACTCACCGTGCTCATGGCTCAGATGGGCGGTTTCGTGCCCGCACAGAGCGCCCGCATCGGACTCGTCGACAAGATCTTCACCCGCGTAGGCGCCAGCGACAACATTTCCCAGGGCGAATCCACCTTCATGGTCGAGATGAGCGAGGCCGCTGCCATACTCAACAACCTCAGCCCGCGCTCACTCGTACTATTCGACGAACTCGGCCGAGGCACCTCCACCTACGACGGCATATCCATCGCCTGGTCTATCGTCGAATACATCCACAATCACCCCACAGCCGCAGCCAAGACACTCTTCGCCACACACTACCACGAGCTCAACGACATGGAGGCTGACTTCGAGCGCGTGGTCAACTACAACGTATCCGTGCGCGAAGCCTCCGGAAAAGTAGTCTTTCTGCGCAAACTCGCCAAAGGCGGCTCCGAACACAGTTTCGGTATCCACGTCGCCAAACTCGCAGGCATGCCTCCCGCCATCGTCCGCCGGGCCAATCAGGTACTTGCCAACCTTGAGAGCCACTACCGCGCCGATCATGCCGCCGGCCAGGCCTCTACACCAGCGGCTCCCGCACCATCGGCCGGCTCTGGCTCAGGAGTCCAGCTCTCCTTCTTCCAGCTCGACGACCCCGTACTCTCCCAGATACGCGACGAACTGCTGCGCGTCGACATCGACAACCTCACCCCTGTAGCGGCCCTCACTAAACTCAACGATATCAAATCCATACTCACAGGCAAATCATCATAACAGACCGATACCCTCATGACACAGATCTCACAGCGCATACAGCAGATGGCCGCATCGGCCACACTCGCCATGTCGGCCCGTAGCGCCGAGCTCCGCGAAGCAGGAGTCGACGTGATCAACCTCTCCGTTGGCGAGCCCGACTTCAACACACCCCACCATATCAAGGAAGCCGCAAAGCAAGCCATCGACGACAACTATACATTCTACACCCCCGTGCCCGGCTACATGAGCCTCCGCCGTGCCATCGCCGACTACTTCAACCGACTCGACTCCCTCTCGCTCGATCCCGCGCAGATCGTAGTATCCACCGGTGCCAAGCAGGCCTTGTGCAACGTGATTCTCGCCACCGTCAACCCCGGCGACGAAGTCATCATCCCCACCCCCGCATGGGTGAGCTACATGGAGATGGTCAAACTCGCCGAAGGCGTACCCGTCACCGTACCCGCCGCCATCGAGCAAGACTTCAAGATCACGCCCGACCAGCTCCGCAGCGCCATTACACCCCGCACACGCATGATCATGCTCTGCTCACCCTCCAACCCCTCCGGAAGCATCTACACCCGCGCCGAGCTGCAGAGCCTCGTCGATGTCCTTGCCGACTACCCCGACATCCTTATCCTCTCTGACGAAATCTACCGCCACATCAACTATACCGGCACCTACACCTCACTCGCCACCTTCCCCGCCGTCGCCGACCGCGTAGTAGTAATCAATGGCGTATCCAAAGCCTACGCCATGACCGGATGGCGCATCGGCTTCATGGCCGGCCCCCTCTCGGTAGCCAAAGCCGTTACCAAACTCCAGGGACAATATACCTCCGGCACCTCATCCATCGCTCAGAAAGCTGCCGAGGCAGCCTACACCGGCCCGCAGGAGTGCGTCGAAGAGATGCGTGTAGCCTTCGAGCGCCGTCGCAACCTCGTCTATCACCTCGCCTGTGAGATACCCGGTCTCAAAGTCCGCGAGCCCCAGGGCGCCTTCTACCTCTTCCCCGAAGTATCAGCCTACTTCGGCCTGCACACCCCCGACGGGCAGACCATCGCCGACGCCAACGACCTCGCCATGTATCTCCTCACCGACGGCCATGTAGCCACCGTATCAGGCGACGCCTTCGGCCTCCCCGGCTACCTCCGCCTGAGCTACGCCACATCCGACGATCGCCTCACCGAAGCCTTCGCCCGCATCGCCGCGGCCCTCTCCCGCCTCAAATAAGCATTCCCCATACAAAATACAAGGATGCACCGGCTTCAAGTCCGATGCATCCTGTTTTATTGCGCGTAGCAGTGTGTTATCTGAAAGCGAGGCAATAGAGGCCGTGTTGCCGGCAGGCAGTCACGATAGGTATGCGGGCGTCGCGCGCCATTGAGCGGAGCTCCGATTCAGCCTGACGGATTCCAAGCCCCGTGAGGCGGGCATACAGCCGAGCATCTATCGTAGCGTGGCGGGCAAGATAGTCGAGAGCTATGGCTACGCGGCGCGACATATCGTTGCGGGGCTGGGCGGCAGGGCGGCAGTAATCCTTGTGAGGAGCCATTACGCCGTGCTGTTGGGGAGCCACAGCGGCGGGACGGGGACGTTGAGCAGCACTTACGGTTGCCGACAGAAGAAGTATCGAGGCCATCATCGTGAAGAATCTTTTCGTAGTCATAATCATCGGATTTTAGAAGATTGATAAATCAGGGAAACGGAGATCGGGACTGCGACGTCGCTTTACATATATGACTACCCACCCCCCGAAAAGTCAAATCCCCACCTCAAAAAAATCACCCTCCTCCTCCGACGTCGTGAAATCGACCTACCCCACTACCTACTTCTTCATCATAAGTGGTCAAAAAGTAATCATACACTATTAGGATTACAGCCCCTTGATAAAAGCCGTTATAGCGGCAAGAACTTCGGGGGCTATGGTCTCGCGGATCTCGGCGTATTCCGAAGGCTCGCCCGTTGTGGCGTGCTGGAGGAGGTGGTTCAGTTCAGGTAACAGACGCGTCTGCGCACCGGGCACAAGAGCTTTCACCACATCGAGATTAGCCGGCGACACCTGCGTATCCTTTCCGCCGTTCACCGCAAGCACCGGACACTTCGTCCGCTCAAGATACCTACGCGCGTCAAGCCCGAGGAATGCATCATACCAGTCGGAGCGTGAGCCCTGCGATGCCCTGAGCGAGGTCATCAGAGCCGGATTCACCACTATCCCTTCAGACTTCGCGATGGAGTCCACATCCACCGGTTGCGACACTCCGCGCTGATATTGGTCAGCCATCTCTTCAAACACCAGTCCGAGCAACCGCAGACAGTTCTCCTGCTCCGCACCCGTGATTCCGGCTCTGGCCAGAGAATGCGCGTTCTGGCTCAGAATAGTCTCCTTACCCGACACAGCCATTCCACCGAGCGAAATTATAAAGTCGGGGACATCCTCCGCGCCAAGCATAAAAGCTATCGTGCCACCCTCCGAATGACCGATCACACCCACGCCCTCCACCTCAGGCAATGAACGCAACAATCCGACTGCGGCCATAGCGTCATCCTTGAATGTATAAATCGTGGCCGAAGCGAAGTCGCCGCCCGATTTAGCAGTCCCGCGGTCGTCATAGCGCAGCGAGGCAATGCCGTTGCGCGCCAGATAGTCGGCGATCACGGCAAATGGCTTGTGCTCGAATAGCTCCTCGTCGCGGTTCTGCGGCCCACTCCCCGTCACCATCACCACCGCCGGCACGCGCTTCCCATTTACCACATCGGCAGGCAGAGTGAGCGTAGCGCTCATCACAGCCCCGTCGGGAGCAGTGAAAGCAGTATCAATCGTAGCATACGGATATGGCGGCCGCGGTGTCTGAGGCCTGCGTTCATCGATCGGAGTCTCCGGCCTAAGTATAAGCGGAAAAGAGTAACCGCCCTGACTGAATATACCCGTGATACTATCATCGGCGATACGTCCGCCATACGACGCTCCTATCTGGCTGCAAGCCACCAATACCGAGTCGGCAGAGCAATACAGCACCATAGTCGGGATCCCCTTCGCCCCCTGATTGGGAGAGTCAAACGTGCATTGGGTTCCCCCCTTCTCATCCTCCGAGAAGTTGAATACCAATGGGAGTTTGTTGGGACCCAGCACCAACTCGCCGCGCCAAGAGCCCGTAAGCGCATTGGCCATGGGAGCCGAAGCGATAAGCATACCTGCAAGAAATATCGTTTTGATCAGTCTGTTCATATTCGTATGATTTAAGAAAGTGGAAATCAGTTGTAATCACCAGCCTACTGAAGCTCCGCCACCGGAGGTACCTCCACCCCCGAAGCCACCGCCGCCTATACCACCTCCGAAGCCGCCACCACCGCCGCCACCGGGGATAAAGATTACGGGGGCAGCCGTGGCAAGCTTGGCTATACTATAGGGCACCGACGTGCGTTGGCGGCAGTTATGGCAGAGGTAGATGCGTTCGCCTTGCCCCTCGCGTGTAGTCGTTGGCTGACGCAATATCCGATTCTCGGCCAACACACACGTGCGCGCACCACACCGCGCACAGTTCGTATAAGCGCTCTGCTTGTTCACGTAAGGTATTACTTCCGTAGCCCCGCACTGATCGCAGAGCCACACATCATAGTCCACCGAATTGAGGCGTTCCTCGGCATCCTGCGCCGGAGTAAGATAGAGATTGTCGGTCTCCTCATCGAGTTTACGCATCGGATGATTGCAGTTGGGGCAATTGCGCCCGTGGTCGCGCAGACGCTTCATCATATACACGCACAGCAGATATGCAGGCAAGGCCATACCGAGGCATAAGAAGCTTAGAAATAGAGCCACAGGCCGTATCTCAAGCAACCGGGTATAGCGATATAATTCCTCGCGGCGGCGCGTAGCCACTATCGTCCATATCACCCAGAGCAACATACCGATGCCGCCCACTATCGAGGCACGCACCACGAAGGTAAAGAGCGATATCGAATCATCCCCGCTCCCCCGCTCCTGATCCGACACAATATCAGCAGCCGAATCCGGATCCATCAGCACCGCACCCATCGCCTTGGTAGCGGCTATCGTGCCGGCATCGTAATCCTCATCCTTGAAGTGTGGCACGGCATATTCCGAAAGGATGCGGCCACACAGCGCGTCAGGGAGCACCGCCGACGTACCTCGTCCCGTGCGTGCCACAGCCCTGTGCTGCGAGCGCACTATCAGCACAAGCAGACCATTCTCCTTGTCAGCTTTACCGATTTTCCACAGATCAAACAGCTCGTTGGCAAACGTATTGTCGGAATACCCCGGAGCGATCGAGTCCACGATCACCACCACAGGCTCCGCAGTAGATACACTCCACACACTGTCGAGATAACTGTCGAGTTCAGCCACGGCGGATGCCGACAGTATACCGTCGGGATTGCTCACATAGCGGTTGCGCTGCTCCACCTGCACATTGGGAATATCAGCCGGAGTGTATACCCGTGCCTGCGCCATAAGAGCCGTCAGTATGGCAAACAATAGTAATATTCTTGATTTCATCATCATCGTAAGTTTAATGTGCTTCAAGCCAGTTATGACCGGTACCCACCGACACCTCCATCGCTATCACGCCGCGATGAGCGTCAGCCATCTCCTCCACCACAAGCAGTCGAAGAGCCTCCATCTCCTCCGGCACCACATCGAATATCAGTTCGTCGTGTACCTGCATTATCATCCGCGACTTCATCTGCAGCCGGCGCATACGGTCGAATATGCGCACCATCGCTATCTTGATGATATCGGCGGCCGAGCCTTGGAGCGGAGCATTCACGGCATTGCGTTCGGCATAGCCGCGCACCACGGCGTTGCGCGACGATATCTCCGGAAGCATACGCCGGCGTCCCATCAGCGTAGTCACGTAGCCCTTCTCGCGCGCCGTCTCTATGCTGCGCTCTATGTATCGCTTCACACCCGGGTAATTGGCGAAATAGCCCTCGATAAGAGTCTTGGCCTCTCCACGCGGTATATTAAGCCGTTCGCTCAGGCCGAAAGCCGAGATACCATAGATGATACCGAAATTGGCCGTCTTGGCATTACGGCGCTGCGTATCCGTCACATCATCGAGAGCCACATGGTAGATCTTGGCCGCCGTTGCGCGGTGGATGTCAGCGCCCGAATGAAACGCCTCCACCATAGCCGGATCGGCCGACATCTCCGCCATCAGCCTCAGCTCTATCTGCGAGTAGTCGGCCGAGAGCAGCAGATTACCGGGCGAAGGCACGAAGGCGCGGCGGATTTCGCGGCCGTCGTCGCTGCGCACAGGTATGTTCTGCAGATTCGGATTTGTTGACGAGATGCGCCCCGTAGCGGTCACAGTCTGATTGTATGTCGTATGTATGCGCCCCGTAGCCGGATTCACCATCGCCGGAAGCTGATTGATATACGTGGAGAGCAACTTGCGCAAAGCGCGTATCTTGAGTATCAAATCCACTATCGGATGCGACGCACGGTGCTTCTCAAGTATCTCCTCCGTAGTAGAGAAGAAGCCGCGCTTGGTGCGCTTGGCGGCAGGGTCGATTCGCAGACGGTCGAAGAGTATGTCGCCCACCTGCATCGGAGAAGCTATATTGAAGCGCATACCAGCCATCTCATACACCTCATCCTCCATCGCGTTAAGGCGCTTGGTATATTGTAGCGAAAGTTGCGCCAGCTCGGCAGAGTCTACACACACACCGGTCCATTCCATATGAGCCAGCACCCTCACCATCGGCAGCTCTATGTCGCGCAGAAGGCTCGTCATCCCCTCCCGGTCTATAGCATCCCAAAGCAGCGAGTGAAGGCGCAGAGCCGTATCGGCACGCTCGCACGCGAAGTCAGCCGCACGCGAAGCATCAGGAGATAGCATCTGCTTTCCGGCAGGCTGTATCAGGTCATAGTCGAGATATTTCAGTGCCAGCATTGTGGGCGTATGCTTCCCCTCCGGCTCAAGCAGATAGTGAGCCACAGCGATATCGAAATACGGAGCTTCAATCTCAAGCCCGGCACCGGCCAGAAGCAGCATCGAGCGCTTTATGTCGTAGGCGCATATCGTCAGCGTAGGAGTAGAGAGCAGAGGCGCCAGCAGCGAGGCATCCGTACCGTCGGTGTCAAAAGGTATATACACAGCCTTGTGCGCCTCCGTGCTTATCGCGGCGCCAACTATCCGCGACGTCATAGCCTCGGCAGCATCAGCAGCATCCGTATCCGCAAGCAGAAACAGACCCGCAGCCTTCGCCTTGGCCGCATCGGCCACGGCCTCAGCCACAGCCTCCGGAGTGGAAGCCACAGTATATGTATGGCCTACGGTATCTATCGACCGCGCCAACGCCGGTCCACCCGCGTCCGAAGCCGAATCGTCGAAGTCGAAGAGCGACCCCATCCCCTGATGCTCAGGCGCAGGAGAGGCTTCAGCCGGCGCGGACGTCTCCGACTTACTCATCTTCTTTATAAAGGTGCGGAACTCCAGTCGGCGGAATATCTCCAGCAGAGCCTCCGCATCTTCCGGGCGGCGGCGCAGCGACGCTATAGTGAGCGACTCCGGCAGCGGCACATCCGTCTTGATCGTCACCAGCTCCTTAGAGAATCGGATCTGTTCGGCATTGTCCACGATCTTCTTCTGCAGAGCACCCTTCAGCCGGTCAGTATTGGCAAGCAGATTCTCCACCGACCCCCATTCGGCTATCAGCTTCGAAGCCGTCTTTTCGCCCACACCCGGACAGCCCGGTACATTGTCCGACGCATCACCTTCGAGAGCCAGCAGGTCTATCACCTGACTCGGCGAAGATATACCGTAGCGCTCACACACCTGCTGCGGACCGCGCACCTCGAAGCCCTCGCCGCGAAGCGCAGGCCGGTACATCACCACCCTGTCCGTCACGAGCTGGCCATAGTCCTTGTCGGGCGTCATCATATAGGTCATATATCCTTCCGCCTCAGCCATCTTCGACAGAGTGCCTATCACATCGTCGGCCTCATAGCGCGCCACCTCCACCACCGGGATTCGGTAAGCCGCCAGAATCTCCTTGATCACGGGCACCGACTGCGTGATATCCTCCGGCTGCTTGTCACGCTGAGCCTTGTAGAGCGGATACATCTCGTGGCGGAACGTATCGCCCCCGGGCGGATCGAAGCACACGGCTATATGAGTCGGCGCCTCCTTGCGCAGTATCTCTTCAAGCGTATTGCAGAAACCGAAGATTGCCGAAGTATTGAAACCCTTCGAAGTAATGCGCGGAGCGCGTATCAGCGCATAGTAAGCGCGATATATCAGCGCGTAAGCGTCGAGCAGAAACAAGCGTTTTTCGTCGATATTCATATCATTCCGTATTGTGGGGAAGGTAAAATTAGTAAAAATGTGTCGTATGTCGGCAATCCGTACCGATTTTTTGCTTAATTTTGCCGTACGTTAGCGTCAGCGACTATCCAATGAGTAGCATCGAGAAAATCCAGAATTCGATTAAAGCCGACATGAAGCGCCTCACCGACCGCATCGATGAGTCGCTCACTTCGTCCAACGAACTTATGAACACCGTCATCCGCGGCTACATGAAGTCCAAGGGCAAGATGCTCCGCCCGATGCTCGTCATACTCACAGCCCGTCTCTTCGGCCCCGTCACCGACAAGGCCATCGCGGCTGGAGCTTCCGTAGAGATGCTCCACAATGCATCCCTCATACACGACGACGTAGTCGACGACTCCCAGATGCGTCGCTCACAGCCTACAATCAACAACCTTTGGGGCAATCACATGGCCGTGCTGATAGGCGACTTCTTCGTCAGCAATGCCCTCCTGCAGGCCACCGACACCGGCGACCCACGCATCGTGGCCACCCTCGGCTCACTCGGCAAACTCCTATCCGTGGGCGAAGTCGATCAGATCTACAACGCGCGCAACCACATACTCGACGAACGCGCATACTTTCAGATCATTTCGCGTAAGACCGCATCGCTCTTCGTATCCTGCGTAAAGATGGGCGCTTACGCCGCCGACATCGACGACGAGCGCGTCGACCGGCTCTGTCGCTTTGCCGAACTACTCGGCCTCTCATTCCAGATTCGCGACGACATCTTCGACTACTACGCCGATCCCAAGATAGGCAAGCCCACCGGCAACGACCTGCGCGAAGGCAAGATCACACTCCCCCTGCTCTACGCACTCTCTCAGGACAAAGCCGACCGCGTAGAGGAGATGCGGCAGCTTGCTGCACAAGGCACACTCAGCACCGACGAGATCCACACCCTCATCGAATTTGCCAAAGCCAACGGCGGCATAGAATACGCCTACCAGACCATGGAGCGATTCGAGCGACAGGCACTGGAGTGCCTCGAAGGCTTTGAGCAGACCGAAGCACTCGAAAGCCTCAAAGCACTCTTCCCCTACGTCATCCGCCGCGACAAGTAGTGAACACCCCGAATTTTATCTATCGACACCCGCTGCTGCCGGCCATTGTCGCGTTTATCGTGGCAACTATCGGCGTATCATGTTCGCACTCCCATCGGCAAGCCCAATCGCTATCCGGCATTGAGCCTCTGGTTCTTGCTCACCCCGACAGCGCATCAGCCCTGCTCGGCGACATCGACATTGCTGATTTGGAGGAGGATTCACTAAAAGCATGGTACTATCTCCTTTCGGCTTCCGCGCATAAAGCCGGTGAGAGCCCTATGGTATCGGATTCCCTGATCCGCTTTTCATTGGAATATTACAAAAACCGCGACTACGACAGATACCTCCGAAGCGCCGATCTCTATGCCCTCTACCTCTTTTGGTCCGGCAACGGGAAAGAGTCCCTGCGATTGCTCGATTCCATCATCTCACTCCCCGATATACCCGACCGACGTATGATCGAATTGCTTCAGTCAAGGATAGGAGTAGGCGGCGCAGAATTTGATTGCGACAACAACATTCGCTATATCAAGCACCTGCAGAAGCTCGACAAAGATTCCGCGAATCAGGCGGAATACCGGTTTCAATTGTGCGTCAACTATCAGTATGCGGGCAAGAGCGATTCGGCATTGATTATCACCGATGATATGCTTGAACAAGCACGCGCCAACCGGCTGGGAGATGACCAATTCAAATACACTTACCAGAAAATCGGGATATTGGAAGAACTCGGAAGATACTCTGAGAGCAATCTTTTGGTAGATTACATCTTACAAAACGCTCCCGACAATTCCGCAATGCCCTATCTATACTTTTGGAAAGCCCTGAATTACTTCAATATGGGGATGATCGACCGCTCTTCACGAGAATTGGCCATCGCCGACAGTTGCGCGCAAGGCCGAGATGACGTCGACCCAGATTATTATGAAAGTTTTGCCGGTCCGCTACGTGAAATTCTCGCATACCGGCAAAATGGCAAAATAAGTCTGATCCGGTTTGCGAGGCAGAATAATGGCCAGCGGGATCTTTTCGACCGCCTTGAATATACCCGGTTGCAGACCGAGCAAAATGCACTCCGACAAGAAAACAAGGCATTGACCTTAAAAGCGCAGAATGAGCGGATCACGGCTATCATGATTATATGTCTGCTGGGAGCAGTCATCATCGGATTGATCGCCATTTGGAATATACAGAAACGTAAGCGGAAGTCTATTGAAGCCGAAGAGAGGGCTGAAGCACTGCAAAAGATGGTAGACGAACTCAGCGCATCGAAACCCTCGTCGGCCGAACATGAATCATTGCGCCGAGCCATGCTCCGGCAACTTGGGATAATCAAGATGGTAGCCGAGACACCTACCGAGCAAAATCAGGATATGTTGCGCAAAATATCTTCCATCGACAGCGACACCAATGGGGCACTCGTCGACTGGGCCAACGTCTACGATATCATCGACAACCTTTATTCCGGTTTCTATTCTCGCCTGCGCGCACAATACGGCGAGCTACTTACCGAGAAAGAACTCCGAATCATCGTGTTTATGATGGCCGGATTCTCCACCAAAGAGATTGGAGTAATCACTTCGCAGACCACAGCCACAATCTACGTAAGAAAATCATCCATCAGAAAGAAACTCGGAGTCCCCGAAAAAGAAGACATCATAGCCTTCCTCCGTCAGTCCGTATCCCGTTGATACCGGTTTAGACCGGCATCCCCCTCATTAAGACCTTTAGGATTAGTGCGCGCTGACTATCAGCCTATTACTCATCCACAATTTAGATTTATCTATTTGGCATTAAGATCAGCCCGGCTCTAATTTTGCGGTACATAATCATTATAAACCGTATCGCAATATGACAAAGACAATCCTACACAAATTAATGCCTGTGACAGTCGCGATCCTCCTTCCCGTCATCGCACACTCACAAGAATCTGCGGACACTATCGCCGCACAGCAACTTCAGGAAATCGTAATCGAAGCACCGAAAGTGATCCGGAAAGCCGATATGGATGTATACCATCCATCGAAAAGCGCAGTAGCAATCTCAGCCAACGGCATACAGTTGCTCAGCAACCTGATGATACCCTCCTTAAATATCAGCGACGCGCTCGGCACCATTCAGGCCGCCGGACAATCCGTACAGCTTCGCATCAACGGTCGCGAATCATCTGTCGAACAAGTGCGCGCACTATTGCCCGAGACCATCCGGCGTGTAGAGTGGATCGACGACCCCGGGCTCCAATACGGCGGAGCCGCTTATGTACTCAACTTCATTGTGACCAACCCCACAGTCGGTGGCTCACTGATGGCGCAGGCTCGCCCGGCGCTCAATCAGGCATGGGGCTTTTATATGGCCGATGCCAAGTTCAACACAGGGCGCTCCCAATGGAATATAGGAGGTGATTACAAGCTCACCGCCAAGCTGAAATCACACCGCGACTACACGGAGACATTCACATATCCCGACGGACAATCCGTCACCCGCGATGAGACATCACGCGGCGGTACCGTAGACAATTCTATGGCCAACGTATGGGCTTCCTACAACTATATCAAGCCCGACACCACCGTAGTCATGGCTCAGATCAGCTACCACCGCACCATCCATGATCAGCTCATGTATCACGGACAGCTCTCACTTAGCAGCGGAGCCGACGATATATCGTTGACCGACACCAACGGAGCCTCCGGCGGCACACCGTCGCTTTCACTCTATTGGCAGCAGAATTTCTCACACCGACAGATGCTTATAGTCGATTTCAACAGTTCGTTCTACTCCGGGCACTCATTTTCCGGCTATCACGAACGATTACATGCCGATGACAGTAATCCCGACTACATCACTTCGATCAACACTTCGATCCGTGACCGCAATCAAGCCTACGCAATAGAAGCCGATTACATCAAGCGCTGGCGCAACGGTCGTTTCACAGCCGGCGCATCCTATACCGCCCACCGTAATCATTCGCGCTACGACAATCTCGATGGCGAAATATTTCATCAGCGTCAGGACAAAGTCTACTTATTTGCCGAATACTTCCATCGCATCGGCAAGTGGACCGCAACAGCAGGCATGGGAGTGCAATACACCGGCTTCCTGTTTAAGGAAACCAACCGGGGCAACCACTCGTGGAGTCCACGACCCAGGGCCACCATCACATACGCCCTTAATCAAAACCACAACTTCCGGCTTTACTTCACCTCCTGGCAATCTGCGCCATCACTTGCCGAAACAAACATAGTGCCGCAGCAACTCGACGGCTTTCAGTGGCGCGTTGGCAATCAGAATCTCAAGACAGCCAATTCCTATATGCTGACATTCCGTTACGCATTTGACCTGCCACGCGCAAACGGCACCTTCGGCATCAGAGCCTACACATCGCCCAACGCCATCACGCCACTCCTTTATTGGGACCACGACCGCCTCATCACCACCTATGAGAATAGCCGCGGGTTGCAGAACCTTTCATTCTTTCTGGCTCCGCAGATCGAGATAATACCCGACTGGCTCATGGCAAGCGCATATCTACAATTTCGCATGGAACGTATGCGGGGTACCGATTACCAATTGCATAGCAACACTTGGAGTGGCACTGCCGAACTTTCTCTTACGCATTGGGGCTTCACCCTCACCGGACAATATGTACGTGCGCCACGCAACCTTTGGGGCGAGAAATTATCGTGGGCTGAAGATTTGAACCTCATTGATCTCAGCTACAACTGGAAAGACTGGCAGTTTTCGGCAGGAATCATAATGCCTTTCGGCAAGTATGACCAGGGGCACAGATTGCTCAGCAAACGGAATCGCAACGAGCAGCACATTCGCCTCGACATGCGCACCCCCTACATCTCCATCAGTTATAACCTTCAGTGGGGCCGACAGAAACGCAGTGCGCAGAAACTCATTGAAGCCGAAGCCAAAGCCGACCACTCAACCGCCGGCGGCCGATAGCCCTCAAAAAAAAACACCCTCATGCAAATTTTTTTAAAAAATATGTGTTCCCCCACCCCAAACCACCCTTAACTTTGCATCCACAAACCAAAAATCCAAGCGACGCATTGCGTCAGCCGGGATCGGAGCCTACAGCGCGTAGCGCCTGGCTCCGTCCCCCTCAAAATCAAGCGGCGCATTGCGTCAGCCAGGATCGGAGCCTACCGCGCGTAGCGCCTGGCTCCGCCCCCTCAATTTTTTTGTCCCGGTGCTTCGCTTCAGCGAAGCAAATAATCTTAATCTACAGAAATGCCCCACACCTACCATTTCCGCCAATTCCTCGGCGAGCCCCTGCCTCCCGAACTCCGACGCCTCTTCTCCAACCTCGAGCTGTGGCGCCAGAGAGGCGGAGCGCGCCCAATGATAATACTCGAGCAGGGAGACCACAACGTAAGGTACTATCTCGAGAAGTACCTCCTCTACCGACACACCATCTCCAACTTCGGATCCCTCGTTGTCGACGGAGGCTACACACCCCGCCCACTCGTCCCCCATCTCAACCACAGGCGCACACCATCGACCATGCCGCCCGACCACTTCCGTGGCTTCACCTATCCGATGGTCATGATGCTCGACACACAGGACAACGTATCCTATGCCAACCCCCTGTCGCGCCGAGCCAACCGCTTCACACGATTCTATCAGGCCCTGTGGCCCCTCACCTCACCCATGGGCTTCTTCATCATCCACCTGCGCATCGACCGCAGCATGCCCATGCACGTACTCGGAGGCTCCACCAACATGTGCCGCATGATGCACCTTATCGAGAACCTCACCCCGCCCGAGCCACCGCCCCCGCGGCCGATCAACCATCCACCGGATCCCGACCGCGACTACGCGGATCCCTACCTCGATCCCTACCCCGACAGCCCGATGATGCTCATCCTGATCAGAGACCACGAAGATCAGATCCTCGATCCCAAGATCATCACCGACACCCGCCACAAGCGACGACGACCATAGCGGTATCGTGCTCCGCCCCTCAACCCCTGTCAATCAATCGTGCATCGTGAATTATGCATCGTGCATTGGCGGGAATCCTCGCACGAAAAGCGTACAATGACATTTTTACCATAAATTTTCTCCGGATTCTGACAACCTCGTTGGAATATCGCTTCGCTATGTAAAATACGCGATAAGGCCGATTCCCGACTCCTCGCTCATACCGCCGTCCCCCATGATTAAGTGTTATTTGCGATTTTTTTTGTAGCTTTACGCTCAAATTTCGCAACGATATGGAGAAAATCAAGGAAATACTGCGCAGCCGGTCGCTCTGGACTACCATCGGATCGCTCGCCATCATGGCCTTAGTGGCCCTCATCTACTTCTATCCCGACGATGTAGAGGGCAATCTGCTCAATCAGCACGACATCCGTCAGGGCTACGCCAATGGCCAGGAAGCACAGGCATTTACCGCTGCCACCGGCGAGACAACCCGATGGACCAACGCACTCTTCGGCGGCATGCCCACCTTCCAGATATCACCATCCTACGATTCCGACTCCCTCTTCATGTGGCTCAACAAGCTCTATGGCCTCGGCCTGCCCGAGCCGGCCAATCTCCTGATGATGATGATGCTCGGATTCTTCATCCTCCTGATGGTGATGCGCCAGCGCTGGTATGTGTCGCTCATAGGCGCCATAGCCTACGGCTTCTCCTCCTATTTCATAATAATAATAGGAGCCGGACACATCTGGAAATTCGTCACTCTGGCCTACGTACCCCCCACGATCGCCGGCCTTGTGCTCTGCTACCGTGGCCGATACCTGTGGGGCGGAGCACTCACCGCCCTGTTCGGCACCTTGCAGATAGCATGGAATCACGTGCAGATGACCTACTACTTCCTCCCCGTAGTGCTCGGCTTCGTCCTCGTCTACCTCATCGATGCCATCCGCAAGAAGGAAATGCGCCGTTGGGTAATTGCCACAGCCGTAGCCATCTTCGCCGGAGCGCTCGCCGTCACAGCCAACCTCCCCTCGCTCTACAACACCTACGAATACTCCAAGCAGACCATCCGTGGCAACTACTCCGATCTACCATCCACCGATGCCGACGCTACCGACACCGGCCTGTCGAAAGACTACCTCACGATGTATAGCTACGGTCAGTCCGAATCCTTCACCCTGCTCATACCCAACATCAAAGGCGGAGCCACCAACAAGCCCGAGAAAGGCACACAGAAATATCTGTCGATCAACAAAACTCAGGCCGACAAGCTCAACGACCTCGTAGCCGACGGCACCATCTCGCGCGACGAGACAGCGTACCTCCAGCTCTTCACCGACTACTTCGGAGAGCCTGAAGGCACCAACGGTCCCGTCTACGTAGGCGCATTGGTGATGGTATTCTTCCTCCTGGGCTGCATCATAGTGCGTGGCCCGCTCAAGTGGGCGCTCATCGTGCTCACCATCCTTTCGATACTCCTCGCCATGGGACGCAACTGTATGTGGCTTACCGACTTCATGATCTCCTATATGCCGCTCTACAGCAAGTTCCGCACCCCCGAGAGCATACTCGTAATAGCCGAATTTACTATCCCGTTGCTCGGAACATTAGCTCTGGGCCGACTGCTCAGCATACCCGCTCCCGAAGCATGGAAGCGCTGGCGCCTGCCCATCTGCTGGAGCTTCGGCATCTGCGCAGCCATCTGCCTTATAGCTTGGCTCTTCCCGGCGCTCTTCGGTCCCGGTGTCACACCCCACGATCAGCAGATATGGAATCAATACGTAGGAGTTGAGATGCCCTACAGCATCTACACAGCCGCCACCGAGCTGCGCTTCGGCCTGCTCAAAGCCGACGCCATGCGCTCGCTCATCATCATCCTGCTCGGCGCCGCAGTCACCCTCTGCTACCTCCGCGGACGCGTTTCAGTCAAGGTTGCAGCCATAGGCATAGGCGTAATCATAGCCGGCGACCTCATACTTGTCAACAAGCGCTATGTCGACCACGAAAGCTTCTCGGCCGACCGCTCACTGCTCACCACACGCTTCCGTCCCACAGCCGCTGACTCGCAGATACTTGCCGATGGTCACAGATGGGACCTCCCCGACGGATCATCCAACTACCGCGTGCTCGACTTCGACCGATTCTCCTCAGCCGAACCCTCCTACTTCCATAAGACCGTCGGAGGATACCATGCAGCCAAGCTCACCCGCGTCAACGACATAATCACCTACTACTTCGGAGGCGACCGCGACCTGCTCAACGTGGCCAATATGCTCAACGCACGCTACTACGTGCAGCGCGGACAAGTGATAGCCAACCCCGACGCACTCGGCAACGCATGGTTTGTCGACACACTCTCCTACGTCGATACTCCCGTCGAGGAGATCGCAGCTATCGAGCACATCGATCCCGCCACCACCGCCGTGGCCGACCGATCCATGGAAACCATACTTGGTACATCGGCTCCCACCACTCCCGGCGACACCATCTATGCCACATCCTACGCCCCCAACCGCCTCACCTACCGCTACAATACGGCCGCCGACGCCGTGGCGGTATTCTCCGAGATATACTTCCCGTGGGGATGGCAGGCCACCGTCGATGGTAACCCCGTGGAGGTAGGCCGCGTCGACTATATCCTGCGCGCCATACGCCTGCCCGGAGGCGCCCACGAACTGGTGATGACATTCAACCCCCCGTCGATCCACACCACAGTCACCGCAGCCACCATAGCCGTAATAATCATATATCTCGCACTGCTCGCGGCAATCGCGGCAGCAGC
>JAIDTT010000005.1 GCA_029060545.1 Paramuribaculum sp. | reverse complement strand
GATCATCACCGACCACATCAATACATTCCCCGAAAATCCCCTCCGCGGCAAGAACGACAACCGCCTCGGCCCCCGCTTCCCCGCTATGACCGAAGCCTATTCCCACCAGCTTATCGCACTGGCCGATAAGATTGCCGAAGAGAAAGGCATCCGCGTGATGCACGGAGTATATGTAGGCGTCACCGGTCCTACATTCGAGACACCTGCCGAATATGAGTACTACCGCATCATCGGTGGCGACGCCGTAGGTATGTCCACCGTACCCGAAGTGATTGTGGCCAACCATGCCGGCATGAAAGTGTTCGGCGTATCCGTCATCACCGACCTCGGTGGCAAGGATGTCACCGAAGTTCCCACCCATGAGGATGTGCAGCGTGCAGCCGAAGCTGCCCAGCCCAAGATGATGGAGATTATGCGCGAACTCGTTAGCCGTGCCGATTGATGGAAACGGAAATCTCCTCTGTTGGTGAGTTCGGTCTCATCGACCGTCTCACCGAAGGCCTCAAGCCAGTCAATGCCTCTACCGTCCGATCTGTGGGCGATGATGCCGCTGTAGTCCGGTATCCCGATACCGACGTGCTCGTATCCACCGATATGCTCCTCGAAGGCGTCCACTTCGACCTCACTTACGTGCCGCTGAAACATCTCGGCTATAAGGCCGCCGTGGTCAACTTCTCCGATATCTACGCCATGAACGGTACCCCGCGACAGATCACCGTCGGCCTCGGCGTGTCGTCGCGCTTCACTGTAGAGCATATCGAGGAACTCTACGCCGGCATGCGTCTCGCCTGTCAGGTCTATGGAGTCGATCTCGTAGGCGGTGATACCACTTCGTCGCGCGCCGGCCTCGTCATTAGCATCACCTGTATCGGCAACGCGGCTCCCGGTCGGGTCGTTGGACGCAACGGCGCCAAGGATACCGATCTTGTATGCGTCACCGGCGATCTCGGATCAGCCTATATGGGTCTCACGCTGCTCGAACGCGAGAAGAAAGTCGGAGCCGGACAGAAAGATTTCCAGCCCGACTTCGCTGGAAAGGAATACCTCGTGGAGCGTCAGCTCAAGCCGGAAGCGCGACGCGACATCATTGAGGCGCTTGCCAAAGCCGACATACTTCCCACATCGATGATCGACATCAGCGACGGCCTATCGTCGGAGCTCCTCCATATATGCAAGTCCTCCGATGTGGGTTGCCGTGTGTATGAGGATCGTCTGCCCATCGACTATCAGACAGCCGTCATGGCCGAGACCGTAAATATGAACCTCGCTACAGCCGCCCTCAATGGCGGCGAAGACTACGAATTGCTGTTTACCGTGCCGCTCACCGACCACGACCGCGTAAGTCAGATCCCCGGTGTGAAAGTCATCGGCTATATCACAGCCGCCGAAAAGGGTGCTGCCCTCATCACTCGCGACGGTGCCGAGATACCTCTGCAGGCACAGGGTTTCAACCACATGTCGGAATAATGCCCTATGGATAAGATACACGATCTCTCAGTCAGCAACCTCGCCACAGCCAAGCGCTACGAGTATCAGATAGCCCTCCTGCCTTGGGGAGCCACAGAGCCCCATAATCAGCATTTGCCCTATCTCACCGACTCGATATTGAGCCACGATGTAGCTGTCGATGCCGCTCGCATCGCCGATGAGCGCTATGGAATCCGTGCCATGGTGATGCCCGCCGTTACCCTCGGCTCTCAGAACCCCGGACAGCGTCAGTTGCCCTTCTGCGTCCACGCCCGCTACCACACCCAGCGCTATGTGCTCACCGACATTGCCGCGTCGCTCCATACTCAGGGCATTCGCCGCATCTTGATAGTCAATGGCCACGGAGGCAACAATTTCAAGAACATGATTCGCGATCTCGCAGTCGATATGCCCGACATGATGATCGCCACCTCCGAGTGGTTCAAACTTTGCCCCGCCAAAGATTACTTCGAGGCACCCGGCGACCACGCCGACGAACTTGAAACCTCCGTGATGATGTACTATCATCCCGAGCTCGTCAACCTCGCCGAAGCCGGAGAGGGCAAAGCCGGAGGCTTCGCCGCCGAGACATTGCGCCGCGGACTCGTGTGGCTGCCGCGCGACTGGAGCAAAGTTTCCATCGACACAGGCATTGGCAATCCGCTCACAGCCACCGCTGAGAAAGGCGAGCGTTTCGCCCGCGCCGTAGCCGATAAATATGCCGAAGTCATCCGCGACCTCTGCACCGAGCCCCTCTACCAGCCTCTGTAAGCCACATTCTCCATCCGATACCAAAGCCCTGCGCCTTCCCGGTTGCAGGGCTTTTTTAATCCCTTGTGAAATTTTTTTTAAAAATATGTGTTCCCCCACCCAAAACCACCCTTAACTTTGCACCACCAACAAAAAATCCAACCAACGTATAGCGTTAGCCCAGGATCGGAGGCTTGTAGGGAAGATTTTCAAATCTTCCGCCTGTAGCGCCTGCCTCCGTCCCCCTCAAAATCAAGCGGCGCATTGCGTCAGCCAGGATCGGAGCCTACAGCGCGTAGCGCCTGGCTCCGCCACCCTCAAA
Organism: Paramuribaculum sp.; assembly: GCA_029060545.1. Classification (GTDB taxonomy): domain Bacteria; phylum Bacteroidota; class Bacteroidia; order Bacteroidales; family Muribaculaceae; genus Paramuribaculum. The sequence continues at coordinate 46 of JAIDTT010000005.1, read as the reverse complement.
ATCCTAAAAATTAATCGTGCATCGTGCATCGTGCATCCAATAATAC
>JAIDTT010000049.1 GCA_029060545.1 Paramuribaculum sp. | reverse complement strand
CGTATCAACTACTATCCCCCGCGCAACGACAACAAGGAAGGCTGGGACAACATCGACATCTTCGGCTGGATGGGCTATCCCATGCAGATCAAGATCAACTTCCTCTGCCGCGACTCTATCCTCGCAGCTCCCCTCTGCCTTGACCTCGTACTCCTCAGCGACGTAGCTGCACGCGCCGGCCGCTACGGCATACAGCGCTTCCTGAGCTTCTTCCTCAAGAGCCCGATGCACGACTACACAAAGGACGAAGTACCCGTCAACCACCTCTTCCAGCAGTACGTAATGCTGAAGAACGCTATCCGCGAAATGGGCGGTTACGAAGCCGACGAGACCATCGACTAAACGCATCATTCAATACACAATCCTACGAGGGTGGGCGATCACACGATTGCCCACCCTCTCTATTTTCAACCGGTAGATTATAATCGTACTCTTTGCAAATGACACAAAATTGATTACTTTTGCAAATGCATACCGCATGCAGACCCAACGCCAGACGACGGAACAAGCATTGATGCCTGACCGTCTTGAGAAGGGAGGGTGTGTGTCGGGATGTATCAGACAGATGGGTGCCACCCGGGTGTACCCATTATGAAAATACATTTGAGAGCGTTTATCCGCGCTGATTCTTGACTGCTTGGAATTCTCGCAAAATTTCTGTCTATGTCAAGGGTGAAGCAACGGTAGATGCCCGTGGATATGTGATTGTCCTTCATTCGTCGCAGCCTCTGAGAGAGATGTGTGGCGGAAGTATTGATTGCATATACTGGCGTGGGCTTCTGCAGTTGCCGTCCGACATAGACAGGGCAATGCGAGAAGCCCCAAGCAGTAGGACGGCAACAGATACAGATTCCTACGCTTTCGTATATCAACGCACTAAGCCGACGAGGGGAAGACCGAGGCACCGATTAGATAGAATATGAAAAAGCTATTTGCATTAACAGCAATGACATTGCTCGTGAGCGGATTTTCCCATGCGGCCGTCGGTAATACTTTCGATATAGACGGCTTGAGATATACAGTCACAGCAGAGTCTGCTACACCCAAAGTGAGCGTTAAAGCAGCCGATAAATCACTCTCGGGTGATATCGTGATTCCTGAAACAGTGGAGAACGGAGGTGTGACTTATGACGTGACAAGTCTTCCGGCACAAGGATTTGGCGGATGTGTGGAAATGACATCGATCTCCATTCCGGCATCAGTAGTATCGATAGGCAATTACCCTTTCTACCTTTGCTATTCGTTGACCTCTATTGAAGTTAATGCGAATAATCCCAATTATTGCTCAGAGGACAACGTATTGTTCAATAAAACTATGACAATACTGATCGAAGGTGCAGCATCCAAAAAGGGCGACTACCACATCCCGGAAAGTGTCACTAAAATCCAAAATCATGCCTTCAATTCCTGTTCTTTTCTGACTTCAATAACAATCCCTGACAACGTCACTGAGATAGGCGATTATGCATTTTACGCCACTGATGCTCTGACCAGCATTAATCTACCTGCATCGGTGGAAAAATTAGGGACGGCCGTCTTTGCAATGTGTGCTTCACTCGATCAGATAGATGTGGCGCCAGACAATCCTGTCTACCGCTCGATCGACGGTGTATTGTATAATAAAGAAGCTACCACATTGATTCAGCTACCATCGGCCCGCTCTGGAAATTATGATATACCTGACGGTATCACCCAAACGGAAGTATACTCGCTGGCCGAGTGCAAGATAACGAGTTGCTCTGTGCCGGCATCCTGCACTAATATCAGTAGCTCCACATTCGCTTATTGTACCGAACTCAAGGAGATCAACGTCAATGCCGGCAACCCCAGCTATTGCAGCGAGGACGGCCTTATGTTCAGCAAGGATAAGACGAGCCTATTGCAATATCCCGGGGGCATACCCGGCACATTTACCATACCGGACGGAGTGACTGCATTGGGCGATCAGTTGTTTAGAGGTAGCTTGGTGAACACAGTGATAATCCCATCCGAAGTAGTCAGTATCGGTGCATCGGCATTTAGAGCATGTCCGGACCTTAAAAGCATCGTAGATCTGAGAGAGACACCTCAATCCCTAGGCTCGAATGCACTTACGGATCTGACTGAGTCACCGGTGGTATATGTACCTAAAGGGAGCAAAAGTGCCTATGAAAATGCATGGAGCATGGTGAGCGATTTCCGAGAAGCTGATGGTATTGTGGCCACTCTAAGCCGTTCCTCCATTAGTTTGTCTGTAGGAAAAACGACTGCTCTGAAAGTTGATGTTGTGGCATTTTCTGACGTAACAGTACAATCCGAATCATGGAAAAGCTCAGATCCGACAGTAGCTTCGGTAGACACGAAGGGGAACGTGACAGCCGTTTCGGAAGGGACCACCACTATTTCCGTAACGGTTACTGACAACGAAGGCGCCACATCTACCGACGAGTGTCTCGTGACCGTAGACAGCTCTGCCGGAATAACAGTAGTGGTAAGCGACTACACTGATTCGATGTCCATCGACTATTCGAAGCCCATAATGATATATACTCCGGACGGTACATTTGCAGGAACCAATCTCGAGACAATCCGTCGTGGCGTGTACATAGTGCGTCAAGGCGCGATAGCAGCAAAGATACTGGTGAAATAGACTTATACTATGCATAAGAGGGTGGGCAATCGTGTGATCGCCCACCTTCTTATGCATTCGTGATTTAATATATGTCGATCCAGTCTTTTTCGTAGGGACATGCCTTCGGCATGTTGCATTTCCTATTCAACAGGAGAATAGAAGCAATCGGCTTCCCACCGCGCAACATTATTCCTTATGTAGACGGATATATTATTTCCATCACGATTATTTCTAATGTAATGATCGTAATACCTACCCTGCCAATGAAAATCTACACCCAGCGACTTGGCATACTTCGTGACAGCACCCTTAAATGAATTGACGTATCTACTCAATACCGGCACATGACGTTGGCTTATAGGATCTGTTCTAAGTGAAGGATTTGGCGACCGCTGTATATTTCCTTCATTACTACGTGCCAAAGGCACGTCCCTACGAATGCAGACTATCATATGTACATGATTGGGCATTACCACAAACAATGGTACTTCCACATAGCCACATACTTCGGTAACCGATATCAATTGTGCTTCGGCATACCGGCCAATGGGACTAAGATGCATCTCACCTCCGTATATTTCGCCAAAATAATGCTTTTGTCCTTTTGTACAGATTGTAAGGAAAAAAATCCCAGCATCATAATGAATAAATCCGGCTCGTGGGGTCTTGCGATACTGATCCATCTACACTATTTTTCGGTCAGGGTCAGCAGTGGGCGCGGGATTACATGAATTTGTCGTCGAAGCGCTGGTTGACTTCGTTGACCATCTGGCGGATGCGTTGCTCCTCGCCCTTCGGACAGATGAGCAGTACGTCGCCCGCATCAGCTACGATAAAGTCTTTCAGACCCGATACGACCACGAGTTTGCCGTCGGGAGCCATAAAGATGTTGCCCGACGAGTCGTAGGCCATCACGTTGCACTTCTGGGTGACGTTGCCGGCAATATTCTTGGGCGAGATCTCATAGAGCGAGCTCCATGTGCCGAGATCGCTCCAGCCTAAGTCGGCGCACTCCACATACACATTGTCGGCCTTCTCCATCACACCGAAGTCGATAGAGATACTGGGAGCCGACGGGAATGTGCAGTCGATAAATTCCTTCTCGCAGGAGGTGCCGAACTTGTCGGCTCCTGAACAGAATATACCGTCGAGGTCGGGCAGATACTTTGCAAGGGCACGCTTGATCGTGTCAACTTTCCATAGGAAGATACCGGCGTTCCAGAAGAATTCGCCGGTGTCGACAAACACTCGCGCAAGCTCCAGATCGGGCTTCTCGGTGAAGGTCTTTACTTTCATGAATCCGGGCGATACCTCGTCGCCGATCTGAATATATCCGTAGCCGGTCTCAGGACGGGTGGGTGTGATGCCGATGGTGAGCAGCGCGTCGTGCGAATCTATGAAGTCAAATCCGCGCTCCACACACTCCTCGAAAGCAGCCTCACGCATTATGAGATGGTCGCTGGGAGTGACGATGATGGAAGCCTCGGGATCGAGTGCGCCAATATGATATGCTGCCCAGGCGATGCACGGGGCTGTATTGCGGCGATCCGGCTCGGAGAGTATATTCTCCGGCTTTACGTCGGGCAACTGCTCTTTGACGAGCTGCTCATAACGCTCGTTGGTGACCACGAGGATATGGTCGGCAGGCACGAGGCGTACCATACGGTCGTAGGTCATCTGCAGCAGTGAGCGGCCCGTGCCGAAGAAGTCGATAAACTGCTTGGGCTTGTCAGTGCGGCTGTAAGGCCAGAAGCGGCTGCCGATGCCGCCGCACATTATTACACAATATCTATTGGATGATTCCATGGCGGGAGAATTGGTCAAGTTAATATAATACCGCTAATTTAGCCATTAACTTTCAAATATCCAATCCGCATCCGCAAAATCTCGTAATATTGTTGAGCGGAAGCGGTGGATATGACCAATCTCGCGGTTTTTTCGTAACTTTGCCACACTAACCAATATTCAATAGACCAATCATGGGTTATATATCCGAATTTGCTCAAAGCAAGGTCACTACGGCGACCCTACGCAAGATGAAGGAGAAGGGTGAGAAGATCGCCTGCCTCACTTCGTATGATTTCACTATGGCTTCGATAGTCGATGCCGCCGGTGTCGACTTCATTCTGGTGGGCGACTCAGCCGCCAATGTGATGATGGGCTACGATACCACCGTGCCTATCACCCTCGACGATATGATCACCTACGCCAAGGGCGTGGTGCGTGCGGCAAAGCGCGCCATCGTGATCGTGGATATGCCGTTCGGCTACTATCAGGGACAGCCTCAGGTAGCAGTGGAGTCGGCTGTGAAAATAATGAAGCTGACCGGAGCCGCCGGTGTGAAGATGGAGGGTGGACGCGAGATTTCGGAAGAGATACGCCGCGTGATCGCCGCCGGTATCCCGGTGTGCGGACATCTCGGTCTTACTCCGCAATCTGTCAATGTGTTTGGCGGCTACGGCGTACGCGCCAAGGGCGATGCAGAGGCCGAGAAACTGATGGCCAACGCTCTGGAGCTTGAGCGCCTGGGATGCTTCGCCATCGTACTGGAGAAGATTCCGGCTGCGCTTGCAGCCCGCGTGGCTCAAAGCGTATCGGTGCCGGTGATTGGTATCGGTGCCGGCTCACAGGTCGACGGTCAGGTGCTGGTGGTACAGGATATGCTCGGCATGAACCGCGGATTCAGCCCCAAATTCATGCGCCGCTACGGCGATATGGGCAACGAGATGCAACAGGCGCTGGAGCATTACGTATCCGACGTGAAGGAGGTCGATTTCCCGAATGCACAGGAGCAGTACTGATCTCTACATATCCCTGCTGCGCCTCGGCGCGCCTATCATCGTGAGCCAGCTCGGCACTATCGTGGTGAGCTTCTGCGACACGGCTATGGTAGGCAATTACTCTACCGAATCGCTTGCCGCGGCTTCGTTTGTCAACAATCTGTTCAATTCCGCCCTGTTCACCCTGATGGGATTCTCCTACGGGGTGACACCTCTTGTGGCATCTCTCTTCAGTCGCGATGACCATAAGCAGATCGGCTCACTGGTGAAGAATGCCTTATGGGTCAATTCGCTATTCGGACTGGCTGTGATTGCCGTGATGGGAGCGCTCTATCTCTTCCTGCCGCTTATGGGACAGCCACCGGAACTGCTGCCTCTCATCCGCCCATATTACCTCATCGTGCTTGCATCGCTGGTGCCTCTTATCCTCTTCGGCGTGTTCGCCCAGTGGAGTTACGGCATACAGCGCACCAAACTGCCTATGTGGATCATCATAGCCTCCAATGCACTTAACATTGCGGGCAACTACGCCTTCATTTACGGCCGGTGGGGTATGCCCGAAATGGGGCTCAACGGCGCCGGATTATCCACACTGCTGGCCCGTGCAGCCTGCTGTATAGTGCTGATATGGGTATTCTTCTCCAAATCTGATTTCCGCATCTACCGGCAGGGATTCGCAGCCTCACGCCTCGAAAGAGGGGAGTGCGGAAGAATCTATTCCACATCCTGGCCCGTGGCTTTCCAGATGCTTTTCGAGGCAGGATCCTTCACTATCGCGGCCGTGATATGCGGTACTCTCGGCACACTCCAACTGGCATCATATCAGGTAATAGTGTGTCTGGGTATGCTCGGCTTCTGTATCTACTACGGACTGGCCACAGCTGTGTCAGTGATGGTGGCCAATGCCGCCGGCCATGACGACAAGGCGCTGATGCGGCGCACGGCCGGAGCAGGCTACCGGCTGATGCTCCTCACGGCCACGATGTCGTCGGCTATATTCTTTTTCGCAGGAGGCACGGTGATACGGATATTCACCAATGATCCGGCGGTGGTGACCATGAGTCTGACACTGCTCGTACCATTGGTATGCTACCAGTATGCCGACGCCACACAGATCACCTTTGCCAACGCTTTGAGAGGTACGGCACATGTGCGCCCGATGACCGGAATAGCATTCGTGAGCTACATAGTGATCGGTATGCCGGCCACTTACCTGATGGCTCATCCCTTGGGCTGGGGAGTGCAGGGTGTGGTCTACAGTTTCGCGGTATCGCTGCTATGCGCTGCCGCTCTATTCGTATATTATTTCCGGAAGGCTACTCTTTGACGCCGTAGGCCAGGTCGCCGGCGTCGCCGAGGCCGGGCACGATATAGGAGTGAGAGTTGATCTTATCGTCGATGGCGCCTACCCATACGGTAGTCTTGTCGGCGGGGAATGTCTTCTTCACATATTCGATAGCCGCCTGTGAGGCCACTACTGAAGCCACATGAATCTTATCGGGAGTGCCTTTGGTAAGCAGAGCCTTGTAGCTAAGCTCCATCGATGATCCGGTAGCAAGCATCGGGTCGGCGATGATCACGGTCTTGCCGTCGATACGGGGCGAAGCGATATATTCGATGAATACGTCGAAGTTTTCTTTCTCGCGGTATTTGCGGTAGGCCGATACGAAAGCGTTCTGCGCATGGTCAAAATAGTCGAGAAAGCCCTTATGGAAGGGGATACCCGCGCGGAATATAGTGGCAAGCACCAGCTTCTCCTTAATGATCTGGCATTTGGCTACATCGAGAGGAGTGGTGATGTCGACAGTCTCATATTCGATCGTCTTGCTTATCTCGTAGGCCATGATTTCGCCGATGCGCTCGAGGTTACGGCGGAATCGCAGCATATCTTTCTGTACGTTCACATCACGGAGTTCGGCCATATACTGGCTTACGAGCGAAGGAGTCTTTGAAAAGTCGATTACTTTCATGGCTGTATGGGGAATTATTGGGTATGTAGAATTGTCGGTGTAGTAACGCTCACAAATTTACAAAAGTTTTTGCATTGTCCAATACCTCCCGCGTCGACATTCCGCGTACCTGCGCCACACGGTCGGCCACATCGGCTATCGTCACCGAAGGATCGTCGTCGGTCTCAAGCAGAAGCTCCGCAAGGGGAGTGGAAGCCGCCGTAGCCGGATTGAATCGCGGACCGAGAGAGTAGAGTATGCCGTGGCGGCGCAGTTGGTCAGCCATCTCAGGCGATCCGCGGAATCCGTGCCATATCCACGGCTGCGCAGGTTGCAGACGTCGACGAGCCCCTATGAGAGCATCGAGCGACTTTACGCAATGCACTATCACCGGCTTTCCGAGCCTTTCGCTCAGAGCCACGTGGCGCTCGAACGCTTCGGCTTGCTCCGACAGCGACGCTCCGGCGTTAGGGTCGAATCCTGTCTCGCCTATCGCCATGCAGCCGGGCTGTGATGCCATAAATTCGAGTCGCTCCCATAGTTGTGGCGTAGCATCGTGAAGATGCCAGGGATGTATGCCTACGCTGAATGGCTGCGCCGGCACAGGATCCCCAGGCTCCACATTGAGTATCGATTGGGGGCCTGGGCGATGAGTATGGATATCTATTATTTCTGTCATGGCACGGGATCGTATCCGCTGCCTCCCCACGGGTGACACCTGCAGATCCGGCGCAAAGCAAGCCAGATGCCCTTGATAGCGCCGTGACGCATTATGGCCTCGATGGCGTATTCACTGCATGTAGGTGTGAAGCGGCAACTCGCCGGAGTGAGCGGTGAGATGCAGTAGCGGTAGAAGTGGATGGGGAGTGTGAGCAGACGGCGTATCATCGGTTCTCAGATGCAGACACAAGGGATTCGGCTACACGACCCAGCAGTTTCACAAGAGAGCCGTGGGTATTGCGATAGGAAGTGAGTTGCGGAGCCACGTAGATGAATACGATATCAAGACAGGCCGCTTCGGGAGGAAGGAGATGACGGTTGAGCCGATAGGCTTCACGCATACGGCGGCGCATCGTCACGCGGTCAACGGCATGGCGGAGCCTGCGCTTCGGCACCATGATCGCAAATTGCGCCTTGGCGCCTTCATGGCTGCGCTCGGTATTGATACGCCACACAGCGCGCCAGGGATAAGCGAGCGAGCCGCCGTCGGGACCCGGGCCGGACGACGCACGTCGGTCGCCACGGCTACCTCCGAAGAGATTGCCGAGCGCGGTGCGACTGCGCAACTTCTCTTTCTTGTATAGTCTGAGCGACGACACGGTACCCGAAGTAGCGTTATGATAGTGCGTATTACTTATTTCTTGGATTCCTCTTTCAGGAACTGGTCAAGAGCGGCTGTCATCGACGGTGCCTGCTGGGTGGGTGCCTCCATATCAAGGCGCAGTCCGGCATTCTTTACAGCCTGTGCCGTGGTGGAGCCGAAGGTACCGATACGGATATCGCCCTGATTGAAGTCGGGGAAATTCTTCAGCAGCGAGTCGATACCGGAAGGACTGAAGAAGAGCAGCATATCGTAGTCAAACGGCTCATCGGGAGCAAAGTCGTTGCTCACCGTGCGATACATCACAGCCTTGGTATAGTCGATATTGATCTTGTCGAGCACATTAGTCTCGTCGGTCTTATGCACATCGCTCACCACAAAGAGATACTTCTCCTTATTGTGCTTGGTGAGGGCGCTCACCAGACCGTCGAGCTTACCGGTGGAGCCGTGGAAAATCTTGCGTTTGCGGTATACGATGTATTTCTGCAGATAGAGGGCGATGCTCTCGGTGGTGCAGAAGTATTTCATGGTGTCGGGTATAGCTACGCGGAGCTCTTCACAGAGACGGAAAAAATGATCGATAGCCGTGCGCGCTGTGAATATGATAGCTGTAAAGTCTGAAATATTAATCCTCGACTGACGGAATTCCTTAGCCGTAAGACCCTCTACCTTTATGAAGGGGCGGAATTCGATCTGAACCCCGTATTTCTCGGCTATCTCGTAGTAGGGCGACTTCTCAGACGCGGGCTTCGGCTGCGATACTAATACTTTCTTTACTTTCACTAACGTAATGGTTTACTAATTAGAGACTGAAGGTTATGAAACCGGCGATTTTGTAGATAAAAATCAAAGGTATTATTTCGAGACTGCAAAGGTACAAAATAAAGTAAACAAGGGAGAACGAATTGTGGTAAAAAATTCTAAATCCTTTGATTATGAAGAAAAGACGCGCCACTACATACAGCAATAGTCCAACTCCCACGATGATCGGAGCCATCGACGGCATAAAGAGAGCCACCATGGCCGGAGGAGCAAGCATCACGGCCAGCAGCGCCTGCGACGAAGTGAATCCCTTGAACCACGACAAGGCACGCCTGCGGGTAGTGAATACATAACCTATGAGACGATACGCTCCAAGTTGCCACAGATAGTATAACAGCGCCACAAGAATCATAAGTGTGACGCCCTCAAATGTTGGTATACCGTCTATATCAGTTATATTAAGGCCTGTGTACAGAAGTATTCCCTCGCCGAGACAGAGCAGCAGTACGAGGGAGAACATCACCCGCGCCTCGGACACGGTGGCGCGCTCGTCGAAGGCATTCTGTCGCTGACGCACGGAGAAGATATTGGACCAGAATGTCTTGAGAAAAGTGGAATAGTGGCGCAGATTCACCGCTATGATCAGAAACACTCCGATCACCAACGACATCACCAGTGAGTCGTAGCCCGGCATCGGGCGGCGCGGTATACCCTGCACACCGGTGTAATAACCTACCTTGCCTGTATAGGTGGCTGCCTGCTCGGCAGCATTCCAGGGCGCGGCATCTTCAGTGAGGATGAGGGTATCGCCGGTAAGCACACTCTTGCGCCGAGGAGGCGGAGGAGTAGCGACAATAGTATCAGCCACCTGTGTGGCGGCTTTTACAGTATCGCTGGCTATATGCAGAGTATCTACCGGCATGGGCTGACGGATCAGTGAATTTTACGTGAATAGTCGGTGGTATCGGCAGGAGCGAGAGCCATCTCCACAGCCTCGGCGGCATCGGAAGCCACACGGCAAATGGCGAGGCAGTCGGGATGCATGAATCCGTTAGCGGCAGCCGAACGCAGCATCTCGATAATCGGATCATAATACCCATCGACATTGAGTATCACTATATTGCCGCAATACAGACCGAGCTGACGCCAGGTGATAATTTCAAAAAGTTCCTCGAATGTACCCACACCGCCCGGGCAGGCTATTACGGCCTGCGACATACGGGCCATAGTGGCCTTGCGCGTATGCATCGAATCAGTCTCCACCATATAGGTGAGCGCAGGATGCTGCCAGTTTTTGGCCACCATAAAGGATGGAAGCACACCTACAGTGACTCCCCCTTCGGAAGCGGCGCCCTCGATGGCTTGGCGCATCAGTCCGGCACGTCCGCCACCACATACCAGCGGATGACCCGACAATGCTATAAGGCGACCGGCTTCGAAAGCCTGCTCCTTGAATGAAAGGGCTATATCTTCCGATGATGCGCCGTATACGGTTATGGCGTCGGTGATGTCAGGAATATTAGTGAGCATACGCGATATGATTTGGAATTGCAAAGTTAATGATATTATTGCAGATTTCGGAGCGCCTCCTCCACGTAAGGTGTGGAGTGCAGATTATTGGCCGCCTGAAGGTATAATCGGGCGAGCGATCGCGAGTCATCGTCGGGTTGCTCCTTGTAGTAGTTGCCAAGAAAGAGCAGGGCGCGGTAGTTGGCCGGATTGAGTTCAGCAGCGAGCCGGTATGCGTCGATAGCTTCGGTGATATCGCCACAGAGCAGATAGCCCTCGGCAAGCGACATGAGGAAACGATCGTCGGCAGGAGCACCTTCGAGCATACGCAGAGAGTATTCCACTATGCCGGGACCGTATGAGCGATATGAATAGTAGCGGAGCAGATAGCCGTCGATCACACGCGCCAGCCAGGGAGTGTCGGAGCGGATGAGCAACAGATAATTTTCATAGAGTGACGTCTGGCCTACTTCAAAGCTCGTGCGCTCGGTAGATGTGAAGAGTGAATCTACGTTGATCTGATTGGTGAGCGCTATATGGGTGAGATTGATTTGCTGGATAGAGTCGCCGAGCATACCGGCAGCCACTATGGCGTGGCTGTAATTGTCCGTCACTTCCGGACGCTCGGATATAAGTATCGAATACAATGCGCCGGCACTGGCCCACTCCTTATAACCGAAATAGCGCTGAGCCTTCACGGCATAGCTGTCGTAGTCGGTCTGAGCTATGGCCGAAACAGAGCATAAAGCAATTATACTCAATATGATATGGCGTATCATCAGCATTGCAATTTGAGATTAAGTATCGCTTCCACCAGATATAGATGTCGTATTTTGGAGCGGGGTATCTCTATCGGATCATAGATAGGATTGGAACTCACGAGATTCACCTTATCGGGGTCGGAATTGCGGCGTACACGCTTCACCATACGGTAGTCGTCCATCACCACCACATAGATCTGACCCCAGAATATGCAGTCGGGATCGGTGACGGGGCGCACGGCTATATAGGATCCGTCGAGTATGTCGGGCTGCATCGAGTCGCCCGACACGCGCACTATCACGCTGCCCGGCTTTACCGACGGCAATATTATGGAACCTATGATACGGTCGGTAGTAAATTCGAGCGATAGCTCGCTGCATCCGGCGGTGACGTCGATATCATAAATCGGCACCATACGTCCGTCGGTATCCGGATGCCGATGAGGGGGATTGAGCTCAGGCTTTTCAAAAGGCATACCGGCACCTGTGGCGAGCCAGCGTTTCGACACCTGAAAGTCGGCGGCGATACGGTTGATCAGTCCCGCTGTGATTGGTAATTTGCCATTGAGGGCTTTCGATAGATTGGCCGGATCGAGACTCAGTTTGCGCGCAAAGCGTGTCTGGTTGAGATTTAGCTTCTCAATCAGGTACTTGATGCGCTGCGCTACTGCCCGGCTCTGTGTGACGTCCATAGCTTACTGAATAGGTATATTGGTATTTTTTTGGCAAAGTTACCAAAAAGCCTGTTAATCTGCAAAAAGAAACTGTACTGGTTAAAGGGTACCTAATTCCACAGCCGTTGCCACCCGTTCTATTATGGCATCATTGTGATCCTTATCGGGGCGATAGTCCACTTTGAGGTTCACTCCGAATAAGCGTCCGAAGGTCTGCCAGAATCCCGCGCGGAAACTGCCGAGGAAAGCCTTGATGATATTGTAGCCGCTCTGATTGGTCTGTCGCTTGATAAGCTTACAGAGCATCTGTGCCTGCGACTTGGTAAACTTCTTCAGCACAGGCTTATACTGCTTGAATATAGCGTCTTCCATCCTTTTGAGATAGTCGTCGCGCTCCTTCTGCGTTGGGAATGTCTCGATATATTCGTATGTCTCGAGTAGTGTCTCGCAGATAAGTTTGGCAAATGGCAGAGCCTTCTTCACATCACGCACTGTACGCCAGTAGAATTCCTCCTCCTTCTTGTTTTTGAACTTCATCGGAGGATACACCGTCACTTCATTGAGCACAAGCATCATCACCTCTTCGCCGTCGATTTCGGTGAAATAATATCCACGCACATCGCGCACGCGGCCATCGCCCGGCTCCGGGATAGGTATCAGATCAGCCTCATCAGGCTTAGCCACAGCGGGGCAGACCGTACAGACAGTCAGAATAAGGGATAATATCAGTTGATACCTGCGGTGCATTCGTTATACATTTATATTATATATAACGCTTAATCGTCCTGTTTTGTATGAGCCACAGGCGGATAATCGAGCGTGAAGTGCAATCCACGTGATTCTTTGCGCTCTTTGGCCTGACGCATTATCAGATAACCTACATTGATGATATTGCGCAGCTCGCAGATATCACGCGAAGCTTTGGAGCACTTGAAGAGGCGTTCGGTCTCCTCATACAGGATGTCGAGGCGGTTCCAGGCGCGGTCAAGACGCAGATTGCTGCGCACAATACCTACATACGTACCCATTATCTGATTCACCTCCCTTATACTCTGGGTGATGAGCACCATCTCTTCGGGATGACGGGTGCCCTCATCATTCCAGTCGGGCACATCGGTACGCCAGTCGTATGATGAAATATTGTCAAGGCTGTGGCGGGCAGCCGCTTCAGCATACACCACTGCTTCTATAAGCGAATTGGATGCAAGTCTGTTGCCTCCGTGAAGTCCGGTACATGAACACTCGCCCACGGCATACAGTCGCTGAATCGACGACTGTCCGTCAAGATCCACTGCTATACCTCCGCAGAGATAGTGAGCAGCCGGTGCCACGGGTATATAATCTTTGGTAATATCTATACCGAGCGACAGACACTTGGCGTAGATATTCGGAAAATGATGGCGGGTTTCCTCCGGATCCTTGTGAGTGACATCGAGATACACATGGTCAAGGCCATACTGCTTCATCTCCGAGTCAATGGCGCGGGCCACTACATCGCGCGGTGCGAGCTCCATACGCTCCGGATCATACTTCTCCATGAAGCGCTGACCGAGGTGATTGCGCAGATACGCGCCATAGCCACGCATAGCTTCGGTGATGAGGAATGACGGACGGTCGCCCGGATGAAACAGTGCCGTAGGATGAAATTGTATGAATTCCATATCCTTCACCGTACCCTTGGCGCGATACACCATAGCTATACCATCGCCTGTAGCCACAAGCGGATTAGTAGTGGTGGTATATACAGCACCTACACCGCCGGTAGCCATAAGCGTGATCTTGGCCAAAAATTTATCGACACCACCTTCGGGATTAAGTACATAAGCACCATAACAAGTGATGTCGGGTGTGCGACGCGTCACTATCTTGCCCAGATGATGCTGAGTGATGATTTCGATAGCAAAATGATTTTCAAATATATCTATATAAGGATTGGCCTTGACAGCCTCGATGAGCGACTGCTGGATTTCAAATCCCGTATTGTCGGCATGATGAAGTATGCGGAACTCACTATGGCCACCCTCACGGTGAAGATCGAACGTGCCGTCGTCCTTCTTATCGAAGTCTACTCCCCATTCAAGCAACTGGCGTATCTGTTCCGGAGCTTCCTTCACTACTTTTTCCACTGCTTCGGGCTTGCTCAGCCAGTCGCCGGCCACCATAGTGTCGTGGATATGCTTTGAAAAGTCGTCGACCTCCATATTGGTCACCGATGCTACTCCGCCTTGAGCAAGCGCAGTGTTGGCCTCATCGAGCGTAGTCTTGCACACGAGGGCTACACGATGATCTTCCGACGCCACTTTAAGAGCGAAACTCATACCGGCTATACCTGAGCCAATTACCAAATAATCATACTTATATGTCATATTGCATCGTTTTTTGGTATCTTTGTACTTTGCAAAGTTAGCACAATAATTTCTGAGTATGTTGATAAGTATGTAAATAAGTGTTTAAAACTGTCGGCAAACTTTTGATAATTAAATTTGCATTTTCTTCAAAAAAATCCATAACCTCGCCGAAGTGTAACTTCAAAATAAGTTAGCCGAAGATTTTGGAGATCTTTTAATAGACCAAATGTTGATGATTTGAAGGTAAAGAGGAAAAAAGTTGTTAACTTTGCACTTTATCAACACTATGTTGATAAAGTATATAAGAAGCTGAGAAGCAAATCTATAATATGTTGACAAACTGTTGATATCCGTAAGCATGGTTTTAATAACCATACGAGTCAAGCATCAGGCCGAAAACTTATTATACATTTCAACACCCACTCTTCTTCTTATTAAATTTTTATTTAAAAAAAACTATTTTCAATTATAATAATGAATATCGAAAAAGGCTACGTCGACGCTCCGGTGGATCCCGCTCTCGATCTCAAAGAGGAGATAATTCGTCTCAAGAAAGAGAAGGGGGCCGTGATTCTCGCCCATTATTATCAGGAAGCCGACATTCAGGATGTGGCCGATTATATCGGCGACTCTCTTGCACTGGCCAAGATAGCGGCTACACTTAAGGAAAATCTCATAGTGATGTGCGGTGTGCACTTCATGGGAGAGACGGTGAAGATACTCTGTCCCGACAAACGTGTGATAGTGCCCGACCTCAACGCCGGCTGCTCGCTTGCCGACAGCTGTGATGCTGTAGAGTTTGAAGCCTTCGTAAAGCAACATCCGGGCTATACCGTGATCAGCTATGTCAATACATCGGCAGCAGTGAAAGCGCTTACCGATATTGTAGTCACCTCCGGCAACGCTAAGGAGATAGTGGCATCACTTCCGGCCGACGAAAAAATCATTTTCGGTCCCGACAGAAATCTCGGCAACTATATAAGCAGCATCACCGGTCGCACTATGCTTGTGTGGGATGGCTCCTGCCATGTGCATGAGCAATTTTCAGTAGAGAAGATAGCGGATCTGATGAAGCAGTATCCGCAGGCCGAGTTGCTCGTGCATCCCGAATGCAAGAAGCCGCTACAACTCATGGCTCATAAGATAGGCTCTACGGCAGCACTCCTCGACTATGCGGCCAAGAGCCCGGTACGACAGTTTATAGTAGCTACCGAAAGCGGCATCCTTCATCAGATGCAGAAGGATTGTCCCGACAAGGAGTTTATCCCGGCCCCTCCGGCCGATTCCACTTGCGCCTGCAATGAATGTTCGTATATGAAGCTTATCACTCTTCGTAAACTATACAACTCGCTTCGCTTCGAGCAACCGTTGGTGGAGGTAGCCCCCGAGCTTATCGACAAGGCACGACGCCCGATAGAGAAAATGCTTGAACTCTCAGCCCGATTAGGTAAATAATTAAGAAAATATATATACAGATGGAATACAATCATAGAGAAATAGAAGCCCGCCAGCAGCAATACTGGAAAGACAATAATATATATAAAGTAGAGGAGCGCCCCGACAAGAAGAAATTCTATGTGCTCGATATGTTTCCCTATCCTTCGGGTGCGGGTCTGCATGTAGGTCATCCGCTCGGCTACATAGCGAGCGACATCTACAGCCGCTACAAACGTCTGCAGGGCTTCAACGTGCTTCATCCTATGGGCTACGATGCCTACGGTCTGCCTGCCGAGCAGTATGCCATCCAGACCGGACAGCACCCCGAAGTCACTACCAAGGTTAACATCGAGCGTTACCGCTCACAGCTCGATAAGATCGGATTCAGCTACGACTGGAGCCGACAGATCCGCACATGTAATCCCGATTATTACAAGTGGACTCAGTGGGCATTCATTGAAATGTTCAACCACTACTACGATACCGCTCTCGATCGCGCAATGCCAATAGCCGACCTTATAGCCCACTTTGAACTCCACGGCAGTGAAGGTGTCAATGCAGCTGTGACCGATGATACCATTTCCTTTACAGCCGAAGAGTGGAAAGCGATGGATGCAAAGCAGAAGAGCGATACACTGATGAACTATCGCCTGGCATACCTCGGCAATACGATGGTCAACTGGTGTCAGGAACTCGGCACCGTGCTCGCCAATGATGAAGTCAGCGAAGGTGTGAGTGTGCGTGGCGGTTATCCCGTAGAACAGAAGTTGATGTATCAATGGTGTCTGCGAGTATCGGCTTATGCCGGCCGTCTGCTCGATGGTCTGGAAAAACTCGACTGGACCAACTCGCTCAAGGAGACTCAACGCAACTGGATTGGTCGCAGCGAGGGTGCGGAGATGATATTCCCCGTAGCCGATTCCGACGAGAAACTCACTATCTTCACCACACGTGCCGACACCGTATTCGGTGTCACCTTCATGGTACTTGCTCCCGAGAGCGATTATGTAGATAAGGTGGTGACTCCCGACCAGCGCGAGGCCGTAGACAATTATATGAATGAGGTGAAACACAAGACTGAGCGCGAACGCATGATCGACAAGAAAGTGAGCGGCGTATTCTCAGGCTCTTATGCCATCAATCCTCTTTCCGGCAAAAAGATACCTATCTGGATAAGCGACTATGTGCTTGCCGGATACGGCACGGGTGCCATCATGGCAGTGCCTGCTCACGACAGTCGCGACTATGCTTTCGCACGCCACTTCGATCTTCCTGTCATACCTCTTATCGAAGGTGCCGACGTATCTACCGAGAGTTTCGATGCCAAAGAGGGCAAGATGATCAACTCGGCAGGGGAGGGTCTCGATCTCAACGGACTTGAGGTGAAGGATGCCATAGCCCGTACGAAAGAATATATAGAGAAAGCCGGTATAGGTAAAGTGAAGGTCAACTACCGTCTGCGCGACGCCATATTCTCGCGTCAGCGCTATTGGGGTGAGCCATTCCCCGTATATTATAAGGATGGCGTACCCCAGATGATGGATATGTCGGAGCTCCCTCTGCTTCTTCCCGAAGTTGACTCATATCTGCCCACCGAAAAGGGTGAGCCTCCCCTGGGTCGTGCCAAAGGCTGGCAGACTAAGGAGGGATATCCTATCGAGCTCAACACTATGCCCGGCTTCGCAGGCTCGTCGGCCTACTATCTGAGATATATGGATCCGGCCAACGACAATGAACTCGTGTCGAAGGAAGCCAACGAATACTGGCGCAATGTTGACCTATATATAGGAGGTACCGAACACGCCACCGGCCACCTAATCTACAGCCGATTCTGGAATAAATTTCTTTATGACCTCGGCAAGGTATGTGAGGACGAACCCTTCCGCAAACTTATCAATCAGGGTATGATTCAGGGTCGAAGCAATTTCGTTTACCGAATCAAGAATACCAATACATTCGTAAGCCTCAATCAGAAGGACCAATACGATGTGACTCCGATCCATGTCGACGTCAACATCGTGTCCAATGATGTGCTCGATACGGAAGCATTCCGTCGCTGGCGTCCCGAGTATGCTACAGCCGAATTTATCACCGAACCCGACGGACGCTACATATGCGGGTATGCTGTGGAGAAGATGTCGAAGTCGATGTTCAATGTAGTGAATCCCGACGATATCGTGGAGCAGTATGGTGCCGACACACTGCGTCTGTATGAAATGTTCCTCGGTCCGCTCGAACAGAGCAAACCCTGGGATACCAACGGTATCGATGGCGTGAACCGCTTTATCAAGAAACTTTGGAATCTCTTCTATAAGGACAACACCTGGCAGGTCGACGACTCCGAACCTACAGCCGAAAATCTCAAGTCGCTCCACAAGCTCATCAAGAAGGTGACACAGGATATAGAATCATTCTCATTCAATACCTCTGTAGCCGCATTCATGATCTGCGTCAACGAACTTACGGCCCAGAAATGCCGGTCGCGCAAGGTGCTCCGCGACCTCATCGTAGTATTGGCTCCCTTCGCTCCCCACGTGGCCGAGCAGCTTTGGCATGATCTGAAGGAGGAGGGTACGGTATGTGATGCGCAGTGGCCTGTCTACAACGAAGAGTATCTCAAGGAGTCGACCCAGCGCTACGCAGTGTCCTTCAACGGCAAGGCACGATTCAACATCGAAGTGGCTGCCGGTACGGATAAGGATGAAGTGGAGCGTAAGGCTCTCGAAGATCCTGCAGCTGCCCGTTGGCTCGAAGGCAAGACCATAAAGAAGATCATTGTAGTGCCCGGCAAGATTGTCAACGTGGTGGTTGTATAATATCCGCGTCGGCGCTACGTTATTATATATTATAAAATAAGACAGATGACGCCCGTACGCACTATAGTTTTTGCAACCAACAACGCTCACAAACTTGAAGAGATACGCTCGATCGTAGGCTCCGACATTCGCATATTGTCGCTTGCCGACATCGGTTGTCACGACGATATTCCCGAGGATGCCGATACCTTCGAGGGCAATGCCCTTCAGAAAGCCCTCTATGTGAAAGAAC
The DNA here is from genome assembly GCA_029060545.1 of Paramuribaculum sp. GTDB lineage: Bacteria > Bacteroidota > Bacteroidia > Bacteroidales > Muribaculaceae > Paramuribaculum. The sequence goes on along the minus strand of JAIDTT010000049.1, from coordinate 16,501 downwards.
ACTACGGCTACGACTGCTTTGCCGACGACAGTGGTCTGATAGTCGACGCACTCGGCGGTGAGCCGGGTGTACGCTCGGCTCGCTATGCCGGACCGGGTCACGACTCCAAAGCCAATATGGCTCTGCTTCTGAAAAATCTTGAGGGAGTGGAGTGCCGTACCGCCCGCTTTGTCACCGTGATAGCGCTTATCGAAGGCGATGAGCGCCGGTTCTTCGAAGGCAGAGTGGAGGGACGCATACTTGAGCATGAGCAGGGTACGGGAGGCTTCGGCTACGATCCCGTATTCCTCCCCGAAGGCTTCACAGAGACTTTCGCCTGTATGGCTCCCGGCCAGAAAAATGCTATCAGTCACCGCGGCCTTGCCACTCAGAAATTGTTGCGTCATCTCTCAGCTGTGAAATAATCATTATCGACACTCTCTCATTAATAAGCAATGAATCTTATAAAAAACCTTTTTCTTACCATGGCTCTTCTGGTCGGCGCTGCAATATCGTCGGCTCAGGAGATGGGTACCTGGCAGATGTATCCGTCGTTTTGCCCACCATCGCAAAAGACGATCGTTACACCCGGGATAGTCTACTACATATCGGGAGGCAGTCTATTTTCCTACGATACGAAAAACGAAGAGACATACCAGTATACTACCGACAACCGGTTGACCGACACCAATATCACCGGTGCATATTATAATCCCGACGGCAAGTATCTGGCCGTATTCTACGACACAGGTAATATCGACATCATATACGACGACGGCACAGCCCGCAACTTCTCCGATATAGCTTCATCGGATATCGACAAGCCTGTCACGATCAATGATGTGTATTTCGACGGCAACAATATGTATCTCGCCACCAACTTCGGAATGGTACACTACAATGTGTCGCGAGGCGAAGTAGTGCAGTCGGCCAATTTCAAGATGCCCGTCTACGGTATCACCGGTGTAGGCGACAGACTGGTGATGAAGGTCGACGGCTACATCTGCTCAATCGAGAAAGGGAAACGCCTGGCATCTCTTGAGGCTCTGACAAAGCATTATGCCTACAGTGACAATCCTTTGGAACTTATTGGAGTTGACGACGGTTCATTTCTGGCGTTCATTAACAACGTCGGCAATGTGATCGTGCGCCATACCATTGACTTTACTACCGGCGCGCATACTGTAAGCAATTGCGCTCCCCAGCGCAAGACCAAAGTTCCGCCCTATCTGATCCACGGGGCAGAGGGCAGAATATATTATCACGCCAACAACGCCCTCTATACTCTCGACGACGATCTGAAGGAGCAGAAACTTACTGATCTGCCCGAAGAGTTCGCGTCAATGAAGGTGGGTACATGGAAAGGTATTGATGAGATATGGTCGCTCAGTCCCGAAGGTATCGCCTGCCACGGATTCGACGGCGAGGGAGGTGTGACCACACGAAGCGATCGCTACCGCCCCAATAATCTCTCGGTGCGACGCATCTGCTACTTCTTCCCCAGCCACGACGGCCGTCGCCTGTTTATGCAGAACAATGGTCTGACCGTATATAAATTCGGTACTCCTGCCACTCGTGGTCTCGACGTGATACAGAATGCTGCCTGTCTTGATCTCGACAACGGATCTTTCCGCGACTTCACATGTTATCCAGTGGAAGCGCGTCAGCCTTATCTGCGTAGCCTTCAGAATACCATGGGCTTCTATCCCATAAGTCCTACCTCACTTGCTCCCGACCCCGACGATGAGGATATCGTATTCCTGGCCACGGCCGACGATGGTGTATATAAAGTGCGCGGTACGGAATTTATAGGTCGCTTCGACGAGACCAACTCGCTGATAGGTAAGTTTGACAACCGCAACATCATCTATGGCATCTCCATCGACCCCTATGGCAATCTCTGGGTAGCCACTTATAACGAAGGATATACACGCAGTCCGCTTATGGTACTCCCCGCATCGAAGCGCAGGCTCGATCCCGCCGATATCACACGCGACGACTGGATCGATATCGATATGCCATCGATCGACTACTGGGGCGGTCAGGATGTGCGCTTCTTGCATTGCCGCAAGTCCAACATTACGGTTGTGATCAACCACACGATAAATGAAATCGTATTGCTTTACGACAACAATGGTACTCCCTACGACTTCTCCGACGACTCATTCCGATGCTTCGAAAGTGCACTTATAGATCAGGACGGCAACTCGGTGCGTCCCCTCCATACCAGCAGTGTGCTTGAAGATCACGACGGACGTGTATGGATTGGTACCGATATAGGCATATTTGAAATCACCAACCTCAAGAATGCCATCAAGTCGGGCGAAAACCGCGTGAGCCATATCAAAGTGCCGCGCAACGACGGTACAAACGCTGCCGACTACCTGCTCGGCACTGACCATATAATGGATATGACGGTAGATGTGGCCAATCGCAAGTGGATAGCCACCGAAGGATCAGGCCTCTTCCTCGTATCGCCTTCCGGCAATGAAGTGATTGCCAACTTCAATACCGACAATTCACCACTGCCTACCAATGAGATTTATTCCGTATATGCCGATCCCACAGGTTCCACCATTTATGTAGGTACCCCGGTAGGTCTGCTCTCATATCGAAGCGATGCCACTCCTGCCCGCGACGATTATGATCAAATACTTGCCTATCCCAATCCCGTGCGTCCGGAGTATTCAGGTAGCGTCTACATCACCGGACTCAAGGAAAATACTCTCGTGAAGATAGCCGATTCGTCGGGTGCCGTACTCCATCAGGGACGCTCCGAAGGCGGCATGTATGTGTGGGATGCCACTACATCCACCGGTGCGCGGGTGCGTTCGGGTGTATATTATGTTATGGTGTCGTCGGCCTCCGATGGTCAATCATCGGGCGCAGTCACCAAAATAATGGTTATCAATTAATTTTGTATGAACAGCCAATTCAGTTATACCGACTCGGCCGATCGCTGCTACGGTGCTGCGGGTATGGCCATAGCACTTGTGATTTTCGACGGCGAAGAGAAACTTGCCTCTATTGATATCGATCGCGAACCGCGCGATGTGGTAGAACTTACCGAAGAATCCTTCTTCAGCGGCAATCCGTCAATGTCGGCCAAGCACGCATGGCATCAGATACTCTCCAACTTCAATCTCCAGATGGCCATGCTCATGGGCAATGTGATGTGTCGCAGTATTCTGCTACGCCACGTAGATGTGGATGCCGACACACGTTCCGCACTCCTATCGCTGCTCGTCGACGAAGGCTACGGATCATGCTCGCTTGAAGAGGATGAGACCACACATCTCTTTAACAAGAACTACGGATATCTCCACCGCGTATTCTCTCACTATGGCGTGCAGACCATCGCCCACGACTTTGCAGCCGAACTCGGGCGGTGCCACTCGATGACCCGCGGCGATATTATTGAAAAACTTCAGGCTCTGTCACATCTCTAACGCCGGGGAACAAACCGGCTCGCTATCCAGCCTATCACGGCGCCTACAGCCATCACGAGCAGGGCTATGGCGAGGATGTCTGCGACCTCTACCTTCACAGGATACGCCACGATCGACAGCTCCGCTTCATTGCCGCTGATCTTGATAAATTCACCTATCTGCTGCGCAAGGCTCAATCCTATTCCCACTACAAGACCCGCTAAGCCCCCTACGGCCGACACGAGCCAGCCTTCGTAGAAGAAGATACTGCGCAGCTGCCCTTGCGTGGCTCCGAGATTGCGCATCGTGCGGATGTTGTCGTCTTTCTCGATAATGAGAATCGACAGAGTGGAGATTATATTGAATGAGGCTATGATGAGGATGAAGGCAAGCATCACGAATGTGATCCATTTCTCCACCGCAATCATCTTAAACGACTGCTCCTCCTGCTCTAGCAAGGTAAGCACCGTGTAGCCGTCGCCTGTCGCTTTACGGATCGCTGCGATGGCCTTGTCGTCGCTTACGCCGGGTGCCGAAGCTATCTCTATGGCCGAAGCCTCGCCGCTATCCATCTGCAGTAGCCGGCGTGCCATATCTATCGGCACCACTACTGTAGAGGCATCGTGATCCGAATCGTTAGTGCGGTACACACCGGTCACCACAAGCGAATCGGCCAAAAACGAATTGGCAGCCGTGGCAGCCGAGATCCTCCCTACACGCCGCGGCACGTAGAGCCGGATTATATCCATCGTAAGCGGACGCGCTCCCAGTTGCAGCGCAGTGCCTACACTGATCACTCCCCCCGCCAGTGAGTCGTCGGACAATACTGTATAGTCGCCGTCGATCACCGTCTCGCTCAGATGCGTCACCCGCTCATTACCTTCCGGCACACCGCGCATCGTCACAGCCATCTGTCGGCCACCATACACTGCAAGCGCGTTTTCGCTCACCACGGCCACGGCACACTCTACTTCCGGCAGCGCCTCAAGCGCAGCGGCAAGCGAGTCACCGCAGGGAAGCATCTTGCCTTTATCAGGCACAACTTTGAGCGGAGCGTCGACCATCGACATACGTTCGCGGGCTACCTCCGCGAAACCGTTGAATACCGACAATACGCACACTATCGCCGTAGTGGCTACGGCGACCCCAAGCATCGACACTACCGTGATGATACCTACAGAGCTATGGCTCTTTCGGCACAGAAGGTAGCGCCAGGCTATGCGTAGTGCTGCGCTCATTTATTATTGTCGGCGGCCAGCAGAGAGTCGATATTGTCGATATAGTCGAGCGAGTCGTCGAGGAAGAATTGCAGCTCCGGAGTCTTGCGCAACTGATTTTTCACCACCTGCGCCAGTTCGTAGCGGATAGTCTTGCCTGAAGCGCTGATGCTCTCGATTACCTGCTGAGCCTGTGCGCTCGGGAATACCGAGAGATATACTTTAGCCGACGATAAGTCGGGTGATACACGTACAGTGCTTACACTCACCAGAGTGCCTCGTGTTTTGGCCGTCTGCCGGCGGAATATTTCGCTTAGTTCCTTCTGCAGAAGGCGTGAGATTTTGGCTTGTCGAGTTGTTTCCATATAAAGATTTACAATTTTGGTTACAGAATTCTAACAAGTAGACCCCTGACATTGTGCTTGCAAAGGTACTATTTTTTTTAAAAGTTTACTTTGCTTATCTTTGCAGAGTAAAGTTATAAGCATGAAAATCGCACTTATAGGATATGGCAAGATGGGCAAAGCCATCGAGCAGGCTGCCAAGGCCCGCGGCCACGAGATAGTAAGCATAATAGATGTGGACAATCCTGAAGGATTCTCGTCGCCCGAGTTCCGCAGCGCCGACGTCGCCATCGAGTTCACTACTCCCTCCACAGCCGTCGACAATTATCGGCGCGCTTTCGCCGAGGGAGTCAAAGTAGTATCCGGCACTACAGGCTGGACCGATCGTATGCCCGAAATCGAAGAGTTCTGCCGTAAGGAAGGAGCCACATTCTTCTGGTCGTCAAACTACAGTATCGGGGTCAACATCTTCTTTGCCCTCAACCGCTACCTGTCGGCCATTATGAACGATTTCCCGCAGTATCACCCCTCGATGGAGGAGGTTCACCATATCCATAAACTCGACCATCCGAGCGGCACAGCGATATCACTCGCTTCTGATCTTATCCGTTCCACCGACCGTATCGACGCCTGGACAGAAGATACTCCGGCCCCCACTCAACTCCATATCGGCCACCGTCGCGAAGGAGAAGTGCCCGGCATCCACTCCATATCCTGGGAGTCCGACGTAGATACCATCACCATCACCCACAGCGCCAAAAGTCGTATGGGCTTCGCTCAGGGAGCCGTAGTGGCAGCCGAGTGGGTAGCCACTCAGCAGGGATTCCTCACCATGGATCAGCTGATGCACCGTATCATTTCCAACACAAAACTCATCGACATCCTCAAATGACAGATACCCCCCGATCCTCTTCCGAAGCCAAAGGCTTCAAAGCCCGCGCCATCAAGGCCATCAAAACCACACGCGCCACACGCTGGGTGCGCTTCGGCATCGTCGCAGCTCTCTTCATATTCTGGGTAGCCTGGGTAGGCTGCTGGTGGGCTCTGATATTCCTCCCCCTGCTCTTCGATATCTATATCACAGGCTTCATACCGTTTACCTGGTGGAAGAAAAGTCCTAATCCTATGGTGAGGATGATAATGAGCTGGGTCGACGCTATCGTCTATGCCCTCATACTCGTATACTTCATCTTCACGTTCATAGGACAGAATTACCAGATACCTTCCGCTTCACTTGAAAAGACACTTCTTACAGGCGATTACCTTTGGGTAAGCAAAGTATCATACGGCCCACGTGTGCCCATCACCCCTATCCACTTCCCGCTGGTGCAGAACACCATGCCGATTACCGGCACCAAGAGCTACTCCGAGTGGCCTACATGGGATTATCACCGGCTCAAAGGTACATCGCAGATCGAGGCAGGCGATATCGTAGTGTTCAACTTCCCTGCAGGCGACACCGTAGCCACCAAGATTCCCAATCCCGACTACTATTCACTGGTGAGAATGCACGGACGCGACGTGATACTTGCCAATCCCTCCATTTTCGGTGAAGTAGTATACCGTCCGGTCGACCGTCGCGAGAACTATGTGAAGCGCGCCGTAGGTCTGCCCGGCGACACTCTCAGCATCGTCGACGGATATGTATATATTAATTCCGAGCGTCAGGCATGGCCCGCCGATGCCCAGTTCAACTACATTTTCCAGACCTCTTCGCCTATGACTTCCGCCGACTGGGATCGCCTCGAAGTAGCCAAGATCGACCGCACCGCCATATCCCCCAACCTCTACCTTACACCCCTCACCGACGCCCGTCTGGCGCAGCTCAAGCAGATGCCAAAGGTAGTGGCTGTGGAGCGTATGCCCGTAGATCCCGAGCGGGAGGATCTCTTCCCCTATGACCTGAGCGAAGGCTGGACCCACAATGATTACGGCCCACTGTGGATTCCCTCACGCGGCGCCACAGTCGACATCACACCCGACAACTGGCAGCTCTACGAACGCATTATCCGCAACTACGAAGGACACCCCGACTCCTACGTACGTGATGGTCAGGTATACATCGACGGCCGTCCCGCCGATACATACACCTTCGCCATGGACTACTACTTCATGATGGGCGACAACCGCGACAACTCGCTCGATTCGCGCTTCTGGGGATTCGTGCCCGAAGACCACATCGTAGGCAAGCCAATACGCGTGCTCATCTCCTTCGACCCCGACAAGAGCATACTATCGGGTGGCATCCGCTGGAACCGTATATTCAAAGACGCAAACCCCGGATTCTGATGCATCCATCACAGTGCCACATCATCCTGCCACCGGCCTATCTTCCCCCGGTGGCATACTACGTGGCCAAGAGCTATGCCAGCCATGCTGACGTAGATTACGATATGCCGTTCAACAAGCGAGCGAAGGAGGTGCACCGCTGCACAATCACCGACGCCAACGGCATAATCCGTCTCACCATACCCATCGAGAAACCGCAGAGCGCGACGCAAGCCCTCTGGAGCGACATCATCATCTCCGGACACAACCGTTGGTGGGAGATCCATCTCACCGCACTCAAATCCGCTTACGGGCGCACACCTTTCTTTGAATACTATCTCGACGACTTTCTCCCGTTCTACAACTCCGACGTCGTAGGAGAGCCTCTCGTCGATTATCTCCGCAGGATGGACCGAATGCTTACCCGCCTGCTCGGAGTCGATACAGTGCGCCGCTTACGCTCTGTAGAGCCCGATTCCGCCGGTACCCTCCCCGTCGTCGATCTCCGCCGCCAGCCTATCGCCACAGAGAGATCCATGCCATACTACCAGCAGCGCACCGCCGGCCGGACATTCGTCGGCGGACTCTCAGCCGTCGACCTCCTCTTCAACCTCGGCCCCGAATCCCCCCTAATCCTCGCCGCCACACCATTTACCCTATAAGTTAAGTGTGAAGTCGTTTTTCATACTTTATATATATCTTTGCAGTCATTAATCATCAAAGATATGGCAGACTCTACACTTCGTAAGTATATATGGCTTATCAATACTATATTGGATGCCGGCAAGATCACATTCAGGGAGATCAGTGAAAAATGGGACAATTCCTCGCTGAACTATAAAGGCACGGAATTGTCGAAACGCACATTCCATAATCACCGTCAGGCAATTCTTACAGAGTTGGGGGTCGATATCCAGTGTACTTCAATGCGAGAAAACAGTCAGTATTTTATCGCCAATAAGGATGAAATTGAAGCAAATGAGGTGATAAATTGGCTTAAGGACTCTATTGCTACCGAATCCCTGCTGCTTGATAACAAGAGTATAGCTGACAAGATTGTGCTTGAACCGGTTCCAGGCGGCCGCGACTGGTTACCGATTATCTCGCAGGCTCTGAAGGAAAATCGTCGTATCATCTTCCGCTACACATCCTTTCACTCGTCAAAGACTAATGACAAAGATCGGGAACTCGAGCCACTGTGTCTTAAAATGTTCAAACGCAGATGGTATGTGCTTGGACAATCGATGAATGATAGAAAACGCTTGATTTTCGCTCTTGACCGTATTACTGATTTATCTCTGTCCGACGACACATTCGAGTATCCATCTGATTTTTCTGCCAAAGAGTTTTTTGCAAACTTCTACGGAATATGCTCCGATGGCTATTCTATGCCTACGCGCGTAGTAATCAAGTGTTTTCGGGAGTTTCCGAAATATCTGCGTTCGTTGCCATTCCATCACTCACAGGAGGAATTGGAGGTTACTGAGGACTATAGTGTTTTTGAGTTCTTCCTCTCTCCGGCTTATGACTTCGTGCAGGAACTGATGAGCCATGGTGACGACATAGAAGTGCTTGCTCCTATATGGTTGCGCAATATTCTGACTGAGAAATCCAATGCTTTGGCAGCCTTGTATCGGATATAACAATATTTTCTGCAATCAGCTTTCATATATGAAACGAATTTTCATATATACTATCTAACTTTGCGTTTATTAAACGACAGAGAACATTGAAAGCAACGGCACGAACTTTGCAACCTGTCTGTTGTATTCGGCAGACTTCGTTTCTTCCACAGTAACGCTCCACAAAGTTTATTACTCGGCATAGGCTCTGCAAGCTGTTCACTCCAGTCGTGCACCAATCATCACCGTCACTTCGTTTTAGGTGATGTGGCGTGCACTCCTTCGTTCACAACTCACATTGCCGATGCCTCGACCATCCGGCGCACACGAAAGTATCACCGTTGCTTAAATATGATGGCGGCTCCAATACGGAGTGCGTCATCATTTTTTATATAGTATCCATCTGTAAAAAAGATCAGAAAATAAAATTCATATATGAAACGACTTTTCACACATCACCTCTATTTTTGCCATCGCTAACTTTTCAAAAAAAACGATGCGAGACAAAATAACGGAATACCTCAAAGATATCACAATCTCATCCAGAACCGAGTTATTCGATACCTTGAATTTCATTGCTCCTATTCTTGGGGAGTGGAGTCTGGCGGAGCCACTCTCGGGTCGGAAACTCATGCATTTCGCTTATGTCAGAACCCGAGCCAAAGGATACGTCGATTTCGAGATACCTAAAAAGTCAGGCGGGGTCCGTAAAATCAGTGCACCGGTAAAACCACTGAAAGGGATTCAATCGGCTATCAACATACTACTTCAATCTATCTTCGAGCCTTCGCCTAATGCTACAGGCTTCGTTATAGGAAAGAGTGTGAAAGACAATGCAATCATGCATGTAGGGCAAACATGTATCTACAACATTGACCTTCAAAACTTTTTTCCGTGTATTACGAAGACAATGGTTCGCCGGGCGCTAATTCGTGAGTTGGGCGATAAGATTCAGAGCAGAGAGGCTATCAATATTATATGCCGGCTATGCACCGTACCTGATGCTGCCGGTATTGAAGTACTGCCGCAAGGCGCACCGACATCTCCGGTGCTGTCCAACATCGTGCTGAAAGTACTTGATGAGGAAATGGCTCGGCTGGCCGAACGAATGGGTGCCCGTTACTCGCGCTATGCTGATGATATGACATTCAGCCATCATAAACCGATAAGGAGGATTACTCCATATTGGCAAACGAAGATTGAGAAGGTAGTGAGCGATCATGGTCTTAGGATCAACGACAAGAAGACGAAAACATATGTTCCGGGCGTACGCCGCGAAGTAACAGGTATAGTGATCAGTGACAAAGTCAATGTAAGCCGCACTTATGTAAAGCAACTCCGGGTATTACTTCATCTATGGGACAAATATGGATATGCCAAAGCGCAGAATATCTTCACCAACGATTTCGATATGAGTGCGAATAAGAGACTTGCCAATGTCATTGACGGCAAGATCAATTACCTTGAAATGATCAAGGGTAAGGAAGATTCTACCTATCGTACGCTAAAGCGCAAATTTACGCACCTTCAGTGGAAAGAAAAGCAAAACTCAACCCCTAACACATAAACAATATGAATATCATTTATCTCCACGGCCTATCGTCATCCGGACAGGCCAACACAGCCGCTTTGTTGCGAAAACTGTTACCACTCGACAACGTGATTACCCCCGACATTCCGGTCAGCCCGATCAAGGCTCTTCAGCTTCTACTGAGTCTCGCCGGGGAGTATCATTCCGACAATACAATCGTAATTGGTACTTCAATGGGCGCCATGTACGCCTCGCAGATGAAAGGCTATCGACGAATCCTTGTCAATCCGGCATTTCATGTGTCGCAACTTCTTGAAGAGAATGAGGGTAAGGAGCTGCAATTTTTTTCAAAAAGAGAAGATGGAGCTGAGTCCTATATGGTCACGGAAACGCTATGTCATGAATTCGAGGAAATGGAAGCTAATCTCGAGTGTGTAGATGACTCAGCACCGGAGTCGGTAATCGGACTCTTTGGCGATGCGGATGAGGTATGCGACTGTCGCGACGAGTATTGCGAACGCTATTTTTATTGGACTACGTTTGCTGGCGGCCATCGTCTCACGGAGCAAGTGATTAACGATATTCTTATTCCCATAATCGAATGGCTGAAGTCGCCTGATTTCTCTCTCAGAGTATACCTCCCGTTTGAATCGATTACATCGGGCAAGATCGGTTTCATCGGTGATATGGACAACTATGAGAATGCCTATAAAATATATAAGAAGGGCATCGGTCGAAAGTGGTACGAAGAAATTGTGCGTGAATATCAGGGCAAGAAGCACTACGACGGTCGCGACATTGACTTACATTTTCCTACCCTTTCCGACGGAACGGACGATGAGACTGTACAACTCGTGTATGGTAATCGATACTGCCGGACCCCTTCGGTAGAGATATATGGTGCAGGGGGAGTACAAGTTACCGAGGGTCAATTTTATATCAATAATAATATTATTGTTAACAGAGACCGATGACAGGCATCAGAGATAGAATAGCGGCAATTTTATCAGGGATGAAGCAAGGCACTTTTGAGCGCGACGAGGCTCTTGCACTAAGTCTGCTCAGTGCTCTTGCCGGAGAGAGTATTTTTCTCCTTGGATTGCCGGGTGTCGGCAAATCAATGATTGCCCGACGATTGAAAAAGGCGTTTAATCATGCGATAGTATTTGAATACCTGATGTCGCGCTTCTCTACCCCCGACGAGATATTCGGCCCGGTGAGCATATCCAAACTCAAGGATGAGGATTGTTATGAGCGGGTTACGGCAGGTTTTCTGCCTGATGCAGAGGTAGTTTTCCTGGATGAGATCTGGAAAGCGGGACCTGCGATTCAGAATTCGCTCCTTACTGTTCTCAACGAGAAGATATATCTCAATGGTAATCAAGAATTACAACTTCCGCTCAAAGGAATAATAGCCGCCTCCAATGAACTTCCGGCAAAAGATGAGGGACTTGAAGCCCTTTGGGATCGATTTCTGTTGCGATACGTTGTAAACCCCATAACTCAAAAAACAAATTTTTTCAGATTACTATCTGCGCCTGATTCCAGTTTACCGATAGTAGAATATCAACCGTTGACTCACGATGAGTTTCTGTCAATACAGTCTGAAAGTAGTAAAGTCGCTGTTCCTAATGATATTCTTGAGATCCTTTATACAATAAGAAAAAAACTTAATGATAAAGTAAATGCAATAGATGTTGTAACCGGTGCTCCTGATCCCGGTAATCTGAAGTATTATGTCTCCGACCGACGCTGGAAAAAGGCTTTCGGAGTTATGAAAATGTCGGCATATCTTAATGAACGAAATGAGATAGGTCTATCAGACGTACTTATATTATCTCATATGCTTTGGAGTGATGAGTCGTCGATTATTGTGATCCGACAGATTATTGCGGAAACTATGGTGGCTACATTATTCGGTAGCATACTCGAGCAGTACAAAAGTTACAAACGGCACGTCAATTTAGATAAAAACGACATACGGTTATACTCGCCCGATCAAGTGCATTATATTATTAAATGTGATGACAGCCCATTGAAAATCAAGATAAAGGATTATCAGCGTATGCAGTCGTCTCCCGATGATGTGTTCTTCGGGTCGGAAACCACGGATAGTATACTGATGCTTCGTTCACGGGGCCAGTTCGTGATGAGATTTGTAAAAGATGGAGTAATCTGTATCAACAACTATAATTATTTTCTGCGTACAGAATGTGACAAGCAGTTAAGTAAAGACTTTATGGCAGAGATTGGTGATACCATTGACGGAATTGCAAATCGTCTGTATATTGAAATGAATCATAATCTTTTTATTGTCGGTTCCGATTTATATAAGCCTATTAAAGAGGTCGTTGCCGTCTATAAGACAAGAATAGATTTAATGTGATGAGAAAGAGGCATCTTGCATATCTGCGCAGAGCGGTAAGTATCGTCACTACTACCAAAGATGGCGTGATAATGCTTGATTTAATCAGTAAAATGAGAGCAGCCCGAATCCCTGTATATCAGATGATCCGGGATATTGTATGCGACTCGCGATTTTATTGTGTCGTGGAGGATGACTTGTTTTGGAAAAATTATTCAGTTGCAGTTATAAGTAATTTTATCGACTCCCTAAGTCCCGATGACTGGAAAAATGAAGAAAAGCGAACCGGTAAAAAGGAAGATTTTCTTAACTCGTGGCTCGCCAATCACCTTTTCCCATTAAGCATTGAAGAAAAGAACCGTAAAGCCAGATCTATGAATCTTAAAGCAGGAGATTCAGACAAGCCTATACCGCTTGGTGATGATGATGGAGAAGAGCTGATATCCGACGAAGGTGATGTGTATATAGAATCGGGTATTACGGATATGACCAACAGCCTGGAAAAAATACATGGTGCGCTTCCGGATGCAATTCAACACTATGCTGATTCATCGCGAGGTAATTCACCCGGGATGCGGACAGATAGTCATCGGGCTGACGCAGATTATCTTCTTCAACTCGACCCTGTTATCGTTGATCTTGCCAAGAAAATCGGCCGAAGCGGCGGCACTGCTCATGAGATTTCAGGCAAATTTCAGTCTGCTTCCCGCAGTGACATAAGTGGCGTAACTACAGGCAATGATCTCAATAGTCTATTACCATCCGAGTTGGTTATGTTGGGAGCAAACACTACAGAGAATCTGTTTTATCAACGGTATGTTCAAAAGCGGCTTCAACTGTTTTCATCCGCCTCCCGTTCCTGCAAGCCCGCAAATGATAAATCCGGCCCAATCTATATATGCGTTGATACAAGTGGCTCAATGGAAGGCCAACCGGAAGTGACGGCCAAGACACTGGCGCTCTCCGTTGCTATAGTAGCGCAGCGAGATAAAAGACCTATATGTATGATCAACTACTCCCATAATCTTTCGTTCTTTATTCTTAAAGATCTACAATGGCAACGAAAGAAATTTTTATCGTTTCTGTCTCATTCTTACAGCGGCGGCAACGATGAAAATAAACTTTTTTATTTTATTTTCAAGAAGTTGCGGTCAATGCCACAGTACCAGTCCTTTGCTGATTCATTCAAAGGAGCAGATTTGCTCATCATCTCAGACTTTATCTGGAGTCATATTTCTAAAGAAAGCACATCCCTCATTGAAAATGCCAGGAATGAGGGTATGAAGTTATACGGCTTAGGGATTAATACCCGACCATACCAACTCGACATATTGGATGATCCAGCCAAACGTAACAATGAAATGCCGGATGGCTTTAATTTTCTTAAGGAATGCCATTACCGCTATCTATGCAATGATGGCGTAGTTAATGAATACTTTGACAGACAGATGATATTATGAGACTTAAAATGCGATTGGAAGATGCGATGGTTTATGTGCTGGCCACCTCAGGATATGGGATGACTACACAGCGAATAGCCGAGATAATCAACAATGAGCGACTACATATTCGGGTAGATGGCCGACCTGTGACGGATAGACAGGTTTATGCAGCCGTCTGCCGAAATCCCGCTACCTTTGTAAAGGAAGGAGGCAGAATACTGCTCACAATATAGGCATTAATAGAGAAAATGGCAATCCGCGTGATCAGAATCCAATTTTGTGAATCTTAGAAAATTCTCTAAATTTGCAATATTCATCAGAGGATGTTCATATCACAAGCAACTTACCCGTAAGTTATCCGGTTTAGTCAAATCTGGTAAATTTAACGAAGCACCGAATAATGAATCGTGTAGGCTGGTTGTCCCGTTTAGGGGCGCGGTCTGCCATTCCCATTATTTGAGCTTCAAGGTTTACCAGAACCTGACTAATCAAAGATGAGAGGGGTTTCCGCGCCTTTCCAATACCAAAGCGGACGCTGTGCCGAAATGCGTCAATGTAGGCAACCGACAATTTAAATCATGGAATACTCAAAAGAATTCACGTCACTCATTGATTCAACTTCCGAGAATTATATTGGTCACGGAAATCCAAATGCAAAAATCCTTTTCTTGGGTCAGGAAGGAGCGAGCGACCCGGACGCTCCCACAGAAGTTGATGGGCGTAATGACTATAAGCGGTCAATCGAAGGAAATCGTAAGGATTGGACTCTCAATATACAGAATAATACCGGATATGATGATCTTGCCGAATGTTCTACTCCTGATACCCTTTTCAATTATAATCCACTTTTTCCATATATGGGACAGAAGTTTCAGGTAAGAAGCGAAAATAACCACAGATTGAAAGGAGCTGAGGGTACGGCACGGACATGGTATAACTATCAGAAACTTATAAATCGAATATTTGAAAATATCTCTTCAGATAGAGCGCCGCTGACAAAGAATGATAAACTTGATTTTCACAGACTGTCCTTTCACACAGATATGAGTTCAGTAGCTTCCAAAAAGCATAATGAGAGAAAGGAATCAGGCCGACAGTCGGTAGTGCAACGTGTGTCATTTCTTTCAAGTAATTATTTTCAGAAATTTCCTGTCGTGATCGCGGCAGTAGGGCATTTCCCGCGTGAATCTTATAAAATTGATTCTGAGAATAAATCGTATTTTGAAAAGGTATTTGACGTTAGGATCCAAAATACAATTAATATTGGTCGCCTGTGGATTAATATAAATAAATGTGAGACAGGTGCTAAGCGGTTGCTTATTCATTGTCCCCAATTTTCAGCGAGCATTTCCGACGACTTTATCAGTCAGGTCGCAAATATTGTCACTGATTTCGCCAAAGAGCAGAAGATAAATCTTCTACCTGATGAATAAAATCGCACTTCGTTATTAATGAGTAGATCGTTAAGCTTGGTTAGGGATTTTTTAGAGGAAATGTTTTGGTTTTAACAATAGGGTGTGTATATTTGTAGTCGAACAATCAACCAATCACTTATAATAAACCATTCTATCATATCTCTCTCGTATGAATTCCTCCTCTTTCCAATCAGAACTGACGGGTATGCGGAATGTGATGCTTAATTTCGCATTTACTCTTACCCATAATTCGGACGACGCTCAGGATCTGGTGCAGGACACTATGCTCAAGGCGATCACGGCTGAAGATAAGTACACTACCGGCGAAAATTTCAAGGGATGGGTGCTTACCATAATGCGCAATATCTTCATCGACCAGTATCATAAAATGTCGCGTCTGGCTACTGTACACGACACGACTGAGGATTCTTATTTGCTCAATGTAGCTTCGGCTGATCTCATTGCCGAGTCGCCCGAAGACAGCTATTCCTCCTACGAGATCGAAGAAGCGATACGCCATCTCGACAAACTCTACCGCATACCCCTCGTGATGCTCGTATCCGGCTATAAATACAATGAGATAGCTGATGAGATGGGTCTCACTATAGGCGCGGTAAAGAGCCGCATCTTCACAGGACGTCACCTGCTGCAGGAGCGACTCTCGGATCATAGATAGATACAATATTCATTCATATTTTTCATGGTTATAAATGAGCTGCGACCGGGAGGTTGCAGCCATTTTTTTTGTGGTTGTAACAGCTGCGTAACGAATTTAACATCCATTAACGCGTAATTGTTCTCTACCCTGTCACTGCATTGTAACTTTGCATCGTCAACCAAGACCAATCACGAATAATAAACCACTCAAAATATCACCGATCATGATTTCC
>JAIDTT010000048.1 GCA_029060545.1 Paramuribaculum sp. | reverse complement strand
TGGCGCCACAGCTCGAGGTTGGAGAAGAGGCGTCGGAGTTCGGGTGGCAGGGGCTCGCCGAGGAATTGGCGGAAGTGGTAGGTGTGGGGCATAGTATTATTGGATGCACGATGCACGATGCACGATGCACAATGCACAATGCACGATTGATTTTTAGGATTTTGAGGTGGACGGAAGCCAGGCGCTACAGGCGGAAGATTTGAAAATCTTCCCTACAAGCCTCCGATCCCTGGCTGACGCAATGCGTCGGTTGGATTTTTGGTTTGTGGATGCAAAGTTAAGGGTGGATTGGGGTGGGGGGACACATATTTTTACTGTTTGTGTCGGAGACGGCGGTAAATTTCGGGTGTGTTTTTGATGGTATGTGGCTGGTGGTGTGATGGATGTGATATGAAACTTTTTTTCTGCTGACTCCGCAAA
The DNA here is from genome assembly GCA_029060545.1 of Paramuribaculum sp. GTDB lineage: Bacteria > Bacteroidota > Bacteroidia > Bacteroidales > Muribaculaceae > Paramuribaculum. The sequence continues at coordinate 35,536 of JAIDTT010000048.1, read as the reverse complement.
AGGTGAGCCCAACTTCACTTGATCGGAAAGTTGGGCTCGACACTACTATTTGATAAATTTATTGATAAATCAGTTTTATCGGGAGCGCATCGGATGAAGCGGCCACGGTGGTTGACGTATATTGATGTGTGTTATTGTTCCACCCTCCGAGCGAATTATAAGCGTAGGGGTTGAAAACGAGCGTACGATAGTTGATGTCCCACGAAGCATAATCCGGATATGGCTTATGCAAATGTCCGTCAGAAGTGCCAGATTTAGTCACGGGTGTCTTGATCCAATATAGACCTCCCGGATCACGGTAAAGGTTATAAGTGTAGGGGCGGTAACGGTTTATTGAACTGCTCAACACCGAACGCAAACCGCCGTAGGTGAGCGAGCCCACACCGGGATCCGCGAATGGAGCGTTGTCGTTGCCCCAAGGCGAAAGACACGCGCGGCGTGCCTGCCCCAACTCACCGAGAGGGAATATGATGTTTCTACCATCGAATTCATCGTAAACGACACAAGCCCGGACGCCGCACGTACTTTCCACGCCAGTATTTTCATAGTCAGTATAGCCAGAAGCCAGTTTGACATTCGATTCAGTAGTGGTAGCACCATCGGCATATACTATTCCATAACCGAAATCACAGTTAGCGAGCAGACTGTTGAAATTATCCGCAGTCGGAACCGCGAACGTCTCATTGTCGCGGAATCCGCCTACAGCGGTCCATGTATCAGCCCAGTGTTTTGTGTATCGTTCTTCTGACGCTCCATAATTAGCCCATGCAAAGCCCTGAATGCTCGCCCACTTGACATCTCGATTATTAGATTCAACGATATTACCGGCGGCGATATGAGCCGTAGTCAACAACGAATCGGTAGCGGGATTGGTAACCGACTCAAGCCAACCATATTTAGCATTGTTCGCTTCCCTGATACTATAGTTATATTGACATCTCTTCAAAAGAGAGCCAACCGAAAGCGGGCTTTTGGTCAAAGCTACAGGCACGGAAGTTTCATCGGATGGGGCAAGATTGTTTCGGTCAGGGGCAGTGCCACCGCGGGATGTAGCATACACGTTGTAGCAACTCCAATTGGCATCGCCGAGCTGAACACCCTTGTGGTATCCCTGCCTTACAAAGATGAGGTGGGAGCAGTTATGGTCATGATATTCCACTTTAATTATACCCGACCGCGTCTGGTCATCGCCAATAACGCTTGCAGGCTTATACTTAAACACAATATCTTCGTCGGTCACACCTTTAATAGTATCTCCTTTCTGACCATAGCGGTCGGAAAGCTCAATAAAGCTCTCGGTCTGACACAATACGTATGCACGCCACGGGCCATCGGACTTAAATGTTTCGTAATCGGTTGCGTCAGCCTTAGGCAAAACCATAAGTTTTATCTCAAACTCGTCATCATTTCCGGCATCGCGGTATATGGCCTTGGGATTCTCGATTCGCGGCACCTGATAAATCGTAGCCAGGCGCTCTGTTTCCCAGTCGCCGTCTTCGTTTTTGAATTCAATCATCTTATCCCCGGAACCGGTCCGCTGCCATAACGTGAACCGAACCTTGGCATAGCGGTAGTAGGCACTGAAAGGATTATTTCCGGTAAAGTCAGAAGAAGGAACCATTTCCTTATTTCTGGTATACATCGGAATATACATGTGTACCGACTTATCGATGGGATCGTAGGAAGTATTGGCGCCTACGAGAGAGTATTGGTTTACGGCAAGATTATTATTTTTATAATACCATTCAAGATACGAATTAGCGTGTGTTCCGTAGCCATTTTCATCCAGACCACCGGTCTGAGCCTGCACTTCTGCATCGGTACCGATAACATCGCTAGTGTTGGGCCGAAGCGAGAGGAACCCTACGTAGTTTCCTCCTTTGTAGGGATCTCCATCGTAAGTATCCTTGTTGTAAGTGACAGGCGTATAAATATTGAGCGAACCGGTGTTCCATGCAAATCCACTTTCTACATTCTGAGCACCAACAAATTCAGCGGGGCGGCCACCTTTACCGTTATTGAGTTTGCGGTCCCAGGGAAACCAGTTATTCTCTACGATCTCAGCCTTGATGTAATACTGAGACTTATCCCACTCTTCGGGCAGAATCACGCGAGCAGGGAAATCCATCTGCTGATCGTAGAGATAGGAGATATAATACGGTTCGGGGGTGATCAGCGTAGGAGTATATTCTTTATAGGAAATATGCCAGTCGGCTTCATTTGCCCAACCGCGGAATTTGAGGGTGAGCTTGTAGTGATAGTTGCGCTCAGCATTGTAATTGAAAGTGCTGTTTTTGCCGAGCATGAAGCGATAACGGATCGGCCCCTGCGAAATTTTATCCTTATGTCGACTGTCGTAGTAGCCTACTACTTCGATATACGTACCATAGAGTTTTGAATCCTTATAGTCCGGGCCATCATCAGGTGTATCGATGGGGGTGCCGACGGCATCGGGATCCTGGCGCTTGTCCATCGACGCAACACCCGGATAATCGCCCTGCATATTTTCGTAGAAATAGAGCGAGGGATCGCTTTCCAAATGGTCGGACTGACCACCGATAGCATCACCTTTCGATATAACGATGTTCCAATTCTCATGGTTGGCATCGCTCTCATCGCCAGCATTGTAATAAGTGAAGGATTCGCCATCCCTTATTAGCTCTTCGTCTGAGGAAGGCGAATTTACCTCTCCTAATGCACAACTTGCCGGAATATCATGGATAGTCACACTCTTGATATAGACACGGACGTTGTCTTTAAGATCCGATCCGTCAAACGACACCGTAACCTTAGAGACGAGACGCTTAATCCAGGAGTGCAGAGATACTACATTTTGATTTATCACAAGCATAGGGGCATCGAATCCGGCAGACGTTTCAGCCGACGAAGGGGTTGACATTGTGAAATAGCCGAACATCTGATTGTCAAGACTGACGGTTGTCTGCCAGTTAAAACGCGTACTGCGTAAATCGTTTATTGTCGTGCAGTCTACATTGGTAAGGTCGACATTTGCCACGGCAAACATCTTATACCGACCGTAGGGAATATGGAGGAGCTTGAAAGTAGCGCTCGGTGTCTTCTCACCCGAGCCGCTTATAGTACCGTCGTCCGGTCCTACATTTTGATTGCCCGATGGTGATACGGTCTCGGCATCCACAGGAGCATTGACATTGCCAGCCTGATCGATATTGAAATCTGATCCGGCCAAGGTGTAACCTTCCAAACGGTCATAGAGACGAACCTTTTCATAAAGGCCGGCCTCAGAGCCATCGGCATTGACTTTATAAATCACGACCCAAAGCTGATCCACACGATCGACAGCATTACCGGCCGAGCGAGATCCGAGGGCTGGCTCGAGTGTATGAAATTCAACTTTGACGTTGAGATCAGCTTCTCCTTCGCCTATGACGGTGTCGTCGTAGAGCAAGTCGTCCACACAAGCGGTGAAGAATAGAGCAAGAAGCGTGAAGAGGAAAGATATATAGCGAGAAAACTTCATAGTTGTGATACTGGTTGGATATTAATCGCGTTAAAGTCCGAAGATTGGTTCAAGCACACACGAGCGGTAGGGCACCACATCGACCTGGAGGTCGAGTTTAGCTCCGAAGTCATTGATCGACAGTGTGTAAATATGGTTTCGCAGTATATTTTGACCGAAAGTGAAGTTGACTCCATTGTAGGAAGTCATAGGCACATAATAATCGAGTGATTCCATAGAGCCATCGGCTTTGTGATTGGCTATTGTGACATGGAACACAGGCATTCCTTCATCGAAGTTGCCGTTGGGATGACCTATCTTTTGCTCGGGAACGAAGCCGATGAATACATTGCCAGTGCGTTGCGACGACGGAGTTATGGTCCAATCTTCAGGCAAAATACCCAACTTATATGTTGCCGCGAGGGTCAGATTAACATTGTCCTGATATATATTGGGAGTATGTACCTGCTGACCATCCTCGTAATTGATGGCATTAGCGGGTAGTATCATCGCCTGATCCTGCGAGCTGAGAATTTCCACACCAGTAATACAAGGATATCCCTGAGCGTCTTTATTCTGAATATTATCCACGACTCTGACTTTTGCAAGCGACCGGAGGAGGTTGACTTCTCCGAGATATATCCGATCCTCGGGACGGCTATAGTAGAGACCGGCCTCGGTGATAGCAAACGCATCAGTGCCGAACATAGGTATGTGATTCTTCACATTAGTATATAGAGACTCCACACCGGGTCCGCCATCGGCATTATAAACATCGCTCATTGGATAATTCCATTGAGCGAGTTGCGCTATGACAGCGGAGAAAGTCTGACCGGTAATTGCATCCCACATCGCAGTAGGATTCGCGTCGGACGTAGAACAATTGGCCAAAATCAAGAACCGGAAAGAGATGATCGAGTTTCCGTCGGAAGTTATCTCATACCCGTCAAGCACATCTTTAAGATCATCCCTACGAACCATGAGATTGATGAAATAATTGCCATTAGAACCCGCAACACTAATGCGAGCATCATCATAATCAAGCAGATTCGTCAGTTTATACAGGAGCTTATCCTCAGAGGTGGAACCGGCAATCTTGGCGAAAATAAATATTGCGAGATCCCCGATGTCGACACCATCCTCGAAGCCACGAAATTCGCTGTCGGTCTCGCTATGGCCTTCACTGTCGGCACGGGAGCCAGCAATCGAACCGGCGGTAACCATATTGAAACTGAGCGACACGCAATCACCCATCCCGGCATACTCGGGAGATTCGGACGATGAGCATGCTGTCAGCAGCCACAAGGTCGGCAAGAGGAATAAATATATATATATCTTAGGATTCACTGGAATCAATAAAATCTATCAGTAAACAGGTTCGGACTGCGGAGGCACCACCGCCCAACCGCAAATATATATGCCGGCAGCAGTATACCACCCCAAATTATTATCAATAAAGAATAATGCCGAGTAATCGCTACGACGATCGAGATACTCCTGATCAGAGTATTGGTCGAAACGGTTACCTTTGGCATATATGAAATAGTCGATAAGGGGAATATGGATTATGCGCTTACCATCGGTATTGCGCACTATATCGAGATACGCATCGCCATCGACCATAAGGCGGCTCACCGACATTTCGAAGAGGAGTGAGGAGCGCACAGGCGAGTCAGGCGAGTCGCCTGCGGCGCGCGCCTTTGTTGTCTCACCGTAGAGTATACTCCACGGCGTATAGGTTACAGCGGGGCTGTCGTCCCGGACTGCGTTGTTCCACGCCAGCCATGAGTCGGCGTAGGTGAATGATACAGTAAAATCACTTTCTTTTAAAGCTGTACCATCTTCATTTACGAGCATCACTGCGATGTCGTTGGTGTCCTTAATCAAGGGTATAGTTACAGTAGTAATCGAAGGAGCAGTAGGATTTACTTTGTGCTCGACACTTAATTTCATACCGTGGAACAAGGACTTGAAATGCGACGAACTTACGTTCAATCCGTCTTTTTCTATAGTATTAAGCTTCATTTCGAGCTCTCGCATACTTGCCGGTGTGTATGTGGCAAGAGAGAAATCATCGTTGCCCTCAAGTCCGCACCATGCCACGAAGTCATAAGTACCGGCTCCGAGCGGAGTTTCCAGCTTGAAATCAGGATCGGTCAGTATTTCGCCGGAGGCCGAGCCTGTCCAGACGAAATTTCCGGCCTGATCAAATGCCCACACATTGACACTGTGAACCTGTGCGGCAAAAGCCTCGCCGCGATCAAGAGTGTAGTTGAACTGAAACTTCACATTGAGTTGCGCGGGACATTCAGGTAGATCATCGTACACAAACGAAGAGCAACCTGTCATTGTCAGACCAACGGCCAATGCCGTAGGAATCAAGCGTAATATGTTGCGGAAAATGTTGGGAAGCATAAAAGTGATAAGGGTTAAAATACCCCGGAGGGAGGGATTTCCCTCCGGGGTTATTTTGGAAGTGCACTAAAGTCTCTTAGTGCCGGGAATAGTGTGTTAGAGTGTAACGTTCTGTACAGGAACTACGGCCCATTTAAGAATATTCACGGAGTAAGCCATGAAATAATCTTCTGTGTTGGCCGGGGGAACGATAGGATTATCATCGTCGCCGATACCTGAAGCAAGACCTAAGATTTCGGTGACATTTACCTGATAGCTGTGGTTGCGGACCATACCGAAATCACCTACGCGCACGCGGTTCCAGTCGATCTTAGCGGAGTTTTTCTGTTCATTACCCTGACGATACCAACCGAAGTGTTTAACAGGGATTGAGTAGTAGGCATGACCAGTAGTGTAGTAGTACGAGAGACCGACCTGACGCATAAGAGTAACGTTGGCATCGGTCAGACGAATCTGAGTGTTTCCATCGAAAGCAGCATCGGAGGTATTATCGGGAACAATCTGCATATAACCGCCGCCGGTCACGATATAAATGCCATCAGCATCTGCAGCGCTGGTAAACTGGAGCGAGCGAGCATTGTTCTGAAGCTTCAGGACGGTGTTGGTATTGCCGTCGTAATTCTGCTTAACCTTATCGGATATTTCAGAAACTGTAAGCGCATTCAGCATCATAGTTATGTCAGTGGGGTTGGCTATAGTCAGACGAGTATACTCGCCGGCAGCCTTTTCTTCATCAGTCACTGACTTTCTGTAAAGGATGGTTGTCTGAGCGAAGAAACGGAGGAGCATTGATTCGCCACCGTCTACGGCGCTCTTAATGCCGGTGCCGGTATTGAAATAGATGTAAGGGCGATCTTCAGTCACACTCGCGTCAGGCACATTACCGGAAAGATAAGTGTAGAAGCTTGTGCCTTCGGGAAGATCGGTACCATCAAGATTGAGTTTGTACTGACCTACGTAAATTACGGATGCAACAGCTGCATTGGGATTCTTGGAGTTAAGCGCACGATAGCCTACAGTCGTCTCACGGAAATACTGGGGAGCAGTCTCGGTAGCGGCGAAACCTATATTGTTGCCATTGGTAGCAAGTTCGTTGTACGAGATGTACTTCTGATTGACAGTGATGTTCTTGAGGTCGGAAGATACTTCAGGATACTCCTGTGTAAAGTAAGCAGGCGACATACCCCAGAACGAACGGTGAAGATCAGGATTGTTCCATGCCCAACGGTTAGCGGCAGAAAGCACGCTGGCACCCTCACCATAATTCCAACCAGTATTATCATTATAATCAGCCGGATTAATAAGAGCATTAAGCTGAGCAAAAGTATAGTTATCAGCGAGAACTCCGCCTAATTCAGAGTCCTGACGGAACGACTTGATCACATAAGTGCTGTTTGACTCGGCATTCACAGCCCAATACTGGGGAACAAACTGGAGAGTGACGAGCTTGGTAGTCGTACTCGAAGCTGCGGCAGGATTTTCTGCGGTCAGGTCGTAGACGCGGGTAGCAGTAACATAATTGGTGGGGTCGACTGCTTTGAAGGCAAGTTTGCTTGCATAACGCTCCACATAAATGTCAAGGGTATTACCTGTACCGAGAGCGTCTTCAGCTGCTTTTTCGGTAGTATAAAGATATGTGGCAGGGATGGGTACAGCAACCTGGGGCAGTCCATTGTCGGGAGCGAGACCCGTAGTAGCACCTGCGCTGCGGGGATAGTAGACAGAGTTACTCATAGCGAAGTACTTATTCGCATTGCCGCCGATGGTGCTATATGTGGCCGTGCGCGAGATGGTCTGAATCACATTGAGAGGATTCTGAAGGGTGGAGGGAGAAATCGGATTGATGTAGCAAATAACCTGAGCGGGCTTTTTCTCACCCTTCTTAACGCTTACCGGAACTACCGACTTATAAGAGCGTTCGATAGTCAAATTGTCATTAACGCTTTCGCTAAGATGAGAGTCATCGAGTTCTACAGGGACGATATCACCAACCACGTTGCCATCTTCGTCATAGAACACGAAATAGGCATTGTTGATCAGATTCTCAGAATTAGGAGTGCCATTTTCAAAATCATCGCCGGGCAGAGGTGTGCCATCATCGCCGGCGGCACGGGACTGGGCTCCGTCGCCCTTGATATTCATGCTGACGTAGAAAGTATGATCCGAGTCCAAAACGGTATTACCGTTGTTTTGGGAACCGGCCAAATCCACATCATCGGAACAGGATGCAAACAAGGCTAACGAAAGCAAACCTGTGAAAAGAGATTTAATTTTCATAAATGTGTGATTGATAAAAAAATTATTGTTAATTATTTCTATATTTCGAAGATGAGCGCAATTCCACGGAGTTTTTAACCTCCTTAATATTATCAAGAGCGGCAGCTGCGGCTGCATTTACGGGCGCGAGTTGCTCAAATATCGCTATGGCACCGTCGTAATCTCCCGACATTCCTTTGTATACGCCACGATAATAACGGGCTTCATCGGAATCGCCGGCTTTCTCAAGGAAGCGTGCCGCGCGATCAAGCTCACCGCGGCGCAATGTGATTGCGGCAGCATTGACATTAGCCACCGGATCGGTAGGATAGAGATTGGCAGCGAGCTCGAATACTTCCTGATATTCAGGCGATGCAGGATCATAAGTCAGGCCGAGTACATAAAGTTCGTTGAGCGATAGCTTATTGGGCTCTGTACGCATCACACGGGCTATCTCGTTGACATCGGTAAACGTACGCACTACGTACTGAATCTTGTAGTCGGAGTGGCGTAATGCGGGATATACATTGGTCAACAGGAATTTATACTGGGTGGGATATGTGGATCGTATTTTATTGTCCTTGGGGTCGGGAGCCAGATCCGAATCTATAATGGCGAGTATCTTCTCGCGATTGGCAAGCGTAGTATCGGAAACCACATAATTGCGCAATCCCTCCCAGTCTTCAGGCTCGTAAGCTGTAGCTATAAGCGTAGGATCAAAAGAGTAGAGGGTCTGGACATAATCAGCGAGTGTAGCTGTACGGCCCTTGGCAAGACGGACATTGTTGGCGTAAGATCCTTCGGGTGATGCATAACCCTTGATTGTGATAGCTTTGATGCTGGCCTCCGGATCATTGATTATGAAGTCAATCGACTTGAGAATCTTTTCGATCTCATTACGGTTGCCGCGATAGTCGGGATTCAACTCGGTGCGATTGACAGGGAAGTCGATGAATGCCTGTCCTTTGAGTTCACGCGTTTTCTCAACTTCGGCAACAGGGGTCATAATAATAAACTCGGGAGTGAACTCAATAATCTCAGGCACCGGCGGACGGAAGTCGACAGTAGCTATAAATGTGTCGATGCTTTCAACAGGAGCGCAAGAGCAACCGCGCAAATCGGCAATGAGCTTCACATCCACGGGATTCTGCTCCATCCACTGGCTGAACGGAACAGCCGACGAGTAAGCCACTACGCCCAGCTTGCCTGCACGCTGCATGCGGTCGGACGATTTGATATCATTTTCGCGAAGATGCAAATAATAGCGGTCGCGACCGGCAAGATAAAGGGATGGAAAATACACTTCATTACCGATCGAATCACTCGCTACAGGTGTAAGAATCACTTCGCGTGAAGATGACAGCTTCACAGCAGAAGCATCGATATTCATTGCCACCTGAAGGCTGTCGGTAGCCGAGCGAGTAACGGACAGGTCAGACACCGGCAACTCAAGCGACACAGAAGTCTGCGCGAAAGCTGCGCCTGTCACGGCTGCGCCGCACAAAGCCAATATGTATCTCAGAGTCTTCATTATATCAACAGAAGTAAATGGATTCGGAATAGAGATTAGATTATCAAAGGTGACTAATGACATCAAAACACGTACACCAGATTCAAGGCTGCCTTGGTAGGTCCGACATAATGGTGAGGCTTGTCTTTCTCGATTTTGGACCCGCATTCGGTACATGGGAAACGATCAAAGCGAGTATATGCCCAACCGAACCCGACCTCAGCCTCAATATTCCAATGCTTGCCGAGAATCCAGCTATAGCCGTATGCCACACCGGCACCAACAAACCAACCCTGTACACGAGTATCTTTCAACAGGCTGAAGTTTGTGCCGAGGAAATCGGGAAGGCCGGAAAGATTGCCGAGATTATACTGACCACCGAGCAAATGTGCGCCTAAAAAATGACCGGAAAAATGGTCACAGAACCAATAACGCGCCTCAGGCTGCAACAGCCAATGCTTCCAGCTATGGTCATTTACACGCCACGCATTGAGGTTGCCGGAGACATCGAGCGACCACTTCGGAGCCAAAAGTACTTCCGCACCAAGATTGATGGTGGCTGTGGCATCGTAAAGCAAGTTGGTCTTCACTGCTACATTCTGGGCACGCAGCGAACCTGTAATGCCGAGTATAGTCAGTACAACCAATAACAAATGTTTCATAAGTATAGAATATGATGTACGAGTCAATAAAATTTAGCGCACCATAACCCAATCACATACAAAATTACAATCCAAATTCTGAACGTCAAGTAATGTGCAATATTTCAGGGTGCAAAATTAAACAATAATTTACGTATAAGCAACTATCCAAAACTTAAATAAACTAATTTACCCCCCCCCATTTTAATTTATTTTAACACATCAAGATTCTTTTTAAGCAAAAAAATACTGCCGAAAGTCGCTTCAGAAGGGAGATTCCGCCGGATTCAGACGCGCAAGCCGTAATCTAATAATATCTATATATAATATCCAATAATATCTATCTATATATAATATGTATGTTAATCTAAGATCGCAGCAGGAGGCTGTGTGATGGGGAAATTTTTCTTACTAAGGCTTCACGAGACGGAGGAAGGTGAGGAAGTGTGATTTACGAAAATTTTTCTGGGATTGCTTCAAAAAGTTAATGCTATATAAAGAGACTTAAAAGGCTGTGGCCGTAAACTCCTTTGGCATAATTTTGTAGCAATGTATCAAATAACCGGTCTTGGATTATGCTGCTGCGATTGCTGATGATAGTGTGCGTGGCTCTGCCTGCGGTAAGTGCAGAAGGGCGCATAGTGTTGGTAGCCGACTCGTCGACGTGCGAACCTCTGTCGGGAGCCTCTGTCTTCACACGGAGCGGGGCTTTTGCAGGTATGACGGGAAAGAAAGGTCGGTTGCCGTATATTCCGGCTGCGGATTTCCCTATAACGGTGAGATATATGGGCTTCCGGGAGCGGACTGTCGGAGCTGAGATGCCGGACACGATTTTCCTTGTGGAAAATCCGTCGGAGTTGGCCGAAGTAGTAGTGTCGTCGAAAGCACAGAAGGCATTGCATATCCTTGCTTACGTGAGGGAATATTCCACGCTGTCGACGTATACCGACACCGTATTTATGTTTCGCGAAAAGACGGTCGACTATATGATACCGACCGAGCGCAAATCGAGATTCCGAGGCTGGCGCAATCCGCGGATATTATACTCGAAGTCGTACTACCGCTTTACAAACGCTCAGGGTCGCGACAGTGTCAGCGATGCGTGTGCCCATCATTTCTCTTGGGCGGACTGGATAGAAATATTGCCGGAAACCGCATTGCCTCAGATAATTGCCCTGAACGAGAATGCCTCAGATACCGTTTTCGGCAGGTACAGCCCTACGGAAACGTGGACTCGCATCGGCGACAAGATACGCCTCGATCTGGATATCTTAGCCGACCACGAAAGCCGTAAGTGGGTGCCTAACCTTTCCGCATTTTTCAGTAACGGACTTGATTACGAAAGATTTAAGTTACAAGTGAATTATGCGAATTTTGTAGGTAACAGCGTCGGCCCGCTGGATATGTCGGGATACTCTTTCAATATTGAATCCAACGGACGCGGGCGGGAAATGTTTATGTTCAATCGCTCCGACCAACCGATCTATGTGACCACCTATGGAGAGGTGTATATCGTCGACAAGGAGTTTATCACCATCGGTGAAGCTAAGAAGTGGGATAAGCGAGAGATAGGCGGGGAGGAAATCGGTATTATCGAAGCCCGCGAAGCACCTCCGCTGCAAGCGGCAGTAGTAGAATTGATCGGGCGTGTCAATGAAGTTGACCACGACAAGATCCGACTTGCGATGAAGCCCGACCAACGGTTGGTGAGTCATCGCGTAGTGAGGAGCTTCGGAGCAAAAGTGCTCATGCGCATAAAGGATATGTTCGGTATAAGTTCTATTCTTGGCAAGAGGAAGCAGAAGAAAAATTGGCGCGAATTCAGGCGCAGCCGTCACAAGGGCTTCCACATAGAGCGTATCGAAAGCGACTCCATCCCGCAATAACCCTTATCAGTGGTGGCGGGGGGAGGCGAGGGCGAACTTGCGGGTGGCAATTATGGTGATGTCGTAGGCACAATAGGTAGCTATGCCTACCACAAGCGCCATCAAGCCCCACACAGCCACATTACCATAGTCAGACACGAGGCGTGCCAGATCGGCCGCTTCGATGGTCAGGCCGTTGAGCCACGCTGTAAGATATGGATAGCAGAAAGTCGACAGTACACCAAGCACGAAGCCGGTGATTGTAGCTACCGCAATAGCAAGGCTATTTTTTCGGTGCATCTGCTCCACGCGCTGCTTCACCAGCTCTACCGTCTGCAGGTTCTGCTCAAGTCGGCGCATAAACTCGTCGTCGGGCGATAACGCCGGCTCATATTCGGCAAATAGCCTGTGCAATTTATCCTCTTCCATAGTGATCTATTCTGTTAGAAGTCCTTTAAGATTGCGTCGACCGCGCGACAACTGTTGCTTCACGGCTTCCACCGACGCTCCGGTGATCTCAGCTATCTCATTGATGGCATAGCCCTGCATATAGTATAGCAGGATAGCAGTGCGCTCCTTCTCCGATAGTTGCTCCATAGCGGCATAAAGCGCCTGATACTCAAAAGCACTATCGGCGCGGTCGGCACCGCTCATACGCTCAGCTTCGGAAATTGGCTCCGATTGACGTGCGGAGCGCCGGCTGCTTACGAAAGTATTGTAAGCTATGCGGTAGATCCATACCGAGAATTTGCTGTCGCCTCGAAACGTATCGCACGACAGATACGCTTTCACGAAAGTATCCTGAGCCAGATCGTCGGCCAGCGCAGCATCACCGCAACAAAGAGCCGTCAGGAAGCGGCGCACCGCCTTCTGATTGCTCTCCACGTGTTGTATGAATTGCTGTCGATCCATCCGACGCCGTTAATCCTTCCGCTACGAATTTTTGTTGATCGACTTTCGTGTCACGAAGTACACCACCAGATATGCAAGCCCGATCGCAAACGATATTACGGACAAAAACAAGAAAAACAATTCTACATCAGTGTCATACATACGCAGAGCCATCACTAAGGCAAATATCGCCAGCGCCACACCTACAAATGTGAATGTGCACCCGCGTAGCAGCCAGAGGTGAAGCACCTGCTCGGCACTCTTTTCCTTATTGGAGAGAGCTTCGGCAAGCTTGTAGACATCAATCGGCGAATTGCTTTCGATAGCTTTTATCACAATCTGGGTTTTCTTATTGTCGCGGTTGGTAAGTGCGCGACACACAAGCCATACAACCATGACCGGTAGAACTACGACTACTCCGATAGGAACTATCCAATGCATAATATTACTGTTTATTTAGTTTTTTAATATTGACTTATCTCTGAGAATCCTCGACTATTTGACGCCGATATCGGATCAAAAGTGACATTCACTGCGCAAATATACGAATTTTACACGAAAAATCATACTTGTAAACGTCTAATATTTAGCAAATTACCCCCCCCCGAAAATATTTTGAAATTGTGGTGCGGGATTCGATTTTTTACTATCTTTGTGGCTCAAAATCACCCGAATGAATACCGAATTCAATTCATACAGAGATAGCGAAGTAGTGGCCTACTGGATTGACCTTTGCCTCCGTGAAGGAGAGATGCGCCACTATGAACGCGGCGACTACTTCTTCCGCGAAGGCGAAGTAGCCCGTTATCTCGGCTATATCAAATCGGGTACATTGAAATACATCACATTCGGCGACGACGGCACCGAGCACGTGATGGGACTCGAATTTACAGGAGGCTTCGTCACCGATTTCCCCTTCTCGCTCCGCGGACTCAAAGCCCGCACATCAGTGGTAGCCGCTTCGCCATGCGACATACTCTGCATACCCACAGCCGAAATCTCCGACCGTATTGCCCTCGATCCGAAAATGAATGAGATCATGGCAGCTTCTACCGAAGCTGTGTTCGGTATGGTCTACGACCGCTACAAAGCCTTGTACAGCCTCACACCGCAACAACGCTACAACGATCTGATCTCGCGTCATCCCGATATCTTCTCACTCTTCCCGTTGCGCGATATAGCGTCATTTCTGAAAATCACCCCCACGCATCTCAGCCGATTACGTAAAAATATTTAAACAGCGGCAGATTTCAACAAATGTTGAGCCTTATTTCTTCTCCGCTACTTATTTTTGCACCCGACTACTCACTCCGACATGAAGGATATCGTTACATATATTATACTGACTATCTGTTCCACTCAGGCCTGGGCTGATAATTGGCTGCGCGATGCCGAGCCTACGCTGCTCGAAGTACGATATACGCGCACTCAGGTGACGGACACCACTATGCGCTCCTCAAGATACTTCACGGAGGAGACTATGCTACGCATCGGGCCTTCGATGTCGCGCTTCTGCTCGGTGCCATACTACTATCGGGACTCTCTTATGTTCTGCGCCCCCGACCTTTACTGGCAGATGGAAGCGGCTTCTTTTCATAAAGATCCTATCGAACACGACCGCACCACCCTGCAGCGTAGCGGCCGCTACTGGAGCACCATATACAAAAACTATCCGGCGGGGAAACTGACCGAAACTTCGTATTTCGATCTTACTAACTGGCGATACACCGAAGATTGGGAGCAACCCGAATGGGAGATGTGTGAAGAGACCGAAGAGATTCTTGGCTATCAGTGCTTCAAGGCTACCACCCATTATAGAGGTAGGAGATGGACCGCATGGTTTGCACCAGAGATACCATTCCACGACGGCCCCTGGAAGCTATGCGGACTACCCGGACTGATACTCGAAGCAGGAGATGACACGGGCGAATACCATTTCATCGCCTGCGGCCTTATGCAATCCGATCGGCCTGACGTAGGCTACCTGATTCATCGGGAGAAGCGAGGTGTCACCAACGTGACGCGCGACCAATTTTTCAACAACTGGTGGCACTACACCAACACCGACTCTTCGGCAAATATCCGCGCTATGTATGGCGTATCTTCCTCCACCGCGCCACAGGAATCCAAAAGCATCACGCACCACGACAAAGAGGAGACCGACTACCCTCACGATTTATGATACGGATTATCACATACCTAATTTTCCTGATGAGCTGTCCGCTTTGTGCTATCGCACAGGTGAGCGTCACAGGCTCTGTGATCGAAAAGGATAGCCGTGAGCCACTGGCCGGAGCATCCGTCATAATCAAAGGTCCCGACGGCAAAATCAAGAAATACACCACTTCGAAAGCCGACGGCTCCTTTTCACTCAGCATCCCGACGACCGATAGCTGCCGACTGGAGGTGACGATGATCAGCTTCGCCAAGCAGTCGCTCCCGCTCGACAGCATCACCCTCCCGGCTACTATCGAGATGGTGCCGGGCGCCACAATCCTCAAGGAGGTGACCGTGAAAGCCGACCGCATCCGCGAGCAGGGCGATACGATCACCTACGATGTAGCGAGTTTCGCCCAAAGTCAGGACGGCTCGATCGGCGACGTGCTCGGCCGTATGCCCGGCATCAGCGTGGAATCCTCGGGTAAGGTACAATATCAGGGTAAGGATATCAACCGCTTCTATATCGAAGGCTCCGACCTGCTCGGTGGCAAGTACGGCATCGCCACCAATGGCATTAGCCACGCCGACGTCGGCTCTGTCGAGGTGATGGAGAATCATCAGCCTATGCAGGTACTTTCGGGGGTAGCCTTTTCCGATCAGGCGGCCATCAATCTCCGCCTAAAAGACAAAGCGAAAGCCACATGGAGCGTCAGCGGGAGTGCTGCCGGCGGATACTCCCATCAGCCTGCGGGAGGGCTCTGGAAAGAGGAGCTGTTTGCCATGGCCGCTATGACCGGATTCCAGAATATCACGACCATAAAGACCAACAATACCGGCGATGATCTTTCAACTCAGGCCAACGACTTTTTCGCCTCACGCCGAGGTACTGATCTCACCCGTTATGTAGGCGTATCGCTCCCCGGTGTGCCGAGCCTCAATAAAGAGCGCACGCTTTTCAACCGCTCCGCACTCATCTCCACCAACGATCTGTGGAAATTCGGCCGCGGTGAACTAAAAGCCCAGATCGACTACACATATAATCGCGTGGCATCCGACGCATCCAATATCACCACTTATTTTCTTTCTCAGGCTAACCGTGTAGTCACCGAAAACCGTAGCGGTGTAGACCGCTCCCACGCCCTGTCGGCCAAAGTGATATACGAACTCAATCAAAAGACTTCGTTTATCAACAATACCTTAAAGACCAATCTGAATTGGGATAACGTGACGCTCGATGTCACCGGCTCGCTCACCAACGACCAGTCAGCTTCACTCCCCGACTACTTTATCTCCAATGACTTCAAACTCATACAGCGTATCCGGGGAAAGCATATCATCACCATACTGAGTAAAAACGAGTGGGAGTCGATGCCTCAGACTCTCTCCACCATCATCAGCTCCGAGCGAAGCCGTCAGCGTGTGCGAGACCATGCCTTCTATACCGATGAGACGATCGGCTACTCCTTCACATTCAATGGCATCACCGTAGGGCTCGAAGGCGGAGTGAAAGGTTATATCCGCTCACTCAATACCGTCCTTACCGGTCTGCCGGATCTTACCGACGGTCCCGAGAGCGCCGAATCTTTCACCAACGTATTAAGTACCAACTATTTCTCCATCTACGCTACTCCCAAAATGGAGTATTGGCTACGTCGGGTCAACTTCACACTTAACCTTCCGCTGAGTTTCGCTCACTATACCTTCGACAAAGCACTGGCCAACCGCAGCGAAGCATATTTCTCACCGTCGCTCAGTGTCAACTGGAAACCAAACAACCGCATATCTATGGGCTTGCGCGGAGGCTCCGGACGCAAACCTATGGATCTAAGCATGATCCAGCCCGGATATGTGATGACCAACTACCGTTCATTCCGCCGTGGTGTCGACGACTTCTACAATAACACCTCTCAGAATCTGTCGGCCAATTTCTCGTTCAAGCATACGCGCCGTGGCGTATTCGCCAACGCCGTAGTATTACAATCGTGGAACCAGCGTCCTTACACACTCGCCCAACAACTCTATGGTGACTACGTGCTCTACTCCTACTCACCTGCCCGAAGCAAAGCCTCCACTTTCTTAGCCACGGCCAATGTAGGCAAGACACTCGACTTTATGCGCGGTAGCGCCAACATCAACGGTTCATTTAACCGCTCCGAATCGCATCTTCTTTCGGAATCTCAGGCAGTAAACTCCGTCAGCTCCACGTGGTCAGCAGGTGCGAAGATCAACGGCGCGCCCCTACGATGGCTGTCGTTCGACTACAGCATCAGCTACTCGGCAAGCCGACTCGCCATCAGCGGATCATCGGCATCATGGCTCGGAAGTCTGGAAAACAGCATGACCCTCAGTATCATACCATATAAGAAATGGCACTGCAAAATCAACGGCGAGCATTATCTCAACGAGATCGCTGCCGACAGCTACAAGCATGTGCTTCTCGTCGATGCAGAAATATCCTACTCACTAACCAAACAGATCGGTCTTACGGCATCGCTGAGTAATCTCTTCAATCACCGCACATATTATTACAAGACATACAATCAACTCAACTCCTTCGAGAGCCTTCGCTGGCTCCGCGGGCGTGAACTGTTACTCACAATCTCTTTCAAAAAATGAACCGAATCATCACATTCCTCATCTTCTTCCTGATAGTGCTTCTGGCCTTCGCACAGGAGAAAGCCGACATCGCGGTAAGCTACGACTACACCTATCCCACCACACGCGACAAGATACAGACCACGCCTATGACCCTGCTCGCGTCGCACGACCGATCGAAGTACTTCAACAGCCTGAGCCTCTGGATCGACTCCCTCAAGTCCACCCCCGAAGGAAAGGCTCAATATATGGAGATACTCAAGCAATCGTGTCTCACCATCGAGCCTGACGGCACTATGTCGTGGGATCTCAGAAAAGGCCCGACCAAGACCGTCTACACATATATTTTTACCGACAATGATGCCGCACTCCTGACCGTCTACGGGAAATGGGGTGACGACCTCGGTTTCTACACCGAGCCTCTGGCTGAAATCGAATGGAATATTATCAGCGACTCCACCGCCACAATGCTTGGCTACGAATGTATCCTTGCTGAGACCGACTATCATGGTCGTCATTGGAAAGCCTGGTTCACTCCCGAGATACCGGTATGCTTCGGCCCGTGGAAGTTGCGCGGTCTGCCCGGACTGATACTCAAGGCTACTTGCGATGGAGCCTTCTCCTTCACTGCCACCGGCCTCGAATCGACCGACCGTGAGATGACCACCATCTACTCCCCTGCCGACTACGAGCGTGTGGATCGCAAAAAGGCTCAGGCACAACACGAATACCACGTCAACAATGCCGAAGCCATATTCAAGGCGCAGAATGGCGGTAATGCCACTCTTACCTATCAAGACGATGAGGGTAACCCCATCGACGCTCCGGTCTACAATCCTGCCAAGCATAGCATCGAACCCGATTATAAAAACTGAATATGAAAAAGATACTATCACTCATACTCGTCGGTATCACAGCCGTATGTACAACCGCTCAGACCTCCGAAATCGAAGTAAGCTACACGGCCTATATGCCCAATATGCGAGATGGCTCCGCCGGCCCCTCCAATCAGTATATCCTGTTGGCCAACGAATCGCAGTCCAAATTCTACTCGCCCCGCACCGAGTATATCGACTCCCTCAATTCCACCCCCGACGGACGCGCCAAATATCAGGAGATGGCGCGCAATGCCTACTTCAGCGGTAATATGGATAATATGCCGTCAAAGGATGGCACATACTATATCGTGAAGTCGCTCGACGAAGACAAGCACATCTACTACGACAATGCCGGACTCGACAAATACTTCTATGAAGAGCCTGTCCCTCGGTGGGAATGGGAGATCGGCGACTCCGTCAAAGAAATCCTTGGCTACGAATGCTTCAAGGCCACTACCGACTTCCATGGCCGGCATTGGACGGTGTGGTTCACCCCCGAAATACCGATTATGAACGGTCCATGGAAATTCGACCGTCTGCTCGGACTTATCCTCGAAGCCGAATCGGAGGGCGGCGAGTATCGGTTTGTAGCTACCGGCATACAGCAGACACGCAAGCCGATCACTCCGGTATATCTTGCCGACAGCTACGAGCGTACCAACCGAATCGATTACCTCAAAGCCAAGCGCGCCTTCCTCGACAATCCTATGGGTCAGATCAATGCCCAACTTGGAGGTAACATAACGGTAGTGAAGGCCGACGGTAACACCGCCGACGACGCCCCCCTCTTCGTCCCCTCCTCCGTAGTAGACCTAATCGAAACCGACTACCACAAATAATCAACCTATAAGTTGCATTTTTACTATAGAAAGAGTAACTTTGCTATCGTATAAATGTTCTTATAATATGGAGTTCGTAAGGATTATACCTGCATATGATCATTTATGGGCAGTAAAGTCGCCTGATGAAGAAGTAGATGAACTTACCCTGCTTTTCCGCAAATGGAATAATGC
Organism: Paramuribaculum sp.; assembly: GCA_029060545.1. Lineage (GTDB taxonomy): Bacteria > Bacteroidota > Bacteroidia > Bacteroidales > Muribaculaceae > Paramuribaculum. The sequence continues at coordinate 15,834 of JAIDTT010000048.1, read as the reverse complement.
AGAGTATCTTCTTGACTTCTTTATGGCAAATTTTGAAGACCTTAAAGGATTCTTCAAAATCGAACGACTTGATCAAGCCGTGGAAGATACACTTGAGGATGCTGACGCTCTTGAAGAAATGGTACTCGATTTCCCTTACACCGAACATCTCGACGAACTTTTCAAACCCCTTGATATTACAGATACGCGAATGTCGGAACTCACGCGCGAAAAAGCCCGCAATTGGGATCGTGACCGACACGCAAGTTGGCTCAGAATATACGCTATAAGATTGGAACCCAATGTGTACGTAGTCACCGGAGGTGCAATCAAGTTAAGCCGGACAATGCAAGAACGCGAACACACCGCTATTGAATTGGATAAACTAAACCGATGCAAGGCATATTTGAAAAGCAACGGCGTATTTGACCAAGGAAGTTTTGTTGAACTAACTAATGAATAATACTATGGCAAGTAAAGCAATCAAATTTTTAGAGGCCAATACCTCTGAATCACCTTCCCGTTTTGTCGAGGATGCTGCTTGGCGTAAAGAAAACGCGAATTGGCTTCGTTGGTCGCGCCAACTTGCCATTACGCTTATCGGATATATGCAGGATAATCGTCTGAAACGAGCCGATCTTGCGACCAAGCTCGGCGTGAGCCCTCAGTATGTCAGCAAACTACTATCCGGTACAGAGAACTTGAGTTTCAAAAGTGTAGCTAATATCGAAGAAAAACTCGGTATCTCCTGTATGGCCATTTCTTAATCCTACGATAATTTATGAAAGCACGTGTAAAACTCAGCCAGTTCTCGCTCATACTGACAACGGTTATTAATCTGGCACTCTATATAGGCTGTTTCGCTACGCTCAAAGAGCCGGCACAATTCTTCTGCCTGCTCGGTATCACCCTTGCGTTGCTTATTACCTTTATGCTTTTCGCCCCCGTCAGCATAAAGGCCGACGACCATACCATCACAATAGTCCACATATTGCGTAAAACAAAGATACCGATGACCGATGTGGTCAGCATCGAGCGATTCCAGCCCACAATGGGTGCCATACGCATCTGCGCATCCGGCGGCTATGTGGGCTACTGGGGACTATTCCGCGAAAGCGATATCGGCCGCTACACAGCCTATTACGGCAAAGCATCCGACTGCTTCCTCATCGTCACCCGATCAGGTCGCAAATACGTGCTCGGATGCTCGGATCCAGACTCAATGGTCGCCTACATCCGCTCCCGAATAAAATCTTAAATTTCGCTTTATCAAAATTTTTATTACCTTTGCGTCCGAAATGGTTGCTCCGCCATCCGAGAGAGGAGGCATTGAGGGGCATCAAAAGGGAACGGGGTGAGAATCCCCGACAGTACCCGCTGCTGTAATTCCCGCCTCGCCTGCGCTATCAGCGTGGCGATGCAGACGGTATTTCGCAACCTGCCACTGATCAATCTCTCTGATTGGGAAGGCGCGAAAGATACCGGGATAAGTCAGAAGACCTGCCATTCGACCGATATATACGAACGTGCCTGCGGGTCTATGGGCAGCAGTTTTCCGGCTTTCGTTGTCAATGGCGACTGTGGAGATACCACTCCCTAAGTCACATATGCGCAAAACCAAACCGACACCACTACCCCGTCCGCACTCTACGTTCACCCGTAGATTTACGCGAACGGGATTTTATTTTGCGTATAACTCTATTTTTATCAAACCATATCATTATGCGAAAGTCATTTATTATCCTGTCAGTTGCCGCAGCCGCACTCATTCCGTCGGCCTGTAGCTACGATGATTCCGATCTCTGGAGTGCCGTCAACGGTATTGAAGATCGAGTAGAAAACCTTGAGAAGGCATCCGCTCAGATGAATGCCGACATCAAGTCGCTTCAGGCTATCGTGGAAGCCCTGCAGAACAATATCTCCATCACCTCCATCACCCCTACATCCGACGGCTACACCATCAAATTCTCTGATGGTTCGGAGGCCACTATCACCAATGGTATCGACGGAGCATCGGCTCCCGAAATCTCCGTACGTAAAGCCGACGACGGCCTCTACTACTGGACCATCGGGGGCGAATGGCTCATTGTCGACGGCGAAAAGGTACGCGCTACCGCACTCGACGGCAACGATGCCGTAGCACCTCAGCTGCGAATCAACCCCACTACAGGCGAATGGGAGATCTCGACCGACGGCGGTGCCGTATGGACTTCGACCGGCGTATCATCCAAGGGTGAGAGCGGCGAATCGATATTTGCAAGTGTCGACACATCCAATCCCGCCTATGTAGTATTTACCCTCACCGACGGCACTGAATTTCAAGTAGCCCGCTACGATGCCTCCGCACCTCTGTTTGCCGTGCAGGATGCCGAAGGCGTACAGGTGATCCGGTGTGGCGAGAGCAAATCATTTGCAGTAGAGACAGCCAACATCGCATCCTATACGATAAGCAAGCCCGATGGATGGCGTGCCGCATTTGCCGACAACACCCTTACCATCACCGCACCCGCAGAAGCCAATACTTATGCCGAACAGGAAGGATCGGTTGACGTCACCGTGGTTTCCACTGCCGGCACGAGCATGATTGTACGCATAGCAGTGACTACCGTAGACCGTCGCATACTCACATTTGAAGATGCCGATGTCAAGTTCCCCGCTTATACCCTCGCATACTGCTCGAAGAATATCACCAATTGGTCTGACCTTATCGATAGCAAGGAGTATGGGGGCTTGATGCTCTACGGTGATTCCGGTTGGGGTATGGATGAGCCTTACATGTGGTACGACAAAGGCAATACCGAACTCAAGCACGAAATCTCACAGCGCTATGGCATGTACTGCTATTGGGGTGGAGGCCACGCCGTATCCAACTATGTAAGCACCGATCTGTCGCTCGGCGACTTCTCTCATCAGCTTTCAGTCTATGGCACATCCGGTCATAATGGTTCAGCTAATTTCGCCATTCATTACGGATATCGTGATAATTCCGGATACACCAACGATGCAGTCCTCGCCGCACTTACATTCGGCGACGGTCTGGAACACGTAGTAGAGTCTATGTGGGTAATGAACACCCTCTATGCGATGAATTGCTACGTATCCGGCAACGGCCTTACAGCCAAAATCGGTCCCGACGACTGGGTAAAACTCATAGCTACCGGCTACAATGCTGAAGGTAACAAGGTCGGCGAAACATACTTCTACACCTGCGACGGTCCCGACAATATTGTCCGTGACTGGACCAAGTGGGATCTTTCATCGCTGGGCAAAGTAGCTAAAATCGAGTTCAACGTGACCGGTTCGAGCGACAACGGTGCCGGATTCAGCCAGCCCGCCTACTTCGCATACGACGACGTAACCGTATTATTCTAAGACTGATTAATGACCCGAACACTCTTTTCATACCTTTGCATCCTTTCGGCCTTACTGGCCGGAGGGATGCTCTCGTCATGCAACAAGGACGATCTTATCACCACCGGTGTGCCTCCGCGCATCATCCTCGATAATCCTACCGGCGTCTATGATGTCAAGGTAGGACGTGAACTCACCATCGCACCGAGATACGAAAACGCTGAAGGCGCCACGTACACATGGAAGGTCGACGGTGTGCTACGAGGTACCGCCCCTACATTCACATCAAGCTGGGATGAGGCGGGCGAATATTATATCGACCTCACAGTGACCACATCGGGAGGTAGCATTACCGAGGAGATGCGTGTCGACGTACTTGAGCCCGGCATACCCTACATCTCGCTCCCCTTTGCCGGCGACGAGTTGGTCCTCAAAACCGGAACCGACTATGTGCTCACGCCGGAGATAGCCAATACTACCGACGACGACACCGATCTCTCGGTCAGCTGGGTAATCGACGGAAAAGAGTATTCGACCACCCGCACTCTCCACTTCGTAGCCGAGACCACCGGCGACTACGCGGTCAGCGTCACCGCCACCAACATCGACGGCTCTGACACACGCTCATTCACTATCCGTGTGCTCGACAGCCTCCCCTTCACCCTCGAATTCCCCTCGCAGTCCTATTTCATGACATCCACCACACGCTATACATTTGCCGGACGCGCGGTGATGCTCCGCCCCATCATAAGCGGTCTGGATGCCACGCTGTTTGAATGGAGCGTCGACGGACAACCGGTAGAATGTGACAGCGATATCTTCACATTCACACCCGATACTCCGGGTGAGTATGTGGTAAACCTGACAGTCGACGGCTCCGCGGGTGCATCAGTCACCGTGGTGTGTGTCGACGCTACCGAAGAGTCCCGATGGCGCAAACCGGGCTCGGCCAGCAGTTCGCGGTGCAATAAGGTATTCGAGTGGGTACCCGCCCCCGGTCAATTTATCGGCGAGACTGCTTCAGGCGGTTTCACAGGCACCTCCCACGAAGCTGCCGCAGAATGGGCTATGCAGCGCATGCGCGAGGAGCAATATGTATCGCTTGGAGCATTCGGCGGTTACATCATCGTAGGCTTCGACCATAGTATTGAGAATATCGAGACCTCCTACGACTTCTCCATCATGGCCAACGCATTCTTCAATGTCAACACCGGCACCGGCGGTTCCAACGAGCCGGGTATCGTGTACGTGAGTCAGGACGTCAACGGCAACGGCCTGCCGGACGATGAATGGTATGAACTCCGCGGATCCGAGACCGGAAAGGCGGAGACACTATCCGACTATGCCGTCACCTACTATCGTCCGTCGGCTCCAGCCATGAATGTGCAGTGGACCGATTGTCTCGGTCAGAGCGGTACTGTAGACTATCTCTCGGCATTCCACAAGCAACCATACTATTACCCCGCATGGATCGAGGCTGACAGTTATACCCTGCGCGGCACCCGCCTGAAGGATCGCACCAGTCAGAACAGCGATACCGGTATGTGGGACAACAGTTGCTTCGCCTGGGGCTATGCCGACAATATGGGCAGCGACGTACTGTCGAGCAATGACTCCGGCGGAGGCGAGGGACAGCGCAACGGCTTCCTTATCAAAAACGCAATGTATATCAACGGCACTCATATCAATCTGCGATACATTGACTTCATCCGCGTACACACCGGCATCAACAGCAAAGCCGGATGGCTCGGCGAAGTATCTACCGAAGTATTCGGATTCGAGGACCTGAATCTCGCCGGGAAATGAAAAAGATAATCCAAAAGATATTCCTTTTTTCTGTCGTCTTATTCTGTGCAGTCCTGTCGCTGACAGGCTGCATGGAATGGGATTACGGAGAGATTACCGAAGATTTCGATGCCACAGGCTCCGGTCTGTTCATCACCAACGAAGGCAACTTCCTATACGGCAACGCCTCTCTATCGTATTACGACCCCGCCACCAATCAGGTGCAAAACGAAGTGTTTGCCCGCGCCAACGGCATTAAGCTTGGCGATGTGGCCCAATCGATGACCATATATGGAGGCAAGGGATGGATCGTAGTCAACAACTCTCACGTGATCTTTGCCATCGACCTCAATACATTCAAGGTACTCGGCCATATCGAAAACCTCACATCTCCGCGCTACATCCACTTCCTGAGCGATGAGAAAGCCTACGTCACCCAACTGTGGGACAACCGCATATTCATCGTCAACCCATCCACATACGAAATCACGGGCTACATTCAGGTGCCCGATATGACAATGGAGAGCGGATCCACCGAGCAGATGGTACAATACGGTAAGTACGTGTACTGCAACTGCTGGAGTTATCAGAACCGCATCATAAAGATCGACACCGAGACCGACCGCGTAGTCGACGAACTAACCGTAGGCATACAGCCCACGTCGCTCGTGCTCGACAAATACAACAAACTCTGGACAGTGACCGACGGCGGATACGAAGGCTCCCCTTACGGCTATGAGGCTCCGTCGCTCTACCGTATCGACGCTGAGACATTTACCATAGAGCGCCGCTTTAAGTTCAAACTCGGCGACTGGCCGAGCGAAGTGCAGCTCAATGGCGAACGCGACCGTCTGTACTGGATCAACAACGATATCTGGAGTATGGATGTCACATCCGAACGTCTCCCCGTACGCCCATTCCTAAAATACCGCGATACGAAATATTACGGCCTCACTATCAACCCCGTCAATGGCGAGGTATATGTGGCCGACGCCATCGACTATCAGCAGCAGGGTATGATCTACCGCTTCTCTCCTGACGGCGAATTGCTCGACGAATTTTATGTCGGCATCACTCCCGGAGCCTTCTGTTGGAAGTAAAGAACCGGCGGAATGCTTCGGAATGATCACCAAGCAGTATTATGTGGTGATTGCCAAGCGGATTAGTCAGGAAGTAATCCACGCTCTCGTCGAGTGCAAGACACACCTGCGTGCGACACATCGACGGATTATCGAGATTCTCCACCAGGCGTCCGCGTGATATGAAGTAATGCTCCATCTCCGGGCCCCACCATTTCACCACCGTCACATCGCCGAGCGGAAGCACACCCTGCAGTGCCACACCGATACCACTCTCGAAATGGCTGCGCAGAATATTGCGTTCGGCCATCGCCAGCGGAAGTGTGCAGTGAGCGAATATAATCCGGTTGTTGACCCTGTCGATATGCGACGGATTAGCCATAAATGCCTCCACACCCATCACCCGGCGGGCAAGCAGCATCGTGAGCAGCGCCGGCACATCACCCTCACATCCGGCAGGTATACCACGTGAGTTGAATACTGCGAGCGCCATACATCCCGTAGTACCAAGCGGTGCGAGCAGATCGAAGCATTTCAGCGTGAAAGCATCGAGCCGATAGCGGTTCACGACCGTACCGATGGCCGACGTCAGCCGGAGCGCCTTGTCGAGATCCTCGGCCGTGGGCTCCACACGACGGAGCGATCCGATACCCTCCACCACCGCGGGTTCTGAGCGATGATACTCCTCGATCACCTCATCAAGCCCGATCCTTACGAACTCTATACCATAGCGCTCCCCTACCTTCCCGAAGTCTATATCACTCGAGATAAGCCACCCCGACGCACCGCCTATCAGCCCCACACGACATCCGCGCAAAGCTTCGGCTCTCTGCACCGACAGCAGTTCGTGTGCCATATCATCGGGCGCACCATGCACGATGCGTGCACCGATACCCTTCGCTCCGAGCCATGCTGCAATCTCCATCGATGCGGCAAGCGAGTTCTGCAGTCCGTCGGCCACGAGATAGATGCCCGACACACGCGATCGCGCCACAGCCTCGCGTACCCCCTCCTCTACGCCGCCGGTGGCGACAAACAGGAAAGCTACATCATCGGCATCCTTCAGCGCATCAAGCGGAAGCATTTCGATATCGAATACCGGCTCTAAAGCCGCAAATAGATCTTGGTGAGCCGACTGCACTGCCTCCGGGTTGTGCAGTTCGGAAATGGCGCGATAGAGTTTAAGGTGCGGTTTCATCACTATTCGGATAAGGACTAATTACTTCCGCAAAGATAGCAAAAAAGCTCAAATCCTTCAGCGCCCCAATAGTATCCGGCGCTCCTCCGCTACAGTGATCGGCGATGAATGGCCCGACAGCAACACCGTATCCTCCGGCAGTGTCAGTATCTTATCCACTATCGAGCGCTCCAGTTCCTGCCGGTTGCCACCCGGAAAATGAGTCAGACCGGGTCCGTGCTCATAAAGCGTATCGCCCACAAACGCCACCTTCTCGCTCGGCGACCAAAGCGTCACCGACCCGGGCGTATGGCCCGGGGTATGGATCACTTTCAGATAATATTCCGAGTTGGCCTTAAGGCGTATCACCTCACCATCGGAAAACTCCTCATAGTGAGGCACCGTGACCGGCTGACCGGAGCTACCGCTGAGATTCAGGTACGGATCGGTAAGATAGGGTGCATCTGAGGGGTAGACATACACCGGCGCCACAAGAGCCTCGCGCAATTGCTCGGCGGCACCCAGATGGTCGAAGTGGCCGTGTGTGAGCAGTATCTTCTCGATATGCCAGTCGTTGCGGCGGATCACATCGTAGATAAGACCGGCCTGCGCACCCGGATCGATCAGAAAACCGCTCCGAGTGTGTTCGTCGATATAGAAATAGCAGTTTTCGGCAAATACGCCCTGCACTTGCAATTCCTTTACCATAGCCGTCGGCAATTAGAGTTTACAACCTTCAGGACCACAAGAATGCACATCTTGAGCCTCTTCGGCCTGCTTCTGATTGCGCAGCTCGCGCTCAAGCGCCATCTTGAAACCGTCGACCTCCATAGCACCCGGCACCGCGAAGTTACCGCCAAACACTATGTATGGCACGCCGCGCACACCGCGCATCGCAGCCTCACGCTCGTCAAGACGAACCTCGTCGGCATATTCATCGCTATCAAGCACCGCCTTCACATCATCGGCGTTCATCCCGACCGACACTGCCTTGTCGAGCAATACGGCGTGGTCGGCCAGCACAAGATTCTCGGTAAAATATGCGGCGAAGAGAGCCTCGTTGAGACGTTCCACCGTGGCGCGGTCATACTTCGCTTCGGCCAACTTCATCAGGCGGTGAGCATCGCGAGTATTGGAATATTGAGTGGTGGCATAGCGGAAGTCGATGCCGATCTCTCGGCCAAGAGCTGAAATCTCGTCGACCTTCTTGCGGGCATCTTCGAGCGACAGGCGATACTTCCTCGCAAATCGTTCGGGAGTAGAACCCGTAACCACCTTCGGCGCATTGGGGTCAAGTTCGTAAGCGCGATAGTCGATCCGGACCTCGTCGGTCAGACCCATCACTTCAATAGCTTTCTGCAGACGGCGTTCGCCGATGTAGCAATAGGGGCAAGCGAAATCGCTCCATATAGTCAATGTCATCATAATATAGATAGGTTTAGTTGGTTTCTGTCTATACAACGCCCGGACAGCCACAAATGTTGACCCGGTCAGTTTTTTCTGTCGTTATTAAAAAATATCCTATATTTGCAACCACAAAAAAGTCATACGGATATGAAAGATCTTGACCGGATAATCGCGGAGCGCCGCTCCGTACGCTCATTCGACATACATCGACAGATGACCGAAAAGGAAGCCGAAATATTGCTCTCCGAATTAGCCGGGGCAGAGTCGCCGTTTGGAGGGAAGGTGACAATTGAATTGAAGAAATTCGACCTCAAAGGGCCGTTCAAGCCAAGCACCTACGGCACAATCAACGGAGCATCATGGTATTTTCTTATGGGAACCGACGGCTCCGAAGCATCCCAACTTACCCTCGGATTCCGGATGGAGCAAATAGTGCTCAAGGCCGCATCCATGGGGCTCGGCACCTGCTGGATAGCCGGCACATTCAAAGGCACTACCTTCGCCAATGCCTGCGCATTTCCTCCGGACACCCCGCTCAAGGCAGTAATGCCCGTAGGCTATCCCACCGAGAAAATGAGCCTGAAGGAGCGACTGATGCGCGCAGCCGTAGGCAGCGCACGCCGCAAACCGATGGCCGATCTGTTTATCGTCGACCTGGCGAGCAAGTATTATCAGCCGCTCGAAATGATGCGCCTCGCCCCTTCATCCACCAACTCCCAACCGTGGCGCGCACTTGTCGACGGCGACACCGTATATTTCTACTACGAGAATAAATCCGCCGCATCGATCCTCGATCTCGGTATCGGCCTGAGCCACTTCTATCTCGCAGCCAAAGAGCAGGGAATCGAAGGCCAGCTATCGATGTGCGAGGACGCCCCCGCCCACCCCAAGTGGATACCCCTCGTAAAATTTCAGTAGCCTCATATATCGCTATCTGTTCTCCACCGCCCAGGCGATGAGGCTGTAGAGAATCGGCATCAGCGACTCCCCTTTGGCCGTGAGCGAATACTCTACTCTCGGCGGTATCTCAGCATATATTCTGCGCCCTATCAGCCCGTCATCCTCAAGCGACTTCAGCGTGGCCGACAGTACCTTCGGCGAAATATCCGGTATAGCCCGGCCGATGGCATTGAAACGTGTGCTCTCATTTTCGGCCAACACACACAGCACCAGCATTGACCACTTACCCGAAAAGCGTGCCACCACATTCCGGATCGGGCAATCTTCGATGCGCGTATATTTTTTCAAATTTTCTTGCAGCTGCAATCTATTCATTTTCAATAATACTTACCTGACAGTAACCGGCTTTCACCGGCGTAACTTCTTGTTTTATCAAATCAATGGATATATATTTGCACTATCAATTAGATAGTGACTTTCCACCGCAAAGTTAATCAACAAATCAATATTACAAAAAATATGAGCGAAATCAAGACACTCCACAAAAGCGAAAAATTCGCGCACGCCTCCGTAGGCGCCCTCTCCACATTCGAAGGCAAGCAGTTTGTAAAGGACGCCACCGGCGCCACATCCTGCGAAATCTCATTCGGCACTCTTCCAACCGGAGCCGAAGTCCCCTTCTTCCACAGCCATAAGGAAAATGAGGAAAACTACATCATTCTCTCCGGCTCAGGCCGATTCCAGGTCGACGACGAAGTATTTGACATCGCCGAAGGCTCCGTGGTGCGCGTAGCCACCAATTGCGACCGCAATCTCAAATGCACATCCACCGAGCCCCTCGTCTACATCTGTATTCAGGCCAAGGAAGGAAGTCTCGGCGGTTATACTATGACGGACGCCGCTATCACCGAGCGCGCCAACCTCCTCTGATTCCCCCGCCTCCAATCACAAAGGCTCGCCTCCAATTGCAGGAAGCGGGCCTTTGCCGTTGATTATCTTTGTATCAGTTTATAGGCCGAGTTCTGTACGCTTGCTTTTAGGCAGACTTTTCACTATCAGATCGTATGCCTCCCTGAGCAGATCCTTCATCACATCGTCGGGCATATCAGCTTCCAGACGCACGCCAAGCCAATGCGACTTGTTCATGTGCCAGGCCGGAAATGCGGCATCGTACCTCTCATGCATCTCGGCAATAACCTCCGCGGATGCCTTGAGGTCGCAAAACTTTTTATCGATATCAAGCAGCGCAAACCACTTACCCCCGACGGTAAACGTCACAAGACATTGATACTGAGGCTCCGTCCACGGTGCATTCTCTTTTACCTGAGGCAGCGATAGGCAATACTCCCTGAAATCTTCTACATTCATAGCCGCAATTCGGTTATAACATACTTATAAAGTAACAGCTCACCCGACATGCAGTTCACTGCTGCTAATTCTGTTCCGCTGCCTCGCGGTGCTCCATTATCGTCTTCATATTCGCCTGAGCCCATTCGGTAAGTTGTCCGATCAGAGGTACCAGCGACCGCCCCGTAGCGGTAAGCGAATACTCTACCCGCGGAGGCACCTCCTGATACAGCTTACGCTCCACAAGCCCGTCGGCCTCAAGCGTACGCAACGTCGATGTCAGCACCCTCGACGATATATCCGGAATCAGCTTCCCGAGCTGGTTATAGCGGATAGGATCATTCTCGCCGATCACGAGTATCACAAGCAGCGCCCACTTATTACCGAAACGCGCTATCACATTGCGCACCGGACATATCTCGATTATCGAATTGAGTTGCGTTTTCTTTCTCATCATCATCAGTATTACGCAGGCAAAGGTACTCTATTTCAATATGCTATGCAAATAATCAGACGCGTGAGATTTTTTTCAAAAAATTTGCATCCGCTAACCCGTTGGTAAGCAACAAAAGCGATAAAAAGGTTAGTAAGGCGTATAATTATACCTACTTGCACATTAACGCCCAATACCCTACTTTTGCCCCGAAACATCTGTCTAACCACATAAAAACCAAACTACAATGAAACGCAACAACAATGGTGCGATCAATCACACCGCCCAGGCTTATCTGTGCGCCAATTCCGAAATCGAACAGCCTTCAGCAGCATGCGGCTCCGCTTGTGGAGCCGGCGACGAAAAGCCCGAACCCAAGCCTGCCGCTTGTGGCTCCGCCTGCGGCGCCGGAGAATAAACCTTCACCTTATTCACCACGGCTCCGATATCGCTCCGCAAGCGTATCGGAGCCGTTAATCCGCAAGCCTACAATGGAATATTTCGCTTTTCAATGGCATATAACCGACAGCTGCGACCAACGCTGCAACCATTGCTACATCTTCTCCGAAGGCCATCCGCGGCTCATAGAAATGCCTCTTTCGCGTGCCGAAGAAGTCATCCGGCAATGTGAAGAGATGTGCAGCCGCCTTGCCAGGCGTCCATACTTCTACATCACCGGAGGTGACCCGATACTGCACCGCGACTTCTGGACTATACTCGGGCTACTCAAGGATCGCGATATTCCATTCACCATACTCGGCAATCCCTTTCACATCACCGATCAGGTGTGCCGACGCCTTAAAGACTACGGATGCGTGAAATATCAGCTGTCGATCGACGGTATGCGCGACACACACGACGCCATACGCAGACCCGGCTCCTTCGACGCCACCCTGAATGCAATCGACACACTGCGCCGCGGAGACCTGCGAGTAGCCGTGATGACCACCGTATCCGGCACCAATATAGCTGAGATACCTGAGATCGTTGACCTCGTAGTAAAGAAAGGGGTCGGCGTATTTGCTTTCGGTCGATACTGCCCCACCTCCGATGAGAAGTCGACCTGCATATCTCCTGATGAGTATCGCGACTTTCTCGGCGCGATGTGGCGCAAGTTCGAGCAATACAAGGACTCCGGCACTACGTTCAACCTCAAGGATCACCTGTGGACTCTCTTCCTCTATGAAAAAGGGCTCTTCCGCATACCACCCGACAGTGATGCCGACACTATCTACGACGGCTGCCACTGCGGCGACTGCCACTTCACCATACTCCCCGACGGCGATGTAATGGCCTGCCGCCGGTTTGACAGTACGGTAGGCAATCTCTTCCGCACACCGCTCCACTCTCTCTGGTCCGGCCCGGAAATGGAGCGCTACCGCCAATTCGAGAAATTCGAAAAATGCTCCCGATGCGAACTCATGCGCTTCTGCCGGGGATGCCCCGCAGTATCCTTCGGATATCATCACTCATTCTACGCTCCTGATCCTCAATGTTGGAAAAAAGTATGAAAGCAATAGTACTCACAGCCCCGTGCCGTGCCGATGAGATGACCGTCGCCGATGTACCCGTTCCGGAGGTCACTCCCGGCCATGTGCTCATCAAGGTCCACGCCTTCGGCATCAATCACTCCGAGATACTGCTGAGACAGTTTGAAGTAGCGCAACCTTATATCCGCAAGCCCATAATTCCCGGTATCGAATGTGTAGGTGAGGTCGTGGATCCGTCCGATAGCCGGCTCGTCAAGGGGCAGCGCGTCATTGCGCTTATGGGCGGAATGGGGCGAAGTTTCGACGGCAGTTATGCCGAATACGCCCTGCTCCCTGCCGCCAACGTATTTCCTGTCTACAGCACACTCGATTGGGAGGAACTTGCTGCCATTCCCGAGACCTATTATACAGCCTACGGCTCACTCACTCTGTCGCTTCAACTCACATCGGCCGATACTCTGCTCATTCGCGGCGGCACATCCACGGTAGGGCTCGCCGCCCTCCAACTCGCCCGTGCCATCGGAGCCCGCGCCATCGACACGACCCGGAGTGAGCATAAAGCGGAGCTGCTACGCACGTATGGAGCTGACGATGTTGTGATAGAAGGCGACGACTTCGTGCGTCGGTTTCTCGACAGTCATCCCGCCGGAGCCACAAAAGTGCTCGAACTCATAGGCGCATCCACCCTCCGCTCGTCACTGAAAGTAACAGCCACGCATGGTATCGTGTGCCACACCGGACTGCTTGGCGGTGTATATGGCCTCAAAGAATTTGATCCGATCAAAGAGATACCATCCGGCGTATATCTCACAGGCTTCTACAGCAACCGCCCCACACAGGAGCAGATCGACGGAATGATGACACTTATCGAGCGTTATCGCATCCGGCCAATTATAGGCGCCCGCTTCACCTTCGATCAGATCCCAGATGCCCACACCCTTGCCGAGCAGCGCACCCGCATCGGCAAGATCGTCGTCACCCTCCCCTGAATTATTACCGGTGCTCAAACCACAAAGGCACGCCTCCCACTGCCGGGAAGCGGGCCTTTGCCGTTTATGATATGATGCGCTGTTTTAGCGATTATCTCACGAGTACTTTATCCGAAGCTCCGTTGCGGTAACTGCGAATATAGATCCCGGGCAAGGAAACATCGTGGCGCCTACGACCGGCGAGATCGTAGTAAACGGGCTCCCCTTCACCGTCATCCGGACGTACACCGTTGATCTCCACTACTTCCGACGTATCATCATTCTTCACCGTAAAGTTAATGCTCCTTATCGGGGATGACGTGTTGCTCACGCGAGTATAATAGTCGAGAGTACCGGGGCCGGAAATCTTGATATCACCCGTGTGTTCCGCGAAGCCGTCGGCTGCATCCGCATTGGTAGTCAGAGTCCCAGTATCGGCCGGCGTCCAACGGTAATAGATTCTGCAACCATCGGCACTGTCGGGTAGTTGGAGCCGAACCAAAGCAGTCTCATCCTCCGCCAGTTCATAGCCCATCGGCTCACCTTTCACATAATACCCCACCTCATCCTCGTGCGACTGAGGTTGAAGCACAGTAAACGAATAAGTTGCAGCCGCATATTTTTTCGTAAAATCCATGAGCTGGTGATCAGAAGTGATACCACTTAATACCGTATTGAGATCCGACGTGATGTTAAGGAAATAATTGTCCGGAGTTTTGATCAGCTCTTCCGGTATCAAGAACACGACCTCATTACCTCTCACTGCAATAGGCACTTCTGCCGTCACGCCGGTAGCATTGTGATTGGATGTGATCTTCACATTCACATTATTGGATGCACCCGGGTTGAGTGACAGAGCGGCGGCGTTCGTGACGGTCAATCCGATACCGGCGCTCAAATTGTCATTATAGATCGTCTGACCATAGGCAAATACAGCCGACTGCATTTCAGAAGCATCGCCCTCCTCTACTATATTATAGGGGCCAAACTTCTGATAAGAAATATGGTGTCCACCTAATCCACTATTACTATAATCGAAATATCCGTTGGTCGGAGCGATCATATAGTATTCACCCGGAGCTGTAATCTTTTCATTCAAAGTAAGCGCAAGCACATTTTCGTGATAGGTAAATACAAGCGGAGCTATCGAATCTCCAGATTCATCTATCAGCTTGCCCTCAACAGGAGCCTCATTATCCTGATGGTATTTCGCGAAATAACAACTATTGTGACCCGGATCACTGTTTCCATTCTGCCCTATCATACGGAACTCGTATGTACCATACAGAAATGTATGTTCACCGGGCATTGTGCTCTTCACCGGATATTCAAGTACTGCCAAACCATCATCGATATCTCTCGCGGAAAACCATGTCCAATTATAAGAATCTCTAGTACCGGCACTCCCTATTACATCTTTAATGGCACATTCCACACCGGTAGTGCGATTCACCACTTTTACTTGATTGAGATTTGATACCGTGAGTCCTATCGTGGTGTTAGTGATATCCGATTTGTCAACATTGAAATAGAGAAACATTTCGCGGCGATTGTCAGGATTCACTTCGGCGGGAAGAACGACCGACGTTTCATTAGTCCGGCATAATTTAAGTCCGTGGTCGTCGGCAAATTCATAGTCAGCCAACACATCGGTGTATGGATTTTCCAGGTCCGCCAATGCAATCGTTATATGGCTAAGGGTGCGATAGGTGCCTACCCAATCGTGAAAGCTATAGGGGGTATTACTCATTTTCCATGCAGACGCGTTAAGAGCTACTGCGGCACACATCGCCGCCGAGATTAATTTTCTTTTCATACTGATGATTACATTAAGATTGAATTTATTATTAGGTCATAGATTGCAGTCACCACCGCAAATCACCCTCAAAGGTATACAAAAGAATTTACCCCCCCCCCG
>JAIDTT010000047.1 GCA_029060545.1 Paramuribaculum sp. | reverse complement strand
TGCATCGTGAATTATGCATCGTGCATTGGCGGGAATCCCCGCACGAAAAGCGTACAATGACATTTTTACCATAAATTCTATTGAGCCTAGATTTCGCTACTGAGGCGCGCTGACCCGTATGTCATCAACTCCCCTACCCGGTTCAATAAAAAAACTTCCACCTCATATTGGGATGGAAGCTATTTGAGAGGTACCTAGCAGATTCGAACTGCTGTACACGGTTTTGCAGACCGTTGCCTAACCACTCGGCCAAGGTACCCTGTCGGTGATTTCACTCTGCAAAAGTAGTGGTTTTATTTGAGATATGCAACTATCCGCTCCTGTTTTTTAAGATATAAAGAAGGCGACCATAAAGCCGCCTTCTCTTAGATATATCGTATACAGGATATTAACATCCTGCGAGCTTCAACAAGCTATCGTAGAAGAAGCTGACAATACCAAGACCGATAATACCGGCCACACATACCCACAACGAGAGACGCTCCGAAAAAGCACTCTTAAAAGTAGGAATGGTACAGGGCTCTTCAGTATTGATATACATAGCCTTCACTACAAGGAGATAATAGTAAAGGGAGATGATCGTATTGATCAATGCGATAAGCACAAGAATATAGATCGCTACCGATCCCTGGCTGATTGCTGATGTGAAGATAAAGAACTTGCTGAAGAATCCGGCAAAGGGAGGAATACCGGCCAGAGAGAACATAGCCAGCATCATAGTGAAAGCCAGACGCGGATTAGTCTTCGACAGACCATTGTAGTCGTTCATGTCTACCTTGCCGGTTTTATTCTCCACTGCTTGAATTACACCAAAGGCGGCAAGGTTGGAGAAGATGTAAACGAGTACGTAGTACATCAGCGCGGCCATACCCATAGCCTGATATGATACGATGCCAAGCATTATATAGCCGGCCTGGGAAATCGACGAGAAAGCAAGGAAGCGCTTAAGATTGTGCTGACGGATGGCGAAGAGGTTACCTACAGTAATCGTAAGTATGATCAGCGCATAAAGCATCCACTCCCAAGCCTCTTCGTATACGGCACCAAAAGCCTGCCAAAGGATTACGAGGAATGCAAAAGCTGCTGAGCCCTTGGAGATAACTGAAAGATAGGATGTCACAGAGGTGGGTGCACCCTGATATACATCGGCTGTCCAAAGATGGAAAGGAACTAACGAAAGTTTGTAACCCACTCCGGATACTACGAATGCGAGTGCTACAATCAGAAGAACCATATTAGTAGTTTCGGCAGCCACAAGTTTATCGGCGATACCGGAGTAGTAAAGAGTACCGGTAAGGCCATATACAAAGCTCAGGCCCATCATAAAGATGGCGGATGAGAACACGGCCGTGAGAATGTATTTCACAGCGGCTTCGTGGCTTTCGTAGCGATGTTTATCAAAAGCAACCATAGCTGCGAGAGGCAGGGATGCGCATTCGAGGCCGATCACAAACATTAGGAAGTGACGCGACGATATCATCAGGAACATACCGAAGAGGGTAAGCATCGTCAGTTCGAAAAATTCGCCGCGGCGATAGCGCTGATTCTCGCTATTGATCCATCCGAGCGACTGAACCATAACGATCAGTGCACCTACATTAAGTATGTTTTTGATAGCTGCTACAACCGGAGAGGTAGCATACATACCGCCAAATACGGAGGTCTCAGCATCTCCTAAGAAACCGGGAATAAAGCAAACTACAGTGTATATGCCGAAAAGTACACAGGAGAGGATGCCAATATGCTGTTGACACTTGCGAGGTACGAATAGATCGGCAAGGAATACCAGAAGAAACACTACCAGCAGGCAGATTTCTTGTTTCATTACTAAGAATTGTGAATAATCCATTGCTAAATAATCTGGCTATTAGTTGAGACCGATAGCGGTAAATATTTCAGGAGTAAAAGTGGCGCGGATGAGGTCGGCGAAGAAGTTGGGGAAGCAACCGATTGCAGCTACGCTTACGATAAGTGTGAATACGGAGGTGCGTTCCCACCATGTTCCGTCGGTAAGGGCGAGATGATGCTCGTCCTGAACCGGACCGAAAAGAATCTTGCCTACAACGCGAAGGATATACACGGCTGTAATCACGATCGAGCAGCATGCCAGAATGGTGAATACGCGGTGGAACATATCTGTATGCCCGAAGGAGCCTACGAAGATGGTCATTTCAGCAACGAAGCCGGAAAGACCGGGCAGACCGAGCGATGCCATACCTGCAATCACGTAGCATACGCAAAGTACGGGCATAATCTTCATAAGGCCGCCCATCTTGGTGATATCGCGGGTATGGGTTCTGCCGTAGATCATACCGATCAGAGCAAAGAAGAGTGCCGTCATAAGGCCATGTGAAAGCATCTGCATTATAGCACCGGTCATTGCCGTAGTATTGATCATAAGGATAGCGAAAAGCACAAGGCCGCAGTGCGATACCGACGAATAAGCATTGATATACTTGAGGTCGGTCTGAACACAAGCGCTAAATGCACCGTAGACTACCGAGACACCGGTAAGGATAAGGAAAATCCATGCGAGCTCCTGAGCCGCGAAGGGCATAAGATAGATGGCTACACGGAAGCATCCGTAACCACCGAGCTTCATAAGCACGCCTGCATGAAGCATCGATACTGCAGTCGGAGCTGAAGCATGACCATCGGGACTCCATGTGTGGAACGGGAACATAGCACCGAGCACACCGAATCCCACAAAAATCATCGGGAACAGCCAGTACTGTACACTATGAGGCATATCCTTCGAAATATGAAGCAGATTCCAGGTAAGTTCACCATTAGGGTTGGAATGATAGTATATACCGATCAGACCGAGCATCAGAAATGCGGAGCCACCCATAAGCATGAGAGTAAGCTTCATTGCTGAATAGTTCTTCTTACCACTACCCCACACACCGATAAGGAGGTACATCGGAATAAGAGCCACTTCATAGAACATAAACATCGTGAAGAGGTCGATAGAGATAAAGAAGCCGAACACGCCGGTGGAAAGAAGGATGAGCCAAAGGAAGAATGCTTTGGGCTGATCTATCTTCCAGGATGCAAAGCTACCCGTAAGTAGGATAATCGATGACAGGATAAGCATTGCGATGGAGATACCGTCAACGCCTACCGCAAGATTGATATGGAGAGGCGCAAACCAACTCACCGAAGCCTGAAACAGCATTTCGGAGGCATCACCGGCTGCACGTTGATCCAGAAAGTTGACGAGCAGCCATACCGATAAAGCTGTAAGAGCCAACGAACCGGTGACTGCGACAGCGCGTATCTGCTTAATGTTGCGACACAGGGCCACTCCACCAAGCATTATCACCGGGATAATTACGAAATATATAAGAGGATTGGACAGCATAGTTACTTATAATTCTATTGCAAGTTTATTACTGAAAATCATCAACAGTTAAATGAGAATTACAACTACGGCAGTTACAGCTCCGAGAAGCAGTACACCGATAAGGTAAATCCATACATACATCTGAAGATTACCACTCTGCAGGCCTCGGATAGCATACGACGACTTCTGGGTGATCGCAGCGAGCATATCCATAGTGCCGTCGATGATATGGCGGTCAAACCAAGCAATCGGACGGCAGATGCCGTTAAATATAATCTTGTGGGTGATGAAGTAATACAACTCATCCCAGTAGAAGCGATGATAACACCAATTCCATAGGCTGGGAAGTGCTGATTTCATCTTTGCGGGAAGCGGATTCTCCTTGCGATACATCTTTGTAGCAAGTAAGATAGCTACAACAGCAACGCAGAGGCTGACACCGGCTACACTCCAGTCGAAATGTGCCATGAAGTCATATTCGTGACCATTCCAGGTGACGAACTTGCCAAAAGGTATGAAACCGGCTACACACGAAATAGCAGCAAGAATTACCAGAGGTAGAGTCATGGTCCAAGCTTGATCGTGGGGAGCGTGATGCGGATCTTCAACTTTGTGTTCCTTCCACCAGAAGATTAGATAGTAGAGACGGAACATATAGAAAGCGGTAAGACCGGCAACGGCCGACATCCAGATATATACTACCGTGCTATTGCCAAGACACGAGCTCAAGATCTCATCTTTGGAGAAGAAACCTGAGAAAGGTATGATACCGGCAATTGCAAGACATGCGATCAGGAAGGTAATATGAGTGACGGGCATATACTTGCGCAGACCATACATCGAGGTGTAATCGTTGGAGCCTACAGCGTGGATGATAGCACCTGCCCCGAGGAAGAGAAGACCCTTAAACATTGCGTGGGTGAACAGATGGAACATCGAAGCCATATAGCCCAGACCATGGTGAACCTCAGGACGAGCCACGCCGAGCGCGACCATCATAAAGGCAATCTGTGAAATGGTCGAGAATGCAAGCACGCGCTTGATATCGACCTGAGCACAGGCCACCATGGCTGCATACAGAGCTGTGACAGCACCTACCCATGTGACTATATCCAAAGCCGCACCTCCTTGAGCTGCATTGATCATATAGAGCGGGAATAGGCGGGCAACGAGATAGACACCTGCCACAACCATAGTAGCAGCATGGATGAGAGCCGAAACGGGAGTCGGGCCTTCCATAGCGTCGGGCAGCCAGATGTGGAGAGGCATCATAGCTGACTTACCCATGCCACCCATGAAGATCAATACGAGAGCCCATGTCAAAACCGAGCAACCCATGAATCCTGCGGTCGCCTTATCGGCAAAGATATTGGCAACGCCCTGTGCAGTGTCGGCACTGACGGCAAATACCTTGCCGGTATCACCTACTGCTGCTGATGTCATATCCATAAAATCGAAGAAGCCGGTATAGAACGAAAGCACAAGGATACCGATCAGGAAGCCGAGGTCGGCAAATCGTGTAACGATGAATGCTTTCTTAGACGCCGATACAGCGGAGGGCTTTGTATAATAGAAGCCGATAAGCAGATACGACGATGCTCCCACGAGCTCCCAGAATATATACATCTGGAAAATGTTGGTAGCGACAACCAGACCGAGCATTGAGAAGCTGAAGAGCGACAGGAAAGCATAGAAACGCTGGAACCCTGTCTCCCAAACTCCATGATGATCGCGCATATAACCATTACTATAAAGATGCACCATAAATGAGATCGTGGTGATTACGATGAGCATCATAGCGGAAATCGGATCGAGGAGGAAACCGAGGCTAATGGTCAGGTTCTTGTAGAAGTGAAGCCACTCCCAATTGAATACGAGATATTGAAGACGCTCACCTCCATCGGTTACAAACTCAGGTGCGCCCGAGAAGAAATATGTGAACGCAGTGAAATAGGCAAGGATCATAGTAACACCCATGCCCGCAGTGCCGATAATTCCGGCCCATTTATGCTGCATATACTTCCCGCATAGACCGAGGAAGAGGAACATAAACAGCGGAATGGCAAGGATTAAAACGGGAATTGTCTGTTCCATAGTGCCTTAATTTTTCATTTGGGTGAGTTCCGCAGCATTAATATTCTTTACGGAGCGGAATACATTAATAATTATTGCGATAGCCAAGGCGGTCTCTGCAGCTGCAATCGCTATAGCAAAGAGTGTGAAGAACATACCCTCCTGCTGCTCAGGATACAAGTAACGATTGAACAGCACGAAGTTGATATCAACGGCATTGAGCATAAGCTCAAGTGATATCAGCATAGCAATCATGTTTTTACGAGTCACGAAGCCGTAGACTCCGGCGCAAAACATAATCAGCGACGGGATGAGATAGTATATAAGTGTAATTTCCATACTGCATTTAACGTTTACGGGCAACAACTACGCCGCCGATTATACAAGCGAGCAACAATACACTCAAGGCCTCGAAAGGCAAAAGATAGCCATCCTCACCGGATCCCATCAGCTTAACACCAATTTCATGGATAGTGGGATTTTCCATGGGGCTCAAGGATGCCATAGCCTGACCGCAACGATAAATCAAAGCCCATCCGGTCACCGCAAAGGTTGCAACAGCAGCCACACATCCGAGAAAACGACGGCGCGACACGAGACGCTCCGAATTATCTCCGGGATGGGAGGTAAGGAGGATGGAAAATACAAAGAGCACTACGATACCACCGGCATAGACTGCAATCTGTACTGCACCCAAAAACTCATAATCGAGTTTGAAGTAAAGGAGAGCCGCTGCGAAGAGCGTAAATAGCAGGAATGTGGCGGAACGCAGAATCTTACGAGTAGTTACAGTCAGTACGGAAAAGACGACAATCGACACTGCGATTATCACGTACATGATTATACTTCCTAATTCCATATTAAATGATTAATTATTGATTTTCTGATGAAGTGGAAGAAGCTTCTTCAGCACCTTTGACGGCTGCGGCCTCCGCTGCTTTCTTAGCTTCCATCGCCGCTTTTGCAGCTGCAATTTTAGCCTCACGCTCAGCCTGAATCTTAGCAAGCTGTTCGGGTGTAGGTGCTGGTTCCTCTTTTTCCGGGAGATAATTGAGCTTCTTTACAAGCTTATCGCGAGTAAACGTAGCCTGTTCGAAATCATTGGAGAAGCGCAGTGCATTCTGCGGACAGGAAGATACGCATAGCTGGCAGAATGTGCAGCTGCCAAGATCGTACTGATAGCGATCGAGTTTACGTTTTTTCTTACCATCGGCCGTATCGACCATCTTGGTGGTTAACGATATCGTCCCATTGGGGCAATTACGTTCACAAATACCGCAAGCGATACACTTATGATTGCCTTCCTCATCATATATAAGCTCAAGGATGGCACGGAAACGCGCGGGTACGTGATGCGTCTCGCGATTCTCCGGATAACGCTCGGTAATCTTAGGAGTTATGAATTCTTTACCAGTCACCTGCATTCCCTTAAGAAGACTGGAAATGCCGGATCCCAATGAAGAAAAGTATTCTTTTACACTACCCATGGATTAATAATTGGTTGATTGATATTGAAAAAGAAATAGATTATTTTATTATCTAATTTGACCTCCGAGAATATCAAGGAGCTCAGTGGTAATACTTTGCTGTCGTAGTTTGTTAAATTCCAATCGAAGCTGGTCAAGCAGCTTATGTGCGTTATCGTTGGCACTTTGCATAGCCATTACACGAGCCGCTTGCTCCGATGCACGGTTTTCGGTAAATACATCCTGCATCACCGACATCAGGAACATGGGTAAAATGGCGTTGAACACGGCTGACGCATCCGGCTCGAAAATATACGGACGGCACTGCGATTTTACGCCCTCGGCTACAAATGTGGAACTGCTTACCGGCAACAACTGCTCTGTGACCGGACGCTGACGGCTTACGCTCTGGAAATTCATATAGAGAATATCCACCTTGTCGGTTTTGCCGTACAGGAATTCGGATGTGAGGTATTCCATGAATACTTTTACTCCGTCACCGGTAGTTTTGGAATCTACGCCTTCCAACTGGTAAACGTTAAGACCCGAAATGGATAATTTTTTCACTGCCTTGGTCATCTTCTTGCCGATAGGATATACATCGATGGCGACATCCTGACCGTATGCATTATTATAGGATGCAATTTGCGAAAGCAGTACCTTAAATATATTAATATTATAGGCACCACACAATCCATCGTCGGAGCCAAATACCACTACAGAGATATGGCGCACTTCACGGCTCTCGGTAAGCGGTGAATGAAATTCAGTATCGGCAGTGAGCAGGTTGCCGATGATGTGCTCCACCTGTCGGCGATAAGGCTGAAGACGGCGCAGAGCCTGTTCGGCCTTATGCATTTTGGCAGAAGATATCATCTTCATAGCACCGGTAATCTTCTCAGAGGAAGCTACCGAGCCAATGCGACCTTTTAATTCTCGAAGTGTGGACATTTACTATAAATTGGATATCTCGTCTTACAGATTATTAGTTCTTATATTTACCTGCGATATCGGCAGCTGCTTCTTTGAGCTTAGCTACACAATCGTCGGTAAGCTGACCCTTGGCTATGACGTCAAGCACATCTTCCTGATATTTGGCATGCAGCAGTTGCAGCAACAATTCTTCAAATTCTGCAACCTTATCAAGAGGCACATTCTCAAGAAGACCGTTTGTACCGCAATAGATCACGGCGACTTCCTCTTCTACGGCTACCGGATGATACTGGGGCTGAATGAGGAGACGTTCATTCTTACGGCCTTTGTCGATCACACGTGCGGTAACTGGATCAATATCGCCACCGAACTTGGTGAACGATTCAAGTTCTCGGAACTGTGCCTGATCAATCTTAAGTGTACCGGCAACCTTCTTCATAGACTTGATCTGGGCGTTACCACCTACACGCGATACGGAGATACCTACATTAATAGCAGGGCGGATACCACGGTTAAACAGAGCTGTCTCGAGGAAGATCTGACCATCGGTAATTGAAATCACGTTTGTAGGAATGTAAGCCGAAACGTCGCCGGCCTGAGTTTCGATAATGGGAAGAGCCGTGAGCGAACCACCACCTTTGACAATGGGCTTAAGCACTTCCGGAAGGTCGTTCATATTTGAAGCCACTTCCTGATTATCGATAATCTTTGCTGCACGTTCAAGCAGACGCGAGTGGAGATAGAAGATATCACCGGGATATGCCTCACGGCCGGAAGGACGCTTGAGGATTAGCGAAATCTCACGATAGGCAACTGCCTGCTTTGAAAGGTCATCATAAACGATGAGCGCATCGCGACCCGTATCGCGGAAGTACTCCCCTATCGCAACACCGGCGAAGGGAGCATAGTAACGCATCGAAGCCGAATCGGATGCTGTAGCAGCAACGACTACCGTATAATCGAGAGCACCATATTTGCGAAGCGTCTCTACAGTGGCAGCGATCGACGATGCCTTCTGACCGATCGCCACATATATACAATATACGGGCTTACCTTTCTTGTAGTTGTCAAGCTGGTTGATGATGGTGTCAATTGCGATGGCTGTCTTACCAATCTGACGGTCACCGATAATAAGCTCACGCTGACCGCGACCTATCGGCACCATAGAGTCAATGGCCTTGATACCGGTCTGAAGAGGCTGATTAACGGGCTGACGGAATACTACTCCGGGCGCCTTACGCTCCAACGGCAAGTGCATCAGATCACCTTCTATCGGACCACGACCATCAATGGGTTCACCGAGCACATTGATTACACGGCCAAGCAACCCCTCTCCTACAGGAATGGACGCGATTTCGCCGGTACGACGTACCGACATATTCTCGGTCACTTTGTCTACGTTGTTGAGCAATATGACACCTACGTTGCTTTCTTCGAGGTTAAGGGCTACGCCTTTCACTCCATTTTCAAATTCAACAAGCTCATTGGCGCATACATTGTCAAGACCATAAACGTGAGCCACACCGTCGCCGACGCTCAGCACTGTGCCTGTCTCTTCAAATGTTACTTTTGAATTGATATTCTCAAGCTGCTGCTTGAGTATTTCTGAAATCTCGCTGGGGTTGATCATTTGAGATATTATTTCTTTATAAGATTGAGACGCAATTGTTTTAATTCGTTACTGATGGATGCATCGATACGCTCGTTTCCAACACTTACGCTGAAGCCTCCGATGAGAGAAGGGTCGACGCTTGAGGACACTTCCATACTGCCACCATTCAAATGTGCTTTGATCAACGACATCAAGCGATCTGATTCGGCTGTCGACATCTGGGTGGCCGATACGATCTTCACTTCGTATATGTGATTGATCTTACGATATAGTTGAACGTAAGCTGCGGCGATATCGCGTATCATATCGATACGGCCGTTACGCACAAGCAGGCTCAACACATCGGCAACAAAGTTTTCAGGGACTGCACTGCCTTTAGTCACAGTAGTGAGTAGGACAATCTTATCAGATCCGGTGATATATGGATTCGACATTGTTGCATGCAATGCCGGTTCTGAATAGAATGTCGCAGACAGAGCCTTCATCAGATCATACATCTGAGTGGCGCAGTCCTTCTCCAGAGCAACCTCATAGATTGCCTTGGCGTAGCGCATCGGGATTAATCCATCATTCATAACTGAGAGTCGGCGGGGTGTTTAATTATTTTTCTCCATTTCGTCAAGAAGCGAATTCACAAGTTTCGACTGCGACTGGGGATCATCGAGTTGCTTGCGCACTACCTTTGTTGCAATGTCGAGAGCAAAATTGCTTACTTCATTGCGGAACTGCTGCTGAGCTTCCTTACGTTCCTGTTCGATGGAAATCTTGGCTGCTTCCATCACTTTGCGTGCTTCTACTTGAGCAGCTTCACGGGCATCGTCGATAATCTTTGTCTTGATTCGCTCGGCTTCACGCAGCATATCTGCCTGCTGATTGCGGGCTTCGGCTAAATAAGCTTCTGACTGCTGGCGAGCCTTGTCGAGTTGCTCCTTGGCGTTTTGAGCATATTCTACACCCTTGTCGATAAGATCGGCTCTCGATTCGATATTCTTGACTATTACCGGCCATCCCCATTTGTATAGTACAAACAGGAGCACGGCAACAGCCACAAACATCCAGAATATAAGGCCGAAATCCGGGGTGAATAATTCCATATCCTAATAACTTGGGATAAGATGGTATGATTAGAGGAACATCGACAATACGCAGACGATTACAGCGAAGAGGGCAACGCCTTCCACAAGAGCTGCGATCACAATCATATTACTACGGATATCACCGGCGCTTTCGGGCTGACGAGCGATTGCTTCCATAGCGGCTGCACCAATTTTACCGATGCCGAGGCCGGCACCAATAGCTGCGATTGCGGCGCCTAAGCATGCACCGATACCGAGTGTTCCTTCAATTGCTGCTAAGATCATTGCTAACATAATAGTAAGTTTTTAGAAGTGTTATTGATTATAATTAGTTTATTCTATTTTGTTGATGTCGCTACAACTGATGCGTGATCGGTGGAGTCGGCATCCTGTTTTATCTCATGATGATGTTCATGCTCCTGTCCGAAAGATATAAAGAGGGTGGAGAGCATAGTGAACACGTAAGCCTGAATGAAACTTACCAATACGTCGATAAGTAGCATAAAGATCGAGAAAAGCATTGAAACCACAGTCGTTGCTCCGGTTACCACCGGTCCCATAACCGCAAAGATGAAGATCAGCAGAGTCAACACGATTACGATCATATGGCCGCCAAGCATATTGGCAAACAGACGAACGGTAAGAGCTGCGGGTTTAGTAAATATACCGAATATCTCGATGAGGGGCATAATAGGAAGAGGGAACTTTAGCCAAAGCGGGACATCGGGCCAAAGGATTTCTTTCCAATAGTGCTTAGTTCCGAGAATATTTGTAGCCAGAAAGGTAAATATTGCCAGAACAAGTGTAACAGCGATATTGCCGGTCACATTTGCACCGCCGGGGAAGACAACAATCAATCCTAAAAGATTGAGATACAAAATGAGGAAGAATACAGTAAGCAGATATGGAGCAAACTTGTGAGCACGGTCACCGAGAGTAGGCTTAATGACTCCTGTATAAATAAATTCTATCAACGCTTCCAAAGCGCCTACAAATTTTCGAGGCGCCTTGTATTGATTACGCTTTTGCCAACGAGCGACGGCAGCTACGCTCCATACTACAAGCAGGGCTGCTATAAATAGAGCCATCACATTTTTTGTGATCGAAATATCGAAAGGTTTATAGACCTTCCCGTCTGGAAGCACCTGCACAATTTTCCCTGCATATTGCTCGCCTTTAGGCGCAATCATGAAGGTTACATCGCCATCAGTGTATTTATGCCCGTGTTCAACACGTGACGAGAGAAAGCAATGAAATCCACAATCACCAAAAACGATAATAGGCAGAGGAATACGAATATGATGATTAAATGGCACCTCCCATCCATAAGCGTCACCTAAGTGCTCAAATATGATGTCTTTTGGCTTGATTTTTCCTTCATCCGATTGCTCCTGTGAGGCTGCTGCCGGAATGGCGGCAAAAGCTACAACCAGAATCAGCAGGAAAGTCGAAATTTTCTTAATCATATATCTGTTAGAGCCTATGAATTAATAAAGACATACAGAAACTACATTGTTATCAACATCGACGATACCACTCTCAACCGAAAGTGTTTTCTCATTACCATCGGTATCAAGGTATGTTATGTTACCTGATACCAATGTAGACACTAAAGAAGCATGATTGCGAAGAACCGTGAATGAGCCCATCTGCCCCGGAAGTGTCACCGAAGTGACTTCGCCTTCAAATACTACATCTTCAGGAGATATGATTTTTAGTGTCATGGTCTGTTAATGCCTTTGGGGTTATTCTACTTACTTATGAGTTTACTTCGGCGAGCATACGTTCACCCTTAGCTATAGCTTCATCAATAGTGCCGACATTGAGGAATGCCTGCTCGGGATATTTATCCATTTCGCCTGAAAGGATCATCTTGAAGCCGCGAATAGTCTCGCTCAGAGGAACCATTACGCCGGGAAGACCGGTAAACTGTTCGGCTACGAAGAAGGGCTGCGACAAGAAACGCTGTGCGCGGCGAGCGCGAGCCACAACAAGTTTATCTTCATCAGACAGTTCATCAACACCGAGGATTGCGATGATGTCTTGAAGCTCGTTGTATTTTTGAAGCAGCTGCTTTACTGCCTGAGCAGTATTGTAGTGTTCTTCGCCGATTACGTTCGGGTCAAGGATACGAGAAGTCGATTCCAAAGGATCAACTGCAGGGTAGATACCGAGCTCTGCAATCTTACGCGACAACACGGTAGTAGCATCGAGGAAGCTGAATGTGGTAGCAGGAGCAGGGTCAGTAAGGTCGTCGGCAGGTACGTAGATAGCCTGAACCGAGGTAATCGAACCATTCTTAGTCGATGTGATACGTTCCTGAAGCGCGCCCATCTCTGAAGCAAGTGTAGGCTGATAACCTACGGCTGAGGGCATACGGCCGAGAAGAGCCGAAACCTCACTACCTGCCTGAGTGAAACGGAAGATGTTGTCGATAAAAAGAAGAATCTCTTTACCACCGCCATCCTGATCACGGAATTGCTCGGCAACGGTAAGACCAGATAGGGCGACACGCAGACGCGCACCCGGGGGCTCGTTCATCTGACCGAACACCAGTGTGGCCTGTGACTCTTTCACCTTTTCCATGTCGACATCGGCAAGGTTCCATTCGCCCTTTTCCATGCCTTCACGGAATTTATCACCATATTTCATGACGCCGCTCTCAATCATCTCGCGGAGGAGGTCGTTACCTTCACGGGTACGTTCACCTACACCGGTAAACACGGAGAATCCGTTATGTCCCTTAGCGATATTGTTGATCAGCTCCAAAATGAGCACCGTCTTTACTACGCCGGCGCCACCAACCAGACCGATATTACAACCCTTACTGTAAGGTTCCAAAAGCTCTATTACCTTGAAAC
>JAIDTT010000046.1 GCA_029060545.1 Paramuribaculum sp. | reverse complement strand
GGATCTACACCGGCAAATGGTTCGTCGAGCATTATAAACTTCGGATCGATGGCCAGACAGCGCGCTATCTCAGTGCGTCGGCGTTCGCCGCCCGACAGGCTGTCGCCATAGTTCTTGCGACGATCCTGAAGAGAGAACTCATCGAGCAGTGTTTCGAGCTTCTCGCGCTGATACTCTTTTGACTTGCCTGTCATTTCGAGCACTGAGCGCAAATTGTCCTCCACCGTCATCTTACGGAACACGGAAGGCTCCTGTGCGAGATAGCCGATGCCGATTCGGGCGCGGCGATACACAGGATACTTCGTGATATTTTCATCGTCGAGATATATCTGGCCTTCATTGGGGGTAATCAGACCCACTGTCATATAGAACGTCGTGGTCTTGCCGGCACCGTTCGGGCCGAGAAGACCTACGATCTCACCTTGAGTCACGTCGATCGACACGTGGTTCACCACCGTGCGTGCACCGTACTTCTTCACGAGACCCTCCGTGCGGAGCACGATCTTGCGCTCCGGATCGTTCACCTCTGCGATAGGCGCCTCCGCGGATTCCGATATGATCTCCTGAATCGGCGCTTCATCCTGCTGTATGGGTTCGAGTTCTTCCATTATGCTTTATTCAGACGGGCCTTGCGCAGACGTGCCTCTATATAGTCGGTAAGCAGATTGATGGCCACTGTATTATTTCCGCCCTGCGGCACTATGAGGTCGGCGGTTCTCTTCGACGGCTCGATATACATCGAGTGCATTGGCTTGAGCACCTCCTGATAGCGGTTGATCACCGTCATCGGCGTACGACCTCGTTCCACGCAGTCACGGGCAATAACACGGATCAAACGGTCATCGGCGTCTGCATCCACAAACACCTTCACATCGAGCATATCGCGAAGCACCGGATCGGTGAGCACCAGAATACCCTCTACGATCACCACATCACGCGGCTCCACCTCTACAGTCTCAGCCTGACGTGTGCATGTGAGATATGAGTAAGTCGGCATAGCTATCGTCTTGCCATCCTTAAGCTGGTGGAGATGCTCCACGAGCAGAGACCATTCGATAGCCGCCGGCTCGTCGAAGTTGATTTTGCTGCGCTCCTCCGGCGGTATATGGCTGGAATCCTTATAGTAAGAATCCTGCGGAAGCACTGCCACCTCACCGGCAGGCAGGCTTTTGATTATCTTGTTTACGACAGTGGTTTTGCCGGAGCCGGTACCTCCGGCGATGCCTATTATGAGCATTGGATGCTGAGAATTGGTATTGGATTAAACTATATTACAAAGATAGTGTTTTTTAAGCGTATGCCGCAAATATTTCATCGATTTTACACTCCGGTGATTGTTTTCACTCGAAAAAATGTTAGCTTTGTCGGCATCAATCACAATTACGAACCTCAATTCAAATATCAACATGAAATACGTAGGAGCACATGTATCCACCTCGGGAGGGGTAGCCAATGCCCCGGTAGAAGCCCACAATATCGGAGCTAAGGCATTCGCCCTCTTCACCCGCAACCCGTCGCGCTGGCACTCCCCCGCTATCAAGTCCGATCAGGTCAAAGCCTTCAAAGACAATTGCGAGCGACTGGGCTACACACCATCTCAGATTCTGCCTCACGACAGCTACCTCATCAATCTCGGCTCACCCGATCCTGAAGCGCTTGAGAAATCTCGTGCCGCCTTCCTCGACGAGATGGAACGCTGCTCGCTCCTCGGACTCTCGATGCTCAACTTCCATCCCGGCAGTCATCTCCGACAGATCGATGTAGACGCCTGCCTCGATCTTATAGCCGACTCTATCAATATCGCCCTCGAAAAGACTTCCGGCGTCACAGCCGTCATCGAAAACACTGCCGGACAGGGAAGCAACCTCGGCTACACTTTCGAGCAGATAGCCCGTATCATCGACGGCGTCAGTGATAAAGAGCGTGTCGGCGTATGCATCGATTCATGTCACGCATTTGCAGCCGGCTATGACCTCAGCACAGAAGAAGGCTACCGCGATATGTGGGATCGCTTCGACAGTATCATCGGCTTCCGCTACCTCCGCGGAATGCATCTCAACGACGCCAAGAAACCCCTCGCATCAAAGATCGACCGCCATGAGTCGCTCGCACAAGGCACTATCGGCGAACCATTCTTCCGGATGCTGATGAACGATGACCGCATCGACGGAATACCTCTCATCCTTGAGACGCCCGATGTAGACCTATGGCCTAAAGAAATCGAATGGCTCTACTCCCTGCAGAAGTAAAGCCATCGTGACAAATATCTAATTGCGCGGCTAAATGCCGCGCAATCTTTTTATACGTAACCTTTTATGATACCGCGCTTCGAGTTACGCACGAAGAGTATTATCTCATCGCGCTCCTTTGTGGCGGGAAGCTCAGCCTCGATGCGAGCCACGGCATCAGAGTTGTTCAGACCCGACAGATACAGATAGCGGTAGATCTCCTGTATCTGCTGGATAGTCTCCGACGAGAAGCCGCGGCGACGCAGACCGATCGAATTAATAC
>JAIDTT010000045.1 GCA_029060545.1 Paramuribaculum sp. | reverse complement strand
GTGGAGTATAGCGGACTCGAACCGCTCACCTCGACACTGCCAGTGTCGCGCTCTAGCCAGATGAGCTAATACCCCATTAGGATTCTGCGATGCAAAGGTAGTGATATTTTCGTTACCTGCAAATTTTTTTTGACTTTACCGCCGGAAAAATATTCGCACCTTACGCTTCCTCTCCATCCCTATTAACTCAGATCGGGGCATCGTAGCATCTCTGCTCGGGGCACTTTATCCCATGAGAAGTCGGCCAGCAGACGCTCGAGTGTTGTCGCGTCGGGCGTGGGCGCCAACCCGAGCATATTGGCTATGAGCCCGAGCAACTGATCGGGAGTGAACCGCTCGCGCAAATGCGACATATCGGCCTGCGGATCACGCTTGCAGAGCCGTTGGCCGGCCTCGTTGCCGATCAGCGGCAAATGATAGTAGGCCGGCGCCGGGTAGCCGAGCAAGCCGAAAAGATAGATCTGCTGGGCTGCGGACAGCAACAGATCGTATCCGCGCGCAACCTCCGTCACCCCCATCAGAGCATCGTCCACCACCACCGCGAGCTGATACGCCCACGCGCCATCGGCCCGACGGAGAATGAAGTCGCCGCACTCCCGGGCAAGAGAGACGCTCTGAGCGCCGAAAAGACCGTCGGAGAAGGCAATCCCCGCATCCCCTACAAAAAGTCGCGTAGAACGTCCCTGAAAGGCCTTCTCGTCGATTACGACGTGGCCCGCACCCTCCGGCCGGCAGCGACCGGAATATACCACGCGTCCGTCGGTCTGATGTGGAGCCTGTGTAGCGAGAATGTCGCGGCGGCGACAACAGCAAGGATATACTGCGCCCATCGTGCGCAGACGCTCGAGATATTGGCTGTAGATGTCGCCACGGCGACTCTGCGAATAGGGGCCGGCGGAGCCACGGTCGGCCAGTCCGCCTTCATCCCACATCAGGCCGAGCCACGACAGATCATCCTCAATCCACTGCGACCACTCCAGGCGGCTACGCTGAGGGTCGAGATCCTCGATACGCAGAAGCCACTCCCCTCCCCGGCTCTTGACCGAGAGCCACGACAGGAGAGCCGTGGCGACATTGCCCAGATGCATCCGTCCGGTGGGCGACGGAGCGAATCGTCCTTTCACTGCCGGCCCACTCATACCTCGGAAGAATCATTAGAGTGAAGCGCCTGATAGACCACCGACGCCTTGGCCGGACCGATCACAGCCGCAATATCGTCGATATTGGCTGCGGCTACACGCTTGAGACTGCGGAAATGCGTCAACAGCGCCTCGCGCGTCTTTGGACCGACGCCCGGAATAGAGTCGAGCGCCGACACCGTCTGCGACTTGCTGCGGCGATTGCGGTGATGAGTGATGCCGAAGCGGTGAGCCTCGTCGCGCATGTGTTGCACCACACGCAGAGTCTCACTATTCTTGTCGATATAGAGCGGAATACTATCGCCGGGGAAGTATATCTCCTCCAGGCGCTTGGCTATACCTGCCACAGCGATCACACCACGAAGCCCCATAGCTTCGAGAGCCTCCACGGCGGCGCTCAACTGGCCCTTACCGCCATCGACCACAATGAGTTGCGGCAACTCCTCCCCTTCATTCATCAATCTGGTATAGCGCCTGGTCAGCACTTCCTTCATAGAAGCAAAATCGTCGGGACCTTCAACGGTCTTGATATTGAAATGCCGGTAATCCTTCTTCGAAGGACGTCCGTCGCGGAACACCACGCAAGAAGCTACCGGATTAGTTCCCTGAATATTAGAGTTGTCGAAACACTCGATATGTCGTGGCAGCTCAGACAGTCGGAAGTCGGCTTTCATACGCTCGAGCAACTTCTGGGTGCGCATCTCCGGATTGTGCTTCTCAAGGCGACGGAGCGAATCCACACGATACTGGCGAGCATTGCGCTGCGACACCTCAAGCAACTTAGCCTTATCGCCGCGCTGAGGTATGATAAATGTCACTCCCGACATCTCCACATCGGGTTCCTGAGCCACAAGAACTTCCTCATAATCAACGCCTAATTCATCCTTAACCTCTTGCATTGCATAGCTAAGGATCTGAGGGAGAGTCTCATCGAGCGAGCGCTTATACTGGAGTGTAAGCGAACGTACCACAGCACCGCGACGCACGTGCATATAGTTGACGTACACCTCTTTATCCCCTTCATCATCAATACCGAACACATCGATATCGCCGATCGTCTGACTCACGATCACACTCTTGGCCGTATACCGCTTCACGGCATCATATTTCTCCTTCAGTATCTGTGCTTCCTCGAAACGCAGTTCGGCCGACAGGCGCTCCATCTCCGAACGGAGATAATCGAGCAATTCGTTCATGTCGCCGCGGAGGATCTGCTTCACACGCTCCACCTGACGTCCGTATTCCTCCTGAGAAATCTTACCGACGCACGGCCCCTGACACCTGCCGAGATGATAATCGAGACAGAGTCTCCCCTTTCCGGCCTCGACTGACTGCTGCGTGATAACCGAGCGGCACGAGCGAAGCGGATATAGTTCCTTTATGAGCTGAAGCACCATACGCGCCGACGCCGTGTCGGTATACGGACCGTAGAACTTCGAGCCGTCGGAAATGCGCTTGCGAGTCATGAACACACGTGGAAACGGCTCCTTCGTCACCACAATCCAGGGATAAGATTTGTCGTCCTTAAGCAACACATTGTAGCGCGGCTGATACTCCTTAATCATCGAATTCTCGAGATTGAGAGCATCCTGCTCCGTCGGCACCACTATGTATTTCATATCGGCGATGGCGCGCACGAGCAGATTGGTGCGCACACTGTCGTGAGTGCGGTTGAAGTACGACGACACACGGCGCTTTAGATTTTTCGCCTTACCTACATATATCACCGTACCCTCGGCGTCGAAGTACATATATACGCCGGGGGTAGTAGGCAGGATGGAAATTTTCTCTTGGAGTTCGGCCGATTTCTTGTGTTTTGCCATAGCAAAAAGAGTGGGTATATACGACTGCGGCGCTCCGTAGGTCAGGAGCGCCTGCAGCCGGAAACAGTGTCGAATTAATACTGAAGGAGCGAAGTCACCTCCACACCTTCGGGGAGATTGGCGCGACCGTTGAGAGCAGAAAGCTCAATGATGAAGTTGACATAAATCTTCTTCGGATTCATACTCTTCACCAGATTGTAGACTGCACCCATTGTACCACCGGTGGCGAGAACATCGTCGTGGATCACCACGATATCATCTTCGGTAATGGCATCGCGATGGATCTCGATGATATCCTTTCCATACTCCTTGTCGTAAGAGCAGCTCACAGTATCAGCAGGCAACTTGCCGGGCTTACGTGCGGGCACAAAGCCGGCGCCGAGTTCGAAAGCCAGAATAGAGCCGCCGATAAAACCGCGCGATTCGATGCCGACCACCTTGGTCACGCCCTTGTCGCGGTATAGCTGCGAGAGATCCCATCCGATAATGTGGAGGGCACGGGGATCCTTGAATACAGTAGTGAGATCCTTAAACACGATTCCCTTCTGGGGAAAGTCGTTCACGTCGCGAACTTTTGATTTTACGTATTCCATAATCTGTCGGTTGGTAGGTTATGTTTGGTTTTTATGAGTTAGAATTTCAAGTTGTCACAATGTTCCACGTGGAACAAACGCAAGCTATCTACCCATCAATAAGAGGAGTATGTTGACGTCGGCCGGTGAAACACCGGGGATGCGTGAAGCTTGCCCGATGGTCTGTGGACGGATCTTGTCGAGCTTCTGCCGGGCTTCGGTCGAGAGCGAATGGATGGCAGAATAATCTATATCGGCACGCAGACGCACCTCCTCAAGGCGTCGGAGTTTGTCGGCAATTCCGCGCTCACGATCGATGTATCCCTGATATTTGATAGCGATCTGGGCGCTTTCGATGATTTCATCATAGCGATCCGTCTCGATTGTTTCGGCAAGGAATTGCTTAAACTCCGGTACGGCTTCGGCAAGTGAGTCAATAGTGATATTGGGGCGGAGAAGGAGATCATAGAGACGGACACCCTGACGAAGGGGCGACTCTCCCCTGCTCTCAAGCCAGGGATTGACCGCGTCGGCCTTGACGGAATAATTCCGGGCGAAATCAAGAATAGCCTCTCGCTGACGCATCTTTGATTCGAGCAGATCCATTCGTTCCTGAGTAGCCAGGCCGATTGCATAACCGATCGGTGTGAGACGCGCGTCGGCATCATCCTGGCGGAGGAGTATACGGTATTCGGCGCGGGAGGTAAACATTCGATAGGGTTCGTCGACTCCTTTTGTAACGAGGTCGTCGATAAGGACGCCTATGTACGCCTGATCGCGCTGCAGTTCCACAGGATCAAGACCCCGGGCAGAGCGATGAGCGTTGATACCGGCAATGAGCCCCTGACCTGCCGCTTCTTCGTAGCCTGTAGTACCGTTGACTTGACCCGCAAAGAAGAGTCCGCCGACGAGTTTAGTCTCGAGCGAATGCCGTAGCTGAGTCGGATCGAAGAAGTCGTATTCGATAGCGTAGCCGGGACGGTAGATGTGTACGTCGCGGAAGGCGGGTATGGTCGCAAGAGCGCGAAGCTGGACATCGAGCGGAAGGGATGATGAGAAGCCGTTGAGATAATATTCCTGCGTAGACTCCCCTTCCGGCTCGAGGAAAAGCTGGTGTTCGGACTTGTCGGCAAAGGTAACAATCTTTGTTTCGATCGACGGACAATAGCGCGGGCCGATACTCTGGATCTGTCCGTTGAAGAGAGGTGAGCGCGGCAAGCCTTCACGGAGTTCGGCGTGAGTCTCCTCGTTGGTATATAATATATGACAGGGACGCTGACGAAGTTCGCGGCGAACTGATGGGAGATATGAGAATTTATGGAAGTCGCAGTCGCCTTCCTGCTCGACGGTTTTCGACCAGTCGACCGTACGTCCATCAATACGCACGGGAGTGCCGGTCTTCATACGGTCGGTAACGAAACCGAGTTCGCGCAACTGCTCGGTGAGGCCGGTCGATGCCGGCTCCGCCACGCGTCCTCCACGGGTCTTGACCTCGCCAACGTGCATGAGACCATTGAGGAATGTGCCGGCGGTGAGCACCACTGATGATGCTTCGAAGCGGGCACCCTGAGCAGTAACCACTCCCCTCACCCGACCATCTTCTATAATCAGACGAACTACATCGTCCTGCCAAATATAGAGGCCGTCGGTATTCTCAAGTGTCTCTCGCCATAGGGCAGAATACTTCATACGGTCGCTCTGCGCCCGCGGGCTCCACATAGCGGGCCCCTTGGAACGATTGAGCATACGAAACTGTATGGCAGTGCGATCCGTGACAATACCCATCATGCCACCCATAGCATCTATCTCTCTGACTATCTGCCCCTTGGCAATACCGCCGATGGCCGGGTTACAGCTCATCTGAGCTATCTTATTCATATCCAGGGTGATAAGCAGGGTGACAGACCCGAGGCGTGCGGCCGCATGAGCAGCCTCACATCCGGCATGGCCGGCACCGATCACAATTACGTCGTAGTTGGTACGCATGGTCAGACAATGCAGTGGGTTAAAATTGCTGGAGCATATCGAGCGCCTCCTCTTCGTGGCGTTCCATCACCTCGCGCTCCCCCGGACCTTTGTCGTCGATACCACAAAGATGGAGAAGGCCGTGGGCAATGACCCGATGGAGTTCGCGGTCGTAGGTCTGCGAGAGCATCTCGGCATTTGATGCGACAGTGTCGAGCGAAATGAATATGTCGCCGCCTACTCGCCTCCCGTGATTCTCACCGAAGGTGATGATGTCGGTATAATAGTCGTGGTTGAGAAACTCCTTATTGACCTGAAGGATTTTCTCATCGTCGCAGAAGATGTATGTGATCTGCCCGAGTATGCGGCCATGAGCTTTTGCTACCGCATCGAGCCATCGCTCGAGGCGATCGCCCTGAGTGATGCCGGGAAGCTCCACTCCGTCGGCCAACCATTGAATTCGATACTCCATAATTAGGGATATTACTCACAAATGTACGAATTTTTTGATTGCTCGGCGCATCTACGGTTGTGAATTTTTTTCGGCTCAAAATCGGCTACAGAGATTTTGAGGGTTTACACACTGCTTATCTGAGTATTACGTGATTTTTAAGCCTCTGAGAATTGAATGAAACTTACCGAGCTGTGAAGTTGGTCGGGCGAAGCGACGGATTTTCGGTTAAAAAATAGTATTTTTGTGTACCAACAAATCTGATCAGACATGAACACCTACAACCCAGCCGATGCCTCGGTGCAGATCTATTGCCAGAACACCAACTCGTATCTCAGCGTGTCCGGAGGGTCGTCGCTACTCGACATATATAATATAGTGAAGGATGAGATCGCCTTCGACCCGGTCAACGCCCGAGTGAACAACAAAGCTGAAGATCTCAACTTCCGGGTGTACGCTCCGAAGACCGTCGAGTTCATGCCTGTCACCTCCGACTCGGGGTACCGCACATATATCCGCTCTCTCTGCATGATGCTCTACCATGCGGTCAACACTCTCCTGCCGGGATGCAATATCCGAATCGCCCACTCGCTCTCGCGAGGTTACTACTGCCTGATCGAGGGCGTAGGGCAGAAACCGGATGAGTCGCTCGCCGAAAGACTGGAAGCGCATATTCGCTCACTGGTGGAACGGGATCTGCCATTCGTGCGCCATGAGCTACGTACCTCTGACGTGATTGACATATTCGAGAAGCAGGGACTGAAATACAAGGCTCTCCTGCTTGAAACCACCCATGAACCATACTCGGCATTCTACGAGCTCGACGGCCTCTGCGACAGTTATTACGGAGCATTGGTGCCACGCACCGGTCAGCTCGGAGTATTCCGCTTGATTCCCTACGAAGAGGGTCTGCTGCTACTCGGCCCCGACCGTCAGAACCCGACGGTACCGGCCACTCCGGTAGAACAGAAGAAGATGTATCAGGCGTTCACCTCGTATCAGGCATTCAATTCGATAGTGGGTGTGAAGACTGTGGGCGAAATGAACCGTGCGGTGGAAAAGGGTGAATCACCTATGCTTATCAATGTGGCCGAGGCGCTTCACAACAACCGCATAGCCACGATTGCCGACGATATCACTGAGCGATTCGGGCGCGGCGATGCACGCATCGTGCTCGTAGCGGGACCATCGTCGTCGGGCAAGACTACTTTCACCAAGCGCCTTGCCATTCAGTTGATGACCAACCTGATAACACCGGTGATGATTTCGCTCGACGACTACTTCGTGGATCGCCACAAGACACCTGTTGACGAAACGGGCGACTATGACTATGAATCGCTCTACGCGCTCGATCTGGAACTCTTCAATGAGCACCTCAACGCGCTCCTTCGCGGCGAGGAGGTAGAACTCCCCTACTACAATTTCGAGACCGGTTCGCGCGAATTCCGAGGCAACAAGATTCGCCTCGCGCCGGATTCGATTCTACTTATCGAGGGCATACACGGCCTGAATCCGGAACTGACAGCGGGCGTCGATGCCAAAATGAAATATCACGTGTATGTGTCGGCTCTGACTTCAATCGCCATCGACTACCACAACTGGATTCCGACTACTGACAACCGCCTGCTGCGCCGTATGGTACGCGATGCCCGCTACCGAGGTGTGGCGCCAGCAGAGACGATCCGCCGCTGGACGAGTGTGCGCCGCGGTGAGGAAAAGTGGATATTCCCCTATCAGGAGAATGCCGATGCGATGTTTAACAGCTCGCTACTCTTCGAACTCGGGGTGATGCGCCACCGCGCGGAGCCGCTGCTGGCCCGGGTGCCACACGATATTCCGGAGTACGCCGAAGCGGCGCGCCTTCACAGATTCCTATCGTACTTCACTCCGATATCGGAGGAGTATATCCCATCTACGTCGCTAATACGCGAATTTCTCGGCGGCAGTTCGTTTAAGTATTGATTCACTCCCAATTACCTATATAAATTAATCTTATGAGAAGAGCTATATTGGCTATCGTGACGGCCCTGAGCATGAGTGTATGGTACGGCTGCAATGACAACGATGAACCTGAATATATAGTGGATCCTGAGCCGGTGGGCAGCGACTGGATCGATGCCGATTTTGCCCGGGCGCTTCAAGAGCGCGGCTATATAAAGGATGTTTCAGCCGTGACTCCGCAGGAGGTAGCTTCGCTTACATCGG
Source organism: Paramuribaculum sp. (assembly GCA_029060545.1). Taxonomy (GTDB): domain Bacteria; phylum Bacteroidota; class Bacteroidia; order Bacteroidales; family Muribaculaceae; genus Paramuribaculum. Next base: position 1,053 of record JAIDTT010000045.1, on the reverse strand, counting down.
TCGACGTGAGCGGTGAGGAGGATGATGACGGCAATCCGACCGGTACCCTCGCATCCGTGAAGGGTATAGAATATTTCACTTCTCTGGAGACATTTATTTGCGCAAACAATCTCATAACCAAGTTGGATATGAGCAAGAATACACGACTGACCACGCTGGCGTGCGCACAGAATCAACTGGCCGAGCTCGACGTGACCAATAGTCCCGAACTGGTCTATCTGGATTGCATGGGCAATAAATTGACCACTGTAGATATAAGCCACAATCCCAAGCTCAAGGAATTCTACTGCTTCAAAAACGACATCAGACAGTTGGATTTGAGCCGTAGCGTAAAGCTCAAGACATTTTGGTGCAACGAAAATTCGCTGAATCAGCTTGACCTCAGCAGCTGCACTGAGCTATCGGAACTCGTATGCATGAAGAATAAACTGGTGGAACTCAATGTGAGCCAAAACGCCAACCTGGTGGTGCTGTATTGCAATCATAATTTCCTTAAGGAGATAGACGTGACCAACAATCCACAGCTTAGGGATATCTGGTGTGAATACAACAAGCTGACTACCATCGATGTGAGCCGGTGTACGCATCTGCAGAGCCTCGACTGCAGCAATAATATGCTTACCGGGCTTGATATTAGCCATAGCACAGGACTGATGGTAATGTTATGCACTAATAATCCGGGGGAGAACGGTAAATTTCGCGTCAAGGCGTGGTTCGACAATGATTCTGTACCGGATGTATTCACCAAGACTCCGTGGAACTACAACGGTACAACTGTAGCAATCGAATACTATAAGTGATGCATACCGCATAATGCACTATTGATGTGCAAGGATAGGCTGCGCAGTGGGTCAACGGATGGTATTATCCTTCCATAGGAGAAAACATGATTTTATGCAAATTTTCAGTAGCACTGCAAATTTACATAAAATTTGGTAACGAGCAAATTATTAGTTATTTGGAATGTGGCGCGCTACGGTAGGGCTCTATGTGGATGGTAGTCTGAACGGGGGCGAGGGCGGCGCGCAAGCGGTTTTCGACTTCGGTGGCGAT
>JAIDTT010000044.1 GCA_029060545.1 Paramuribaculum sp. | reverse complement strand
CATCTACACCAACCACTTCGATCAGGTCAAGTTGCAGCTTGAGCGCGAGCCGCGCCCGCTCCCCCGCATGATACTCAACCCCGATGTGAAAAGCATCTTCGACTTCAAGTATTCCGACTTCACCCTCGAAGGCTACGACCCTCACCCGCATATCCCCGGCAAAGTATCCGTATGAGCACCACAGTCAGCATTATAGCCATCGTAGCGCGCGACGGTGCCATCGGCATCCGCGGCGACCAGCCATTCCATATCGCCGACGACTTCCGCCGCTTTAAGGCCCTCACCCTCGGCAAACCGATCGTGATGGGTCGCCGCACATTCGAAGCATTGCCCAAGGGTGCCCTTCCCGGACGCCGCAACATAGTAATCACCCGTCAGACCGATTGGACTGCCCCCGGAGCCCAACGGGCATCAAGCCTCGACGAAGCCATAGCACTCGCAGCCGATGCCGAAGAAATCATGATTATAGGTGGCGGAGAAGTATATCGCCAGGCCATGCCATTAGCCACCAGGCTATATCTCACCGAAGTAGATGCCGACGTCCACGGCGCCGACACCTTCTTTCCCACCCTCGACCCACAGCAATGGACTTTAGCCGAAATATCCGACTACCACACCGATCCGCGCTCCGGTGCACGATATAGATTCGCAATTTATTGTCGGAATAGCGGAATTTGATTATTTTTGCGTCTTGAATCGCCCCGGTAGTTCAACGGATAGAATAGAGGTTTCCTAAACCTTAGATAGCAGTTCGATTCTGCTCCGGGGTACACTTACTAAAAAGAACCAACATTCACACCCCCTGCCATGAAACAATCATCAGCAGCCGCTTCCGCCCCCGCGCGCGCTCATTCGCCACTCAGTTGGGTACCGAGCGTATATTTCGCCATGGGACTTCCCTTCATAGTGCTCAATCTGGTAGCCGTAATCATGTTCGACGACCTCGGGCTCGACAAGACGGCAGTAGCCTTCTGGACATCGCTCCTCACCCTCCCCTACACTTTGAAGTTTATCTGGAGTCCGCTGCTTGAGATCTATTGGACCAAAAAGAACTTCGTCGTGGCCACTCAGGCCATCACAGGCTTCTGCTTCGCCGTCATAGTATTCGTGCTTCCGCTATCCGCCTTCTTTGCTTGGACCATAGCCCTTATGGGCATCATCGCATTCTCGGGAGCCACACACGATATCGCCACCGACGGCGTATACCTCACTGCTCTCGACGGTAAGACCCAGAGCCGTTACATCGGCTGGCAGGGAGCCTTCTACAATCTCGCCAAAGTGCTCGCCAACGGCGGCCTCGTATATCTCGCCGGCGTACTTATGGGTCATTTCAAGGCATCCAACCCCGACAAAGCACCCATGTACGCATGGATGATCATCATGGGCATCCTTGCAGTGCTGATGATCGCGCTCGCCGTCTACCATTACTTCATGCTCCCCACCGGATCCGTCAATAAGAGTGGGGCTCCCAAGAGCTTCGCCGAATCCATGCGCGAGATGGAGCATGTGCTCCTTGCATTCTTCCGGAAGCGCTTCATCTGGGTATACATCCTGTTCATCGTCTGCTACCGCCTCACCGAAGGATTCGCCATGAAGATGGTACCCATATTCCTCAAAGCCCCCCTCGATCAGGGCGGACTTGCCATGTCCAACGAGCAGATCGGTCTGATCTACGGCACCCTCGGCACTATCGCCTTCATCGTAGGCTCCATCCTCGGCGGCTACTTCATTGCCCACTTCGGTCTGAAGCGCGTGCTCTTCACCCTCGTGTGCATATTCAACGTCCCCTTTGTCATCTACTTCCTCTTCTCGCTCTTCCAGCCACAGAATATGTGGATCGTAGGCTCAGGCCTCATCCTCGAATACTTCTGCTACGGATTCGGATTCGTCGGACTCACCATGTTCATGATGCAGCAGGTCGCACCCGGCAAGCACTCCATGGCCCACTACGCTTTCGCCTCCGCCATCATGAATCTCGGCGTCATGCTTCCCGGCATGATATCCGGTTGGATCTGTGAGCGCACAGGCTACGAACTCTTCTTCCTCATCGCCCTCGTTGTCGCCGTGCCGGCATTCATCCTCGCTTGGACCGTACCATTCACCCATAAAGACGGCGGCGACTCAGCCGAAGAAGCCGTCGACTCAGCTATCAAAGCCGAAGAATCCACCGAGACTCTTTAATCCCCGACTTCAAAAGAAATATCAACACCCTTATACACACTACTTAATATGAGCAAACTCCACATCGTAGGGCAGCCGCTGCCCGATATGCCCTGGGAAGACCGTCCCGAAGGCTGCAACGACGTAATGTGGCGCTACAGCGCTAATCCCGTCATACCCCGCAACGCACTGAAGACATCCAACAGTATCTTCAATTCCGCCGTTGTCCCCTTCAAGAAAGGCGACTACAACTATGCCGGCGTATTCCGCTGCGACGACACCAACCGCCGTATGCGCATCCACGTAGGATTCTCCGTCGACGGTTTCAAGTGGGACATCAACGAAGAAGACTTCCACCTCACCGGCGCCGACGACGAAGTAGCCGAGTGGGTATATGGCTACGACCCCCGCGTAGTGAAAATCGAAGATAAGTATTACGTAACCTGGTGCAACGGATACCACGGACCCACAATCGGCGTTGCTTGGACCACCGACTTCGAGACATTCCACCAGTGCGAAAACGCATTCCTCCCCTACAACCGCAACGGCGTACTCTTCCCCCGCAAATTCAATGGCAACTTCGCCATGCTCTCGCGCCCGAGCGACACCGGCCACACCCCATTCGGTGATATCTTCTACAGCGAGTCGCCCGATATGGAATTCTGGGGACGCCACCGCCACGTCATGTCCCCCGCACCGTTTGAGGACAGCGCTTGGCAGTGCATGAAGATCGGCGCAGGCCCCATCCCCATCGAGACATCCGAAGGCTGGCTCCTCATATACCACGGCGTACTCCGTTCCTGCAACGGCTACGTCTACGCATTCGGCTCCGCCCTGCTCGACCTCGAAAAGCCCTGGAAAGTAATCGCACGCTCCGGGCCATACCTCATCTCACCCCGCGAGATCTATGAGCTCACAGGCGATGTGCCCAATGTCACATTCCCCTGCGCAGCCCTCCACGATCCTGAGACCGGTCGCATAGCAGTGTACTACGGCTGCGCCGACACCGTCACAGGTCTCGCCTTCGGCTATATCCCCGAAATCGTAGAGTGGACCAAAAAGAACTCGATTATCTGATCACAATCCTAAAGTCATATCCAAAAGGCCGGAGCATCATCGCTTCGGCCTTTTGTATAATTGGTATGAATTGATTACGTTATGAAAAATACTGTAAAACCCGCCCACAAGCGCCGTCACCGGGCTATAAAACGTATATCCCAGCCATATCGCAAGCACCGTATTCTTCTGCCCTAAAGCCTGACCCGCAGTCGTGCGGCTGCGGTAACGCGAACCGATCAGCCAGCCGATCGCAAACTGGCCGAAGCAGCACACAGCCGTCACAGCCACAAGCCAGCCGTCAACCCATAGCGGCACCGTACTCTTCACAAACATACGCGTAGTCACAGCCATAGCCAGCGCCAGCGACACCACCCACAGCCTGAAAGCCAGATCCCGGTGCGACGATATATAATAATGTACCTTGAGCGACACACTCCTCACCACCCAGGCCAACATCAAAGGCAACAGAAGCAGCGGAAGCACCTTACCCAAAATCGTAAGCATCGACCCCCACATATCGCCGTGATGCTCCGGCATCACAAGCGGCACAGTAGCCGGTATCAGTATCGAAGCCACAAGATTGATCAGAATCGTATAGCTCACAATCTGCGTAGCACTGCCACCGAGCCGACGCGTCACCACAGCCGCAGCCGTAGCCACAGGGCAGATAAAGCAGATCATCGCACCCTCCACCACAATCTTGGCATACGACTCGCCGAGCATCATCGCCACACCCGTAAGCGCCAGATACACGCCGGCCTGCACAGCGATCAGCCACCAGTGCCACGGACGCAGAGCCATACGCCGGGGATTCACATTACAGAACGTAATGAAGAGCATCGCGAAAATCATCAGAGGCTGCACAATCTCCACACCCGAGAGCAACGCACCGCGCGCCGTCGGATCCGACACCAGAGCATCCGCTAAAAAATAGCTGCCTATACCTATAAGAATAGCCCAAATCAGAGCCCACTGACGTAAAAACTTAGAAACAGACATAGTCAAAAAAACTTTTCCGGCCGCAAAATTAGCTCATACCCCCGAAAAAATCAAAACACCTCCACACCCCCTGAAA
>JAIDTT010000043.1 GCA_029060545.1 Paramuribaculum sp. | reverse complement strand
GGGAATCCCCGCACGAAAAGCGTACAATGACATTTTTACCATAAACTTTCTCAGGTTCCACAATTTCGTAGGGACATCGCTTCGCGCCCTCTGCCTCCGACATTTCTATTGATCAAGGCCGAAGATGCTATGGATTCGTCCGGTAGCGCGGAGATCCGCCGTTTGTGCCACTTCGAGGGTATGGTCGTGAACCAGAGCGATGCAGTCAGTCATCTTCAGTGCAATGTCGAGCTCGTGGGTGGAGAAAAGTATCGTCTTTCCCTCCTGATGAGCAAGCCGGGCAAGCAGATTGCACAACTCGTAGCGGTTAGGTAGGTCGAGAAACGAAGTCGGCTCGTCGAGTAGCACTATCGGAGTATCTTGAGCAAGCGCACGCGCTATCATGATGCGCTGACATTCCCCGTCGCTCATCGTATCGAGAGTGCGCGATGCATAGTCGGCCATACCGACGAGCCGGAGCGAACGATCCACGATATCTTTATCGGCCGGTTGCATCCGTCCGATCCAGTTAGTGTAGGGCGCGCGTCCCATAGCCACGAGATCCTCGCAGCGCAGATTAGGCACACGTATGCTTTTAGTACTTACGAAAGCCACCAGTCGAGCCATCATGGGAGCTGACAGCGAAGCAATATCCTTCCCGTCGAGCATTATTCGACCCGAATAATGTGTGTTGAGACCCGCGATAGCGCGCAGTAGGGTCGACTTGCCCGAGCCGTTACGGCCTATGAGAGCAGTGAGAGTAGCGCGTCCGATAGTCGCATTAGCCTCTGAGATGAGCGGTCGCTGCGGGTAGCCGATAGAGAAGTCGTAAAGCTGTATCATAGTCCGTTATCTGTTGCGGATTACCACCCACACCACGATCGGAATGCCCACAAGCGCAGTGATTGCATTGACCGGGAGGGTGAAAAGTTTGGATATAATATCGCAGATCAGCATTATGGCGGCGCCGGTGAGGATTGTAGCCGGCAGCAATATCCGATGATCGCTGTTGCGCATTATCATACGGGTGATGTGCGGAATAGCGAGTCCGATAAATCCGATCGGTCCGCAGAAAGCTGTTACCGTTCCCGCCAGCAGAGTGGTGGAGAGGAAGAGCAGTGTGCGCGAACGGCGCAGATTGAGCCCCATCGTAGTAGCGTATTCCTCGCCGAGGAGCAGCAGGTTGAGCGGCTTGATGGTGAGCACAGCCACGAGCAAACCCACCATTACCGATGGAGCCAGAATCGTCATCTGATTCCATGTCACATCGCCGAGCGAACCCATAGTCCAGATCACGAACGACTTGAGCGCTTCATTGTTGCTCAGATACTGTAATATCTGCACTATAGCGCTCACCCCCGACGAGAACATCATGCCGAGTATGAGTATCACCATTATATCCTTGATCCTCTGCGCCACGGCACCGATTATCACAAGTACCGCTGCTGCACCGATCCATGCCGCACCGGCTATGCCGAGCGATGAGCCCACACCCGATAGCACTACCAGAGCCACCCCGAGACTCGCACCTGAACTGATGCCGAGCACGTAAGGGCCGGCCAACGGATTGCGGAAAAGCGTCTGCATCTGCAATCCACTCACCGCCAGAGCCGCACCGGCGAGGAGAGCTACTACGGCTTTGATCAGACGTATGTTGATTACGATTTTAGCCGTCGCGGTAGCACACTCGCCACCGGTCAGAGCCGCCCACACCTCGGCCGGCGTTATCGAAGAGGCGCCCACCATAAGGTCTATGGCGAAGAGCGCCAAGGTAGCTGTTCCAAGTATTATGAATATCGTCGAATTGCGCATCACTGAAGCTGTTGATAATATACGAATGCACTGTCTACCATCTCCGGATGGAATATTTTCACCAGGTCCCTGAGCACGAGGTCAGGGCGCACCACCGCCGACTCGAAGAAGTCATTGCCTCCGCCTGCGGTGGACCGGAGGGTATGATTGTATACCATACCGCTACGCAGGCATTCCACATCCGTCATCTTCGGGCATAGCGAACGCACCTCGCCGAGTGAACGCAGGGTGCCGGTGTTGAGCCATACGTCGGCTCTCGCAGCCATATCGTAG